>JAFVEF010000042.1 GCA_017478105.1 Bacilli bacterium | reverse complement strand
AGTTAGTAATTTCTTTACTTCTTCTGGAAGGGAATCTACTTCTATTTTTTCTCCATAAAAGTAATCTAGGTTTATATCATCTTTTGTACCATCTAACCAGGTTCCATTTCTTACTCTAAAACTTATTGTTTTAGTAGTAGCTAATTTTACATAATCACTAAAAGTATTATCTTCATATGCATAAATATATATTGGTCTATCTTCATCATAACAATTTCTACAAGTAGTTCTTGCCTCAGTATCATCTTCAAGTTTTATTAATTTTAATTTTGTTTTTTCTTGATCTATTGGGATTATCTTATCATCTAATATTACATCTCCTTGTATATAAACTGCTTTATTAGAATTCTTTTTATTGTCAAAGACTATATTACTATTGTTTATTATTAAGTCATGCTTTATTGATAATGGTGCATACTGGATAAATTCTGTTTCATTTGAAAAAGCAATAATTGAATCTTTTACCTCCATATTTTCTTTAGCATCAATCATGCCTTTTATTACCCCTGTGGAATTAATTATCGAAAAATTATTATATGCATTAATACCATTGATAATATTTAACTTACAAGAATCAAATGTAATTTCTCCATGTATTACGCTTGAATACTTACCATGTGTTGTGATGATTGATTTTTTTATGTATGTTTTTAAATCTTGATAGTTATACATGTAAAAATCTTCAACATCTATTTCACTATCTTCTATATTTGATTGAAAGGAATCAATTTCGGGAGAGAACGTTAATTCTCCATCTAATAATAATTTTGAATTTTTGGAATCAAGCCCTCCGTAAATAGATGCATTTCCACTACTATTAAATTCGGTTGCCTTAATAAGTTTAATGGTTGAATCTTTAACTACCATTCCTCCATTACTAATATACAAACTTCCAGCTTCAAATTCAGAGTTTTCTAATGTTAGTGAATCATATAAATATATTCCATCTCTTGGATAAGAAAAATATACTTGTCCGGAATAATACTCTGCTCCTTTTACTTTTATAGTAGAGTTTTTTATATATGTTTTACTTGCAGAATTTTGTTGAGTAAAATAATTACACAAAATATCTGACTCCTCTATATAGAAATATCCATTTGAATATAAAGGGCTTGATTCTACTTTAGAATTTTTAATAAAAGATCCACCATTTGATGTATATATTTGTCCACCACTTGTTACAGTTGAATTAATAATTATATATCCATATTCTTCTTCATTTACTCCATACATACTAATTGATCCATTGGCTATTACTTTTGAGTCTGTAAAGGAAGAGAATCCTCTTATTTCATTCCAAGAATCTTTTGAATATAATTCTGAATTATTTACTATTAAATTACCACCAATATCCATTTTAAATATATAAGTATCATCATCTTTTACTTTTAATTTATTTAGATTTATATTAGATGCTATATAATTATTTCCTTCTTTAGTTGTTAATGTTTTAATTGATACTTCTTTATCATTGGATGTTATAGTTAGATTATGTTTTACTTTTATTTCGTTGAATGTGGTATTTTCTCCTAAAGTTAGAGTATTATTCTCATATTTCGCAATATTATTATCAGTAACTGGATTATTACTTGAATCTTTTAGAGTAAAGTTATTATTTTCATCTACTAAGATATTATAATCTTCTGCATAAACATTTACTGATACTGTTAATAATAAAACTATTATCGTTGTGAATAGTTTTTTCATATATACCACATTCTTTCCTATCTTATATTTTATTTTAACATAGAAAAAGACTAGTTTACTAGTCCTTTTCTTATACTTATTTGTCTTTTTAGTAAAATAGTAACTGCAAGTATTGCGAGAATCATTATAATATAATTTTTTGTGGTTTCTGGATTTATTATATTATATCTAAATTCTATTTCTTGGTCTTTTGTTGGATCTATGTTATTTAAATCTACTGACCATTCTCCCATTTTACTAGTTAGTAATTTCTTTACTTCTTCTGGAAGGGAATATACTTCTATCTTTTCTCCATAAAAGTAATTTAGTTTTATATCATCTTTTGTTCCATCTAACCAGGTTCCATTCTTTACTCTAAAGCTTATTGTTTTAGTAGTAGCTAGTTTTACATAATCACTAAAAGCATCATCTTCATATGCAAATATATTTATTGGTTTTTCTGAATCTGTTGGAAAGCCATATGGAAATGTATAGTTTTCTTTTTCTTCTTGAGTCATTTTTCTTGCTTTTAAAACTGTTTTTTCATTATCAATTGGGACTATTTTATCATCTAATATTAAATCGCCTAATAAAAGTATTGGATAATTATTTGTTTTGTTCTCAAAAACAACATTACTATTATTAATTATCAAGTCTCCTTCAATTGTTGTGGAAGGATAATTATCTTTATAATTATAAAAATAAAGTTTTGATTCTTTAATATTTAATTCTTTCCCAAAAAAGCCTTTAATTTCACCTGTACAATTCTCAATAGTAGCATTTCCTCTGGCAGTTACTGGTCCTTTAAAATTAAGAGTACTATTGATTAAATTCATTTTTCCATTAAAAATCTCATAATGTTCCGATGTTATATTAGAATTTTTAATAACTACTTTTAATTCATCATGATTTCCATCCCGATATCCTACTTCAATATTACCTAGTATTTCACTATCTTCTATAGTTAACATACCATAATCGTTTGAATTTCTTTTTGCTATTCCAGATTTTAGTTCCAAATTTGAATTCTTTATGGTAATACTTTTATTTGAATAGAGATCTGAAGTACTTTTAATTTTACTATTAGTAATAATTATACCAGCATTTGGAACAAATATTTCTCCTGATTCTATTTCACAGTTATCTATTGTTACTAATTGATCATCACTTTTTGACCAAATTGATATTTGAGTTGAAGCTATAATTTTTGAATTCTTCATAATAATTCTTTTATCATCTTGTAATTGTTTAGTCACATATTTTGAAATAATTTCCGAATTATCTATATATAGTTCTCCATATGAATAAAGATTATTAACTGTTACAGATGATTCTTCAATATATATACCACCGTTTGGAGAATATATTTGACAACTACCGGTTATATTAATATTTGAATTAGTTATTACTATTCCATAATTATTATCATTACTACCTTTTGTTTCAACACTATAAGATGAATTAAGATTTGTATTACTATATGCAGTATAACCATTTACAACATGCTCTGCATGCATATTAATTTCACTATTATTAACGGTATAATTACCACCAATATTTATTTTGAAAGTATATGTTTCACTGTCTGTTACTTTTAATTTATCAATATTTACATTTACTGGTAAGAATGTATTTCCTTCTTTTGTAGTAAGTGTTTTTATTGATACTTCTTTATCATTTGATGTTATGGTTAAGTCATGTTTTACTTTTATTTCATTGAATGTTTTATTTTCTCCAAGAGTTAGAGTATTGTTTTCATACTTTGCAATACTATTATCAGTAACTTGATTATTACTTGAATCTTTTAATGTGAAATTATTATTTTCGTCTACTATGATATTATAATCTTCTGCATAGACATTTACTGTTACTGTTAATAATAAAACTATTATCGTTGTGAATAACTTTTTCATATACATCACATTCTTTCCTATCTTACATTATATTTTAACATAGAAAAAGACTAGTTTACTAGTCCTTTTTCTTATCTGTTTACTTTTCTTTGTCTTTTTAATAATAAAACTACAGTTAGAGTTACAAATATAAGAATAATATAATTTCTAGCTGTTTCAGGATTTATTATATTATATCTAAATTCTATATCTTGGTCTTTTGTTGGATCTATGTTATTTAAATCCACTGACCATTCTCCCATTTTACTTGTTAGTAATTTCTTTACTTCTTCTGGAAGGGAATCTACTTCTATTTTTTCTCCATACAAATAATCAAGTTTTATATCATCTTTTGTACCATCTAACCAGGTTCCATTCTTTACTCTAAAGTTTATTGTTTTAGTTGTTGCGAGTTGAACATATTCTGTATAACTATCATTATCATAAGCAAATGCATATATTGGTTTATCATTTATAAAACATGTAGTACAAGTAGCTCTTTCTTCAGTTGAATCTTCTATTTCTTTAATCTTTAACTTTTCTTTAACATTATCTATTGGAAAAATTCTATCATCTAATACTACTTTACCTTGTATAAAAACTGGTTTTCTATTATTACTAGTGTTATCTATAACAACGTTACTGTCATTAATAATAAGATCTTTTTTAGCAACTAATGGTGCATAATTTTCACTTGTTCCAGTAGTATTATTAAATAATAATGTTGATTCTTTGATTGTTAAGTTATTATCAATTATTATTATTCCAGTGAACAATCCCTTACTATTGATTATTGATATACTATTATAAGCAAAAACATATTTTTGAAAATTTAATTCACAGTTTTCAAATCTCATATTTCCTCTAAAACTAGTAGTATTTTTAGTAAGAGTAATTTTAGAATTTTTTGCATCCAATACCAAATAATTATTATCTTGATTAATAGAAGTTATTATATAACCTGTTTCTATTTCACTATTATTAAACATAATACCATTATAATCAGTGGCTCCATTCCATAAACTTATACTTTTTTCTGCATTTAATATTGAATTATTTATTTCGATGTTACCTTCTGAAGAAAGAGCACCACTATCATAAGCTCCATCAGTTATAACTAAATGAAGTTTTGAATTAATCATTTTAATTCCTTTTTTTCTTAAGACTAAGCTGCAAGCTTCAAATTCTGAATCTTCTAGTGTTAATAATCCACTACTATTTGCCGATCCATAATTCTGTTCTGCTTTATTAACTTTAATTGTTGAATTTTTTATATAGGTTTCACTTGTATCATCTTGTTGAGTAAAGTAATTACAATTAATACTAGACTCTTCAATATAAAAATATCCTCTTGAATATAAATAGTATGCTTCAATTTTTGAATCTTTAATATAAGTGCCTCCTATTTGAGGATATATTTGGCCACCACTTTTTACTGTTGAATTAGTTATTATAAATCCATATCCTTCATCATTTTTCCCTGATAAATTAATTGACTTAGTATTAGTTATTTTTGAATCAGTAAAATAAGTATATCCCTTAATATCATAAACTTCTTTTGAATTTAATTCTGAATTATTTATTATAAGGTTTCCACCTAAAACTATTTGAAAGTAATATGTTTCATCATCTTTTACTTTTAATTTGTTTATATTTACATTTACTGGTAAATATGTATTTCCTTCTTTAGTAGTTAGATTTTTTATTGATACTTCTTTGTTGTTTGAAGTTATTGTTAGATCATGTTTTGACTTTATCTCATTAAATGTAGTATTCTCTCCTAAAGTTAAAGTATTATTCTCGTATTTCGCAATACTATTATCAGTAACTGGATTATTACTTGAATCTTTTAGAGTGAAGTTATTATTTTCATCTACTAAGATATTATAATCTTCTGCATAAACATTTACTGTTACTGTTAATAATAATACTATTATGGTTGTGAATAATTTTTTCATTTATATCACCTTTTTTCTTGTTTTATATATAGTTATTAGTGTTAAAGATACTACAATAGTTAATAATATAAAATTAGTTGCTGTTTCAGGATTAATTATATTATATCTAAATTCTATTTCTTGGTCTTTTGTTGGATCTAAGTTATTTAAGTCAACTGACCATTCTCCCATTTTACTAGTTAGTAATTTCTTTACTTCTTCTGGAAGGGAATCTACTTCTATTTTTTCTCCATAAAAGTAATCTAGGTTTATATCATCTTTTGTACCATCTAACCAGGTTCCATTT
>JAFVEF010000005.1 GCA_017478105.1 Bacilli bacterium | reverse complement strand
TACTGATGTTATAAGAGAAGGTAAACAAAAAGAAATAAGACAAGAAAAAGTAGTCTATGGAGATATTATTACATTAAGTGCAGGAAGTGTTATACCAGCAGATTTATATTTGTTTGAAAGTAAAGACTTATTTATTAATCAATCAGCATTTACTGGTGAAAGTGCAGCAGTAGAAAAGAATATCAATATAGAAAGTAAAACTAATGATCCTATAGATATAAATAATATATGTTTAATGGGTTGTAATGTTATAAGTGGTCAAGGAAAAGGTGTAGTTATTAGAACTGGACTTGATACATTTATAGGTAATATGAACAAACAAAAAGAAGTAGTTAAAGAAGAAACAACCTTTGATAAAGGTATGAATCATATTACAGGGCTTCTTATTAAATGTATGTTGATAATTTGTATATTAGTATTTGTAATTTATGGAATGATAAGAGGAAATATCAATCAAGCATTATTGTTTGCTTTATCAGTCGCTGTAGGTATTACACCTAGTATGTTACCAATGATAGTTAATGTTAACTTAACTAAAGGAAGTAAAGCATTAGCTAAAAAGAATACTCTAGTTAAAAGTATTAAATCAATTCAAAATTTAGGTTCTATGGATGTGTTATGTACTGATAAAACAGGAACTCTTACAAAGAACAACATTGAACTACAAAAGTATATTAATGTTGATGGAGAAGATGATGATTATGTACTAAAATGTGCATATGTTAATAGTTCTCTTGGTACGGGGTATAAAAACATAGTAGATAAAGCTATAATTCAATATGCCAAAAGTCATAATGTAGATATATCTAACTATAAAAAAATAGATGAAATTCCATTTGATTATATGAGAAAAAGATCATCAATAGTTGTGACTCATCATGATAAAATTAGAGTAATTGCCAAAGGAGCATTAGAAGAAGTAATAAAAGTATGTGATATGGCACGAGTAAATGGAGAAGAGGTTCCAATTACAAAAGAAATAACAGAAAAAGTAAATAAAAAAGCCGAAGAAATGGCAAAAGATGGAATGCAAGTAATTGCTCTAGCAGTTAAACCAGAATATACTGGTGTAGATGAGTATGATGCAGAAGATGAAGTGGATTTTACATTAATTGGCTTAATTGCATTCTTGGATCCACCAAAACCATCAGCAGAACAAACTATTAAAAAATTAAAAGAATATGGTGTAGATATAAAAATACTAACTGGAGATAATGCTTTTGCAACTAAAAATATATGTAATGCTGTTGGAATAGAAACTAAAATTTTAACTGGAAAAGAAATAGATGAATTAAATGATTATGAACTAAGTAAAAAAGTAGAAGAAATAGATATATTTGCAAGAATGAATCCAATGCAAAAAGAAAGAGTAGTATCAATTCTAAGAAAAAATGGACATTCAGTAGGATATATGGGTGATGGAGTAAATGATGCTCCAGCACTAAGAAGTTCTGATGTCGGAATAAGTGTAGATGGAGGAACAGATATTGCCAAAGAATCAAGTGATATAATTCTTTTAGAACAAAACTTAGAAGTAATACATAATGGTGTTATAGAAGGTAGAACTGTTTATGGAAATATATTAAAATATATGAAACTAGCTTTAAGTCAAGACTTTGGGGATGTATTTAGTATCTTAATTGCATCTATATTTTTACCATTCTTACCGTTATTACCAATTCAAATGTTAATACAAGATTTTATTGTAGAATTATCACAAATTGGTATACCATATGATAATGTTGATGAAGGTTTCTTAAGGAAAGTAAAAAAGTGGGACATAAAATCAATAGGAAGATTTATGGTTATATTTGGAGTTATCTCATCAATTACAGATATAGTAGCATTCCTAGTATTCTGGTTTGTATTAAAATATAATTCAATGAATTTACAAGCTTATTTCCAAACAGCATGGTTTGTTGAGTGTATTGTTACAGAAACATTTATGATATTCTATATAAGAACAAATCATATTACAAAATCTAGACCAAGTAATACTTTATTACTATTAACATTCTTAACAATAGTTGCAACTATAACTGTACCTATAGTATTAAGCTTTACAACAGGATTTAACTTCGTAATATTACCAGCTATATATTATTTATATTTAATTGGTTTTGTAGTAATATATGGAGTAATTGCACAAATAGTAAAAAGTATATATATTAAAAAATATGGTGAGTGGTTATAATAATTATATAAATATAGTTATATATTTTCACAAATAAGAATTAATTCATATATGTGTTGCGAGTTATACTGCAATTAAAGCTGCAATCAAAGCAAAAAACAATAAGTAATTAAATAAATAAGACTAGAGAAATCTAGTCTTTTTTGTTCGGAATATAGTAATATTACGCTCAATTAAAATTAAAAAAATGTGGTATAATTAGAAAGACAAATAGTAAGTTATCGCTCGGATAAAAAAAATTTTTTCTACTAAAAACAATAAAATACAATAAAACTTACTTTTAAGAAAGTATCTTACAAAAAAGTGCGTTCTTCCGTTTTTAATAGAACCGATATATAATAAGGTTGTTAAAAAAAATAAAATATATGGAGGTTAAAAATGGATAGTAAAAGAATTGATTTAAAAAAGAGTTTTGTTCAAGTTTATGACTTTGGAGAAATAAAATTACACGCATATCAAACAAGCGATGTAATGGC
>JAFVEF010000041.1 GCA_017478105.1 Bacilli bacterium | reverse complement strand
TGACTATTTAGATGAAATTACAATATAAAAACAATTAAGGCAAACTTGTCCTTAATTGTTATCAAACAAATAATTTCTATATTCATAGAAAATTAATAAATTTAGATTTTGGGGTCACGATGTCTTGACAAACTACAATAAAACAATAAAATATTATTGCAATTTTATAAAAAATATATTATCCTCTTTATAAGGGTGTGTTAATATGCAAAAGAAAGAACGTGTAGTAAAAAAAATAACTATTGCAGCTACAGCTGTTCTATCTTTTCTATTCTCAATTTATTCTTTGTAAAACTAGAAGGTATTTCTATTTAGAAATTCCTTCTTTTTTTGTAAGAAACACCTAAAGGGAGGAGTAGTTTATGAAAACTAAAAAGATGGCATACGATATAGATGAAATGCCACCACTAAAAGAAGCTATTGTCTTAGCTTTTCAACACTTATTTGCAATGTTTGGAGCAACAATACTAGTTCCAATACTTGTAAATTCAGCTGCTGGTAAAGAAGTACTAACAATTCCAGTAGCACTAGTAACATCAGGAATTGGTACACTTATATATATATTGTGTACAAAAGGTAAATCTCCAGTGTATTTGGGAAGTTCATTTGCCTTTATTACCCCAGTAGCCGCAGCCTATATGAAAGGTGGTATAGGTGGAGCAATGACAGGTATAATGGCCGTAGGTCTAGTATATTGCGTTATTGCATTAATTATAAAGGGAGTTGGAAAAGGATGGTTGGAAGAATTATTACCACCAGTAGTAATTGGTCCAATGATCATGATAATTGGTTTAGGTCTAGCTCCATCTGCAATAAGCCAAATAGGTTTATCTAGTGGAACAGACTTAGATATCAAAGTATTAGTAGTTGCAATAGTTTCATTTTTAACAACAGCATTTATAATGACAAAAGCAAAAGGATTTTTAAAGATAATTCCATTCTTAGTAGGAATTATTACAGGATATTTATTTGCAGTATGTTTAGGTATGATAGATTTCAGTGTAGTAGCAAAAGCAGATTGGTTTAGCTTACCAAAATTTGTTATACCATTTAAAGATTATGAATTAGATTATACAGCATTAGTAACAATTGTACCAATTGCTTTAGTAACACTATGTGAACACATTGGAGATCACACATCACTTTCTAATATAATTGGAAGAGATTTAATAAAAGAACCTGGACTTGATAGAACTCTACTAGGTGATGGTATTGCAACATTTGTAGCAGGATTATTAGGTGGTCCAGCAAATACAACTTACGGAGAAAATACATCAGTAGTTGGTATGACAAAAGTAGCAAGTGTAAAAGTAATAGGACTTGCTGCAATATTTGCTATAGTTATAGGCTTTTTAGGAAAATTTACAGCTTTAGTATCAACAATACCAAATGCTGTCTTAGGTGGAGTATCATTATTACTATATGGTTTTATTGCCGTAAATGGATTAAAAGTACTAATTAAAAACCAAGTTGATTTTGATGAATCTAAAAATGTAATAGTTGCTTCATCAATGTTAGTTTTAGGATTAGGTGGAGCAGCAATTTCTATAGTAAATGGAGACTTATCACTTACAATCTCTGGAATGAGCTTAGCTGCAATAGTTGGTATATTACTTAATTCAGTTTTACCTGCAGAAGAAAAACCAATTGCTGTAAAAGTAGAAGAAGATACAAGAAAAATAACTACAGACATGAAAAAATTAAAAAATGATATTAAAGAAGAATTAACTGTAGAATTAAAAGATGATATTTTAAATGAAATAAAAAGAGAAATGAAAAAGAATAAACATAAAAGGTAAATAATATGAAAGTAGTAGAATTAAATCATCCATTAATTGAACATAAATTAGCCATTCTAAGAGATAAAAAAACTGGTACAAAAGAATTTAGAGAATTAGTAAGTGAAATAGCAAGTATTCTTTGTTATGAAGCTTTAAGAGATGCTAAATTAACTCCAGTCGAAATAGAAACACCTTTAGAAAAAATGAAGACTAATAAATTAAATGAGAATTATTATGTATTTATACCAATCTTAAGAGCAGGAATGGGAATGCTTGATGGAGTAATTAAAATAGTTCCTAATGCTAAAATAGGACATATAGGAATGTACCGAGATGAAAAAACGGCTAAACCAATTAATTACTATTTTAAAGTTCCAAATGGAATAAAAAATAAAGAAGTAATTATAATAGATCCAATGCTTGCAACTGGTGGAAGTGCAGTTGACGCCATAGATTTATTAAAAGAAAAAGGTGTTAAGAAAATTAAGTTTTTATGTATTATATCTACAAAAGAAGGTATTGATAATATAAAAAAGAAGCACAAAGATGTAGATATATATACTGCTCATATTGATGAAAGGTTAAATGAAAAAAAATATATTTGTCCAGGTCTTGGAGATGCTGGAGATAGAATATATGGAACGAAATAACTAAAAAGACTAAAATTGAAACTGACAATTTTAGTCTTTATTCTTGAAATAAAAAAAATATGTGTTACAATATAATATGATACAAGAATATTGTTAATAATTAAGATTGGAGGATAATGAAAAAATGATTAACAACAATTATAAGGTTGCTTTGTTTGCTGCAATTTTATCTGTCGTCGGAATTTCTGTTGCCTACGCTGCACTAAGCACAACACTCACAGTAACAGTTAACAAAGTAACTCAAAATAAGTTAACTTGGAGTGTGGCATTTGTTGATGGGACTTTAACAGCTACCACAACAGAAGGGACTAGTGCAACAGGTAGAACTTGTGGAACAGTAACAACAAGTGGTGTAACTGCAACATTATCAGATACAACATTATCTAAACCAGGTGATGGTTGTATATATAAGTTACAAGTAAAAAACAGTGGAGGAATTAATGCTCAACTTGGAACAGTAACACCTACCAAACCAACTTCTACAACATGCGGAACTGCATCTGGTGGTAATATGGTATGTGGAAACATCACATATAAGTTAACAACTAATGCAGCAGGAAGCACAGTTATTTCATCAAGTAATTTTAGTGTTGCTGCTGGTGCAACAAAAGATTTATATCTAGTTGTAAGATATACAGGTACAAGTTTAGCTTCATCTGCAGTTACACAAAGCGGAGCAAGCTTCTCGCTACCATTTAATCAAGCATAGAAAAGGAAGGATTTAAATATGAGAAAAAATGAAAATTTAAAATTATTAGCACTTTTTGCAGTAATAGTATTATTAGGCGTTGGAATAGCTTATGCTGCATTAAGTACAACTTTAACTATAACTTTTGGTAAAGTTACTCAAAACGCACTTACTTGGAAAGTAGGATTCACAGGAACTAGTGCAACAGGATCAAGAACTGGTACTAGTGCAACTGGAGCATCATGTGGAACAGCAACAATAACAGAATCTGCTGTAACAGTTGCTGATACAACATTATCAAAACCAGATGATAAATGTACATGGACATTAACTGTAAAAAACAGTGGTACAGTTGGAGCAAAACTAACAACAATAACACCGTCTGCTCCATCATCAACAACATGTGGTACTTTAAGTGGTGGAAACATGGTATGTGGAAATATTACTTATATGTTAACAAGTGATGCTAACGGAACAACAGTATTACCTGCAAATACAACATTAGCAGCAGGTGCATCACAAACAGTTTATTTAGTAGCAAAATATAATGCAGCTGGAGTTCAAAGTTCAGCTATTACACAATCTGGAGCAAAGTTTACTCTAGTATATGCTCAAGCTTAGGAGGCAAATTATGGAACAAGAAAGAAAAGAACAACAAAATAATAAAACAATTCTTATTGTAACAATATTATGTGCAGCATTATTTGGACTTTCAATCGCTTATGCTGCATTAAGTGCTACATTAACAATCACAATGGGTAAAGTAACTCAAAATGCTTTATCTTGGAATGTAGGATTTGAAACAGGTACTGTAACTGGTACAAAAACTGGTGGAGCAACATGTGGACAAGCAACAGCAACAGCAGATACAGTAACAGTAGCTAATACAACTTTGCAAACATTACATGATAAATGCGTATATAAATTAAAAATTAAGAATACTGGAAGTGTTGCAGCACAATTATCATCAATTACTGCAAAAAGTCCATCTTCAGTTACTTGTAATACATCTACAACATCTCAAATGGTATGTGGAAATATTACATATAAACTAACAACTGATGCAGCAGGATCTTCATTATTAGGAACTGGTGGAACATTAGCAGCTTCATCTGGAACACTTGATGTTTATCTTTCTGCAGAATATACAGGAACAGAAACAGGTTCAGCTAGTGAACAAAGCAATGGAGGATTTACATTAGTTTATAGCCAAAAATAAAAAAGAATAAATAAGAAGGGAAGGGTATTATGAATGATGATAACAATGTTGAAGTATTAGAAAGTACAAGTGAATTGGAAAATCTTTCATATGAAAATGATAATAATAATATTAATGATAATGTTAATAATAATTATGATTACACTAATTATGCTAATACTCTTGAATCAAATAATGCTGACAACTTCACAAATACAAATAATGGAAAAGTTCCTAGATATAGAAGCTTTAGAATAAGATTATTTGAATACATCACTGGGTTAGCATTTTCTCTTATTTTTATAGGTATGTCTATATTTGGCTATAATTATTACAGTAAAGAACAAGCAACATATACTGAAAAATCAAGTATTAATTATCAGATATGCTTAAAAGAAAATGAATACTATGGAGAAAGTTGTCTATCTGAAAATAACGAATATGTATCTGCCTTAACTAACTCAATAAGAGCAACTTTTAACTATAGTAAAGTATATGATTTAAAAGTAGATAAGAAATATGAATATTATGTAAATAGTAAAATAATAATTACTACTGATGATGAAAGAGAAAAAGAATTATATACAAAAGAACAAAAGATTACAGAAAAGAAAAAAGATAGTATAAAGAATGCTAATGTATTGAATATTACTGAAACAATAGATGTTCCATTTAATGATTTCAATGAACATGCATTAAAATATATAAATGATTATTCTCTAATCAGTAACAGTAAATTAGAAATTCAACTAGTTGTTAAAGAGGGTAAGACTAAAAAAGAAGTAGCATCTTTAGTTGTTCCTCTAACTCAATTAACATATAATGTAACTAAAAATGAAATGAAGGAAAAACAAACAACATTTACTGTACAATCAAATAATCCAGTAAAATACTTGTATGTTTTATTAATCGGATTATTTACTTTAGTATTCTTATATATTTTAATCGGATTAATTAGTTTATTCATAAGAATGAATAATAAAAATAATAAGTATGAGAAGAAACTAAAACAAATATTAAATACATATGATCGTGTAATAGTAAATATTAACGATGATAATATTTTAAAAAATGGTAATGAAATATCTAAGGTATCAAGTTTCTATGAATTATTAGATGTTAGAGATACCATTGATAAACCAATTTTATATTACAGAATTAATAGTGTAAAAAGTGAATTTTATGTTCAAGATACTAACTTAACATACAAATACACTATGAAAAAATCTGATTTTGATAATTAGATTACTATAGGGGGAAATATGTTAAGAAATGAAAAATTAGTATACGGATTATTTATTTTTCTAGCAATTATATTATGTAGTATTGCAGTTGGATATGCTGCTTTAAGTACAACATTACATGTAACAGCAAACAAAGTAAGTCAGAACGCTCAGACTTGGAATATTGCCTTTGATGCAGGAACTGTTACAGGAGTAGGAACCGGATCTAATATGGTATCTTGTGGTAGTGCAACAGCACAAGCAACTACAATAAGTGGCTTTAATATCCAATTAGGAGACGTTGGTGATAAATGTGCCTATACATTTAAAATTGCCAATAATGGTACTATTGCTGGAAGAATAAGTACAATTAATATAACTAAACCTGCTAGTACAAGTTGTACAACAAGTGGAAGTACAATGGTATGTGGAAATATTACTTATAAATTACATTATAATACAGCAACATCTACATCTTTAGTTGCTGTAAACGATACAATAGCAGCAAAAAGTGGCTCAACTGCTACTAAAAAAACAGTAGTATTAACAGTTGAACATACTGGAACAAATCCAGGAACTGCTGATTATAAACAATTGAGTTTTGCCTACGACATAACATTTGTACAAAATTAGTATAATAGGAGAGAAGAGTATGAAAAAGAATGACATTAAACTTTTAACTATCGAGATAAGCTTAATACTTTTCTCTCTTTTTTGCATTTTTTTTGCAAACATGCACTCATATCTTTATATATTTTTAGTAAGTGTAATTGCCGGAGTTTTATATTTTATATTTAAACCAGAACACAGAAAAGAAAGATTTCATACTGATCTTTTATTACTAATAATTATTAGTATCATGTTCTATTATGCAATAACATACTTTGCAGGCTTTTTTACAGGCTTCTTCTATACAAACTATAGTAGATCCTTAAAAGGTATGTTTATTAATGTTACCACAACGCTAATAATAATGTATGCAATTGAAACTATAAGAGAAGTATTAGTAAAGAATGGAAAATATAATAAACTAATTTTAATAATAGTTCCAATAGTATGTACATTATTAGAACTACCTTCACATATAATATTATCTCTAAATCTATCTAGAATTGATATGTTCAGTGCTATTTTACAAGTAATTGTTCCATGTTTTATTAAAAATATATTTTTAACATATATAACATATTTAACTAATAAGAATAATAGTCTACTTTATCAATATATAACGATAATGCCAAATTATTTCTTACCAGTATTTCCAAATTTAGGAGATTTCTTTAGAATAGTTGTAGATACATTATTACCTATAATGGTATTTATGTTATCAGTTAATTTTACTACTATAAAAAATGATAAAATTAAGAATAGTAGGAAACTAAATAGAAATAAAATTCTAATATATTGTTCTAATACCTTAGTATTTACAATAATATTAATATTACTTTATTTAACTAGTAATATGTTTAGATTTACTTCACTCGCTATTGGATCATCTTCAATGCAAGGATCTCTAAACAAAGGTGATATTGTTATAATTGATAAGAAAGAAAGAGATTTTAAGAAAGGTGATATAATTGCCTTTAAGGAGGATGGAAAATTAGTAGTACACCGTGTTATAAAAGTTTATGATGAAACTAATAAGATGTATCAAACAAAAGGAGATGCCAACAACAAAAGAGATGCTTGGATAGTTACTAAGAAAAGTTCTTTTGGAAAAGTTGTCTTTAGAGTAAGATGGTTAGGTTGGCCAACCATAGCTTTAAGTGAATTATTAAGTAAATAAAAGTGATGTTAATACATCACTTTTTTCTGTTATAATATAAATAGGTGAATTATTATGAAAAAAATTATTATTTGTATAATATCCATAGTATTATTAGTAGTAGTATCAATACTAGGATATAATTTTTATAAAGAATATCAAATTAAACATGCTAAGAAAATAGTTGAATTAAAAGACAAAGAAATAGAAGTATTCACAGATATAAAACTAAAAGATCTCTTTAAAAAATTAAATGGAAAAGTAGTTAAAAATTATAAAATAGATACAACCAAAATAGGTCCTAAAAAGATTGATTTTGAGTATATAAATGATGATAAGATAAAAATACCTTACACAATAGAAATAGAAGTAGTAGATAAAACACCTCCAATAATATCAAGAACTAATTCTTATTCTGTAACTGTTAATCAACTAGAAAAAGATGAATTAAAAAATGAGTTCTTTTGTGGAGATAATTATGATGATAATCCAACATGTAGTATTGAAGGAGAATATGATTTAAATACTGTTGGTACTTATCAAATTACTTTTAAAGGTACTGATCAATCAAAAAATACCAGTTCACAAAATATTACTCTATATGTAAAAGAAAAAAGAAAGAGTAGTGGTAATAATAGTTCACCAAAAGAAGAAGTATATACTAAATATGAAGATATTATAAAAGATTATAAAACAAAAGATACAAAGATTGGTATAGATATATCTCATTGGCAAGGAACAATTGATTTTAATAAGCTTAAAGAATCTGGTGTTGAATTTGCCTATATTAGAGTAGGAAGAGGAAATGGTGTAGGAAAAGATTATGTCTTAGATGATAAATTTGAAGAATATATAAAAGGATTTAATAAAGTAAAAATACCAGTAGGAGTATATTTCTATTCCAATGCTAATAGTAAAAAAGATGCCATTAAAGAAGCTAAATGGGTCTTATCAAAAATAAAAAAATATAAAGTTGATTTAGAAATAGCATTCGATTGGGAAAATTGGTCATCTTTCCATGAATATTCCCTAAGCTTTTATCATTTAACTGAAATGGCTAATGCTTTTGTAGAAACAGTAGAAGAAAAAGGATATAAAGGAATGATTTATGCTTCAAAACATTATCTAGAAAATATCTTCTTCCCAATAGAAAAAACAGTATGGTTAGCTCATTATACTAAAAAAACTTCTTATGAAGGAAAATACAAAGTATGGCAACTTTGTAATGATGGAAAAGTATCAGGTATTGATGATAATTATGTAGATATTAATATTATGTATAAATAATTATATATACTTTAATATCTTAATTATATAATGATTACTTTTAGTATTTTTAATAACACCTATGTATTTATACTTTCCAATTCTTTTAATACTAAAAACATCATTTTCCTTAAGTTTATAAGAATTATCTTTTAAGAAATCATAATTAAGTATGATTTCTTTTTTCTTTATCATTAAAGAAATATTACTTCTTGATGTATGTGCTAACATACTAACAATAGTATCAATTCTATTACTAGAAGCAATTAATTCTATTTCTTCATAATCTCTTTCATAATCTTCCAAAGTAGAAAGAGGTATTTCCTTTAATGTAACACTACTATTACCAACTTTAGTAAAATTACTCTCAAAGTAATTTCTAACTAAAGAAAATATATAAATATAATAATGATTATCTATTATTAAAATATCTCCAAATAAAGAAGAATCTATATTTAAAGCATACATTGATCCTAAAATATCTTGATGTCTTACTTTTTTATTAATAATAATCTCATATAATAATACTTCTGGTTTTTCATAATTATAAACAATACATTTTTCACTATCTTTATATGGATAATAAATATTATAAGTATTCTTCTTTAATTTACCTTTAATCTCTAATAATTCCTTAGGATCCAAAAAGAAACTACATTGTCTATTATTAAGTCTAGTTAAATTTTTTTGAATAAAATACATAAATAACCCCAATCTAAGTCAACATATTATTTTTAATTTCTAAATATTCAAAATTAGGTAATAATTCTTCTAAATCCCTAATAATTTTATCTTCATCAATTCTATTTATATCTAAAATATTTTCAGTTACAAAAGTAATTAATCCACTAACATAGAAATTAACAATATCCTCTAAAGGAACAGAAGAATGATTAATACAATTTTGTTCTAATTTTTCAAGTATTGCTGTTTTACTAGCTTCAAAAATCATATCATTCGCAATAGAATTATTATTTACTTTTAAAATAGATAAAATCGCATAACTATTTATATTTTTATTAATAAAATTAACTAATTCCTTAACAACCAATAAATAATAATCCTTTACACTAGTTATTTTTAAATCTTTAGCTTTCTTTAGATTAATAATAAGTTCTTCTTTAGTATCTTCCATTAATGAAGAAAGAAGTTCATATTTATCACTAAAATGATCATAAAAAGTACTTCTATTAATTAAAGAAACATTACAAATATCAATAACCTTTATTTCTTCAAAACTTTTCTGTTCCATTAAAAGAAGTAAACCTTTATATAAATTAGCTTTTGTTTTTCTAATACGTAAGTCTTCTTTCTTTTTCATTTAAATCACCTAAATTTATTATAAAAATTTATAAGGAAAAAGTAAAGATAAACAACAAATGTGGCTTAATTTATAAACAAAATATCAAAAAATGTAGGGTAACATACATTTATTTAGTAAATGCCACTTAAAAAAATAAAAGGTTTGCATAATAATTATTAAGAGGAGGAAAAATATGAAAAAAATAGCAAGTTTTATTTCAAATAACTATATCATAATTATCATTATAGGTTTACTATTATTAATTCCATCAATAATAGGATATGAAAAAACAAAAGTTAATTATGATATATTAGTATACTTACCAGAAAAAGTAGACACTATAAAAGGTGAAAAAATACTAACTGATGATTTTGGAATTGGTAGTTATGCTTTTGTAATGGTAGATATGAAAGATAATTATAGAGTATTAAAACTGCAAGAAAAAATTAAAGGAATAGAAGGAGTTAACAAAGTATTTAGTGTAGCAGATGTAATAGGAACTACAATTCCAAAAGAAATGTTACCTAGCAAAATACTAGATAAATTATACGACAAAGATACAAGTATAATAATGGTTACTTTTGATGAATCAACATCAAATGATTTAACCATAAAAGCATTACGTAGTTTGAGAAAAACAGTAAAGGATGCCAATAGTATAAGTAGTATGACAGCCATGGTAGTAGATACAATGGATTTATCTAATAAAGAAATAATTAGTTATATCTTGATAGCTGTTGTATTATGCATAATAGTCTTAATGATTACTACTAATTCTTATATAGTTCCATTTCTTCTTTTAGGAAACATTGGAATTGCCATAATATATAATATGGGAACAAATATCTTTTTAGGGAACATTAGTTATATTACTAAAGCCATTGCTGCAGTTCTTCAATTAGGAGTAACAACGGATTTTTCAATATTCCTATATCATAAATATGAACAAGCAAAAAAGAAAACAAAGAATAATAAAGAAGCAATGACACAAGCTATTTTAGATACCCATAAATCAGTTGTAGGATCTTCTCTAACAACATTTGTTGGCTTTTTAGCTCTATGTACAATGGATTTAACATTAGGAACAGATATAGGATTAGTAATGGCTAAAGGAGTAGTAATGGGCTTAATATGTGTACTAACAATTTTTCCAGCATTACTTCTAATCTTTGATAAATTAATAACTAAAACAAAACATAAAATATTATTACCAAGTTTCAATAAATTACAGAGTTTTACTCTTAATAATTATAAAATAATAATTATTATCTTTTTAATATTATTAGTACCAGCATATTATGGTAATAAGAATTATGAAGTATATTATAAATTAGATGATTCTCTTCCAAGCAATTTACCATTTCATGTAGCAAATAAAACATTACAAGAAAAGTTTAATATCACATCACCTCAAATAATAATTATAGATAAAAAAATAAAAACAAATAAAGTGGAAGAATTAAAAAATAAAATTACTAAAATCAAAGGAGTTGATTTAGTAATTGCCCCTGCAACTTTAAATGATACTGTAAAAGAATTATTACCAACAAGTTTTACTGAAATGCTAAATAATGATAAGTATCAATTAATTTTATTAAACTCAAAATATGAAATAGCATCAAAAGAATTAAATGCCCAAATAAAAGATATTGAAAAACTAGTTCATGAATATGATAAAAAAGGAATTGTTGCGGGTGAAGGAGCTTTAATGAAAGACTTAGTAACAATAGCTGACCATGATTTTAATATGGTAAATTACACATCAATTATTGTAATCTTCATAGTCATGGTATTAGTTCTTCAATCAATTGGATTACCAATTATATTGATAATTGCAATTGAATTTGGAATCTTTACTAATATGGCTATAGCTTACTATACCAATACACCACTTCCATTTGTAGCAAGTATTGTAGTAGGAACAATCCAATTAGGAGCAACAATTGATTACGCTATACTAATGTCTACAACGTATTTAAAAGAACGTCATGATAACAAAAAAGAAAAAAATATAGCCATGAAAGAAACTTTAAAATTGACTATTCCATCAATTATCACATCAGCATTATGCTTTTTTGCCGCAACAATTGGTGTAAGTTTATTTACAAAAATTGATATGATTGGTTCAATAACAATGTTACTTGCAAGAGGTGCAATAATATCTATGTTAGTAGTTATACTTGTTCTTCCATCACTATTATTAATATTTGACAAAGTAATTTTAAAAACTACCAAATTTAAGAAAGAAGGAATTTAAATGAAAAATAAAATAAAAAGAGTCTCAATTTTCACAACCATCTTAGTACTATTATCTCCAATTTCAACATTTGCTTATACAAAAACAGAAACAGTTTTTTCAAAACTAAATACAAAAGGTGAGATTGAAAGTACAAATGTTAATATATCTTTAAAAGATCTTGAATATGAAGATGTAATTGACTATTCTAATCTAGAAAAAATAAAGAATATAAATGGAGAAGAAAAATTCTCCAAAGATAGTAATAAAATCACTTGGAAATCACTAGGTAAAGACATTTATTATCAAGGAAAATCATCAGATAAACTCCCAGTTTCTGTTTCCACAAAATACTTTTTAAATGATACTGAAAAAGATTTAAAAGACCTAATAGGAAAAAAAGGTAATATTAAAATGATATTTACTTTTGATAATAATTCCTATGATGAAGATTATAATATTTATACTCCATTTTTAATAACAACAGTAACAATGCTTCCATCAAAAAATAATTCAAATATAACAGTAAATAATGGAAAAATAATTAATACAGGTTCAACAAACATAGTAACAGCTATATCAGCTCCTGGTTTATATGAAGATACAAATATAGAAGAATTAAAACAATTAAATCAAGTTGAAATATCATATGATACAAAAAAATTTGCTTTAAATGATATATATTTTGTATTAACTCCAAAACTATTAGATGAATTAGATATTTCCAATTTATCTAAATTAGATAGTATAAATAATCAAATGACCAATTTAAAAAATGGTACTAATGAATTAGAAAATGCCTCAAAAACTCTAAGTGATGGTAGTAATGATTTATATAATAATTTAAGCATTTTAAATAATGGTATAAAAGAAGTATTAAATGCTTCAAATACTTTGTCAGGTGGATTAGAAGAAATAAACAATAACATAACAGATATAAATTCTCTCGCAACTCTTGTAGAAACACTATATAAAACATACAATGAAAATCAACTTTTATTAAATAATATAAATACTGGTGTCACTCAAGAAGAATTAACTACTGGAATAAAAAATGCTACCACGGAAAAAACAAATTTAGAAAACAAACTAAAAGAAGTAGAAGCAAATATAGCCTTACTAAATCAATTAAAAGAGAATAATACCATAACAGAAGAACAACAAAACACTTTAAATAATCTTAATAATCTAAAAAGTCAACTAGAAGAAGGAATACTAAAATATACAAATGGTATAATAGAAGCAGAAGAAACTCTTAAATCTTTACCTCAAGGAGCAATTAAAATAACAGGAGCAAACGAAGTAATATCAAAAGTATTATGTGGTATTTTAAAAGTTGAGAGTATTGATCAAATAAATGAAGAAAAAGTAGTTATGTTTAAAACAAAATTAAATACACTAACAAACGGAATATCACAATTAACAGAAGGATCAAAAAAACTTAATGCTGGCTTAAATACTATTTCAGAAGGAACAAATAAGTTAACAGAAGGATCAAAAAAATTAACAGATGGAAATAATTTATTATCTAATGGTATATCAAAACTAAATAATGAAGGAATAAATAAATTAATGTATTATAAAGATAGGATTATGAACTACAAAGAAAAAATAGAAAAACTAAAAAAATCTACTGACAACTATAAAGGATTTTCTAGTAATAATATTGATAAAACTATCTTTATATATAAATTAACAAAATAAAAGTTTCAAAATGAAACTTTTTTTTATAAGTATTTTTTTAACTTTTCAACATAAGCTTCTTGCATCTTTATATATTCACTACATATTTTATGTACTTTCTTATCTAATGTTTTATTATTAAGAATCTTTTTACCTTCAATTATACCCATATTAGTACCTCTAATTAGTAAATCTGCAAGATTAGATATACTATCATCCATCATAGTATCTTTTTGTATTCCATACCAAGTCATAACTTTTCCCATAGGATTAACATCATGTATTTCACTACTAGTATAATTTTTATATAAATTATATATACGAGTAGAAAAATCCTTATATTCAATTAATTGTTCATCAAGAAGTTTTCTAAAAGACTCTTCTTCAACCTTTTCAATAATACAGTTTAAGGCAGTAATTCCCATAGTACAACCTTTATTTAATTCATCTAATGTATTAATATTATTATCCATAATTAACCTCCAATAATTAGTATCTCTAATAATTAAATAATTATTCTATAAATGGATTAAATATGTTAAAATTAAATAAATTGTAAAAAGCAAAGAAAACTGTTATAATAAAGCGACTAGAAAGGAGTCTTATTATGAAAAGAGTACTTTTAGGAATGAGTGGTGGAGTTGATAGTAGTACAGCTATTATTCTTCTTCAAAAAATGCGCTATGAAGTAGTAGGATTAACATTTAAATTTATTGAAGACTATGATCCAACAGACGCAATTGAAACAGCTAAAAAATTCTCCATAGAACACCACGTATTAGATTATCAAGAAGAATTTAAAAAAGAAGTAATTGAAAGATTTTTAAATGATTATAAAAACGGTTTAACTCCAAATCCTTGTTCTATATGTAATAAAAAATGTAAGTTTAAATATTTATTTGATAATATGGAAAAATATAACTGTGATTATATCGCCACTGGTCATTATGCAATCATTGATAATGAAACACTATATAAAGGAAAAGATATAAATAAAGATCAAACTTATTTTTTATATGATTTACCTAAAGAAAAACTAAATAAAATACTATTTCCATTAGGAAATATGACTAAAGAAGAAACAAGAAGTATTGCGAAAGAATATGGTTTAGTTAACGCTAATAAAAAAGACTCTTTTGATGTTTGTTTTATAAAGACAACCTTTACTGATTACATAACTGCTAATCTTAAACAAGAAAAAGGAAAAGTAATAGATATTGATACACAAGAAGTAATAGGAACTCATAATGGATTAGGGTACTATACAATTGGTCAAAGAAGAGGACTAAATATTGGTGGTACTGATGAAAGAATGTTTGTAGTAGGTAAAGATATTAAAAATAATATACTATATACATGTATTGGTGAAGATAATGAATATCTTTATTCTGATTCTTGTATAATAAATAACTATAATAGTTTATCTAATAATAACATAACTAAATGCACTGCCAAATTTAGATACAGACAAAAAGATGTAGAAGTAGAATTAGAATATTTAGATAATGCCAAAGTGCTAGTTAAATTTAAAGATAAACAAAAAAGAATAACTCCAGGCCAAGCATGTGTTTTCTATGATAATGAACAATGCCTAGGTGGAGGAATAATAGAAGAAGTAAGATTAAATAATAAAAAGATATGGTATGTATAGGAGAAATTATGAATCAAGATAAAATAGGAAAATTCATAAAAAAAATACGTCTAGAGAATAATTTAACGCAAAAACAACTAGCAGATACATTAGGTGTAACCTATCAAGCTGTATCAAAATGGGAAAATGGAAAAAATATTCCAGATATAGAATTACTAAAAGAAATAAGTGAAAGGTTTAATATAAATATAGATGAAATACTAAATGGTGAAAAAAGACCTAAGAAAAAGAATAATTATTTATATTTATTTCTTATACCAGTAGTTTTAATAATAATAGTATTATTCATATTTTTAAATAAAGATGACTCTTTTGAATTTAAAACAATTTCAAGTAACTGTAGTGATTTTAAAATAACTGGAAGTGCAGCTTATAATAAAGAAAAAACTTCTCTTTATATTTCTAATATAGAATTTTGTGGAAAAGAAGAAAAAGAAGAGTATAAAGAAATTAATTGTATTTTATATGAAAAGAATAATAATAAAAAAATTAAAATTAGTTCTTGTGATAAAAAGAATAGTATTACTTTAAAAGAATTCTTAAAAAATACAAATATTAAAGTAAGTGATTATAAAACAGTATGTAAAAACTTAACTTCAACAAATCTTTTATTAGAAATATATGCAACAAAAGAAGATAATAATATAGTTACTTATAAAGTACCAATCAAATTAAATGATAATTGTAAATAAATGTAGAAAAAAGTAATAAATAATAGTATAATTTCTATAGGTGGTAAAATGAAAAATAAAATATTAATCATATTAGTTATTGTAATGATTACACTAACAGGATGTTTTAATAAACAAGATAAAAATAATGATGCTTATAAATTTGCTGAAGAATATAATTCTATTGGTGGTAAAGAAAACAGTTATGGAAAAACAAATAGAAAAACTAATATTCCAAAAGACAATCCTTTTGTTTATAAAACAGCAGAAGACATTAGTAACTTGATGGATGAAGGAGAAACATTTGTTGTATACTTTGGTTTTTCAACTTGTCCATGGTGTCGTTCTATGATTGATCAATTAGTAAAAAGTGCCAAAGATAATGATATTGAAAAAATATATTATGTTGATGTTTTAAATATCAGAGATACTTATCAAGTAGCAGAAGACAACTCCCTTACTAAGACAAAAGAAGGTAGTGTTGGTTACATGGAACTTATCAAGAAAATGGAAAACGTTTTATCGGATTATACTTTAGAAAATTCTAATAAAGAAAAAGTATTAGTTGGTGAAAAAAGAATATATGCTCCTAACATAGTTGCTGTTGTAAATGGTAAAGCCGAAAAAATGGTTGAAGGAATAAGTGAAGATTTAAAAGATCCATACGACGAACTTACTTCTAAAATGAAAAAAGATAGTTATAATTCCTTTAAATGTTTATGGGAATGTTTAAAAAAAGGAACAATAACATGTCAAAAAAATAAATGTTAAAGTAATTAAAAAAATAATTACTTTTTTCTTTATAATGATATAATAATAGTGAAAGGAAGATATATATGAAAAAAACATTTGTATTGTGCATTTTAGATGGTTGTGGAATTGCTCCAAAAGGACCTTATAACGCCTTTGATAATGCTGAAACTAAAACGCTTGATTATATAAGAGATAACTATCCCCATACAATACTAGAAGCATCTGGCCAACCAGTTGGTCTTCCTGAAGGACAAATGGGAACAAGTGAAGTAGGACATATGAATATAGGTGCTGGAAGAGTAGTATATCAGTCAATAGAAATGATTAATAATGCTATTGAAACAGGTGAGTTTTTTAAGAATGAAAATATTTTAAAAGTAATTAATCACGTAAAAGAAAACAATTCAAAATTACATATAATGGGACTAATCAGTGATGGAGGGATCCATTCACATACTAAACATTTATTAGCCATAATAGATATGTGTAAACAAAATAATATAAAAGAAGTTTATTTTCACTTATTTACTGATGGAAGAGATACAGGAATTCATTCTGCTCAAGAATGGATAAAAAAATTAGAAGATAAAATAGCTGAAACAAAAATTGGCAAAATAACTACAATATCTGGAAGATATTATGCAATGGATAGAGATAATAATTATGATAGATTAAAACTTGCTTATGATGCTATCTGTTATGGAATAGGAGAACACTATAATTCTGTAAAAGAAGTATTTGCTGATCAATATAATAGAGATATTACAGATGAATTTATTCTTCCAAGTGTTATTGATAATGGAAAGTTAAATGACAATGATGGAATCATTGTTTGGAACTATAGACCAGATAGATTAAGAGAAATGTTTACTGCTATAACTAATCCTGAAAGCTCTCCTATGGAGACGACAAAATATAATAATATAAAATTTGTATCAATGATGCCAATTAGTGAAACAGTAAAAGGATTACATGCTTTCGAACATCAAGATATAACAAATGGCTTAGGAGAATATTTAGCTAATTTAGGATTATCCCAATTAAGAATTGCTGAAACTGAAAAATATGCTCATGTTACTCATTTCTTTGATGGTGATAAAGATTTAGAATTAAAAAAATCTAAAAAAATACTAGTACCATCACCTAAAGTTGCAACCTATGATTTAAAGCCAGAAATGAGTGCTGAAGAAGTAACTAATAATTTATTAAGTGAACTTGAAAAAGATTATTTAGACTTTGTAGTTATCAATTATGCCAATGGAGACATGGTTGGTCATACTGGAGTTTACGAAGCAGCTGTTAAAGCCGTAGAATTTATGGATAAATGTCTAAAAAGAGTTTATGATAAAGTAGAAGAAATTGGTGGAACAATGATAATAACTGCAGACCATGGTAACTGTGATGTTATGAAAAATGAAGATGGTACTGTATGTACTACTCATACAACTAATCCAGTACCATTCTATATAACAAAAAAAGATTTAAAATTAAAAAAACACGGAAAATTAGCTGATATTGCACCAACCATTTTAACAGTTATGGATTTACCAATACCAGTAGAAATAAATGGTGAATCACTAATAGAAAAAGATTAAGGAGTATAGAAGTATATGAAAAGAAATTTATTAGGAATATCATTGTTAACAATATCAGGTTTATATTTTTTATTAGCCGCAGTTATTATTTTAATTTCATTAGTAGCAGGGATAAACGTATTATATGGAATAATTGCTAGTATAATAATACTTATTCTTCAATTTTTAATATCACCATTCATTACAGATTTAACAATGAAATGGTTCTATAAAGTTGATTTTAATCATGAATTTCCAGACTATTTAAAAAAGTTTATAGAACAAATATGTAATGATAATAATATGAAATATCCTCGTGTAGGATTTATTGATGATGGAGCACCAAATGCATTTACATATGGACATACTAAAAATAATGCTAGAGTAATACTAACTAGGGGAATATTTGAATTATTAACAGAAGAAGAAATTAAAAGTGTAGTAGGCCATGAATTAGGACATGCCACTCATTATGATATGTTATTTATGACAGTAGCTCAATTAGTACCATTAATTCTATATGGTATATATGAAATGTGTACTCAAAATAAAGATGACGACGATAATAATAATCAAGCAATAATAGGAATTATTGCCTACGTCTTATATGTAATAAGTAACTATATAGTATTATATCTATCAAGAACAAGAGAATATTATGCAGATAGTTTTTCTGTTGAAGCAACTAAAAATCCTAATGCTTTAGCAAGTGCCCTTGTAAAAATAGGTTATGGCTTAACAACAGCTGTAACTAATGAAAAACATTCTACATCTAAAACTAACGCTTTAGGAATATTTGATTCCAAAACATCTAAATCTTTAATAGTTTCAAGTTATGATAATGGAAAAATATCAAAAGAACATATAAAACAAGCAATGAAGTGGGAACAATGGAATTATTGGGCAAAATTATATGAATTAAATTCAACTCATCCACTAATATCCAAAAGATTATTAGAAATATCAAAAAGAAGTGGAGATTTTAATCAAGAACCATTTATTACTTTTGACTTAGTAAAAGAAGAATCATACATGGATGATTTCTTATTAGAATTACTAATTAATTTTTTACCATTACTAACTTTTGTAATTGGAGCACTTATTGTAACACTATTATTCCAAAATACAGAAAAGAATTTAGTAATAGGCTATTCAATAGTCTTACTACTAACAAGCATCTTCTCTTATATTAAATTTAATAAAGTTTATAGTAAAAAAGAATTTAAAGCCGCTAATGTAAGAGATTTACTAGGAGAAGTAAAAGTATCTCATATAACTTCAATTCCTGTAACTTTAAAAGGTACAATTATAGGTCGTGGAAATCCAGGATGTATATTTAATGAAGATTTCATAATAAAAGATAATACTGGAATAATATTCTTAGATTATAATCAACCAATGACTATAATAAATAAAATATTTGCTATCTTTAAATCAAAAGAATACTTTGATAAAGAAATAGAAGTAAAAGGTTGGTATCGTCGTAGTCCAGTACCATATGTTGAATTAAAGTCTATGGTAATTGATGAAAAAGAGAAAAAAATATTTACATATGGTCTAAAGAAAGCTTGCCATTTAATAGTATTAATTGCTGCTTTAGTTGGACTATTTATTGGACTTACATTATGATTCTAATAAAAAAAATACAAGAAGAAGACTTACAAACTATTAAGAAAGTACTAGATAATGATGGAATAATCATCTATCCAACAGATACTGTTTATGGTATAGGATGTAATTGTTATAGTGAAAAAGCTCTAAAAAAACTATTTTCTTTTAAAAATAGGCCCTTAAATAAACCAATAAATGTATTAACTAATTCATATGAAAAAATAAAAAAAGTCACTAAGAATATATCATCAAAAGAAGAAGAATTAATAAAAAAATATCTTCCAGGAGATATGACAATTATTTTAGAAAAGGATGACAATATTCCAGACCTTTTAACAGCTAACTTAAATACAATAGGTGTAAGAATTCCTAATAATGATATTTCACTAAAAATATTGGAATACTATGAACATCCACTTGCGACTACTTCAGTTAATTTATCTGGTGAGTCTCCAGGTATCGAAGTAGAAGATTTCTATGAAGAATTTAAAGATAAAGTTGATATTATAATAGATGGAGGAAGATCACCTATAGGTACACCATCAACCATTGTTAAAGTAGAAAATAATACTATAAAAATATTAAGAGAAGGTAATTTAAAAGTAGAATAATCTTCTCTTTTATTATATAATATAAATAGAGTAGGTGAGATAATGTCAGAAAAAAAAGAAAATGAAAAAAAGATAAAAGAAGAACAGACACTAGAAAATCGTTGCCCTGCTTGTACTGCTTCAATATCATATAATCCCAAACTAGGTAAATTTAAATGTAGTTATTGTGGTGGAGAGTATACTCTTGAAGAGATGCAATCTTATAATGATAATGCTTCAACTAAAAAGAATAATACTACAACAACCAATGTTGATCCAAATGCCTATTATGTAATATATCGCTGTGAAAGTTGTGGAGCAGAAATAATAGCTGATGAAAATACATCCGCAACATTTTGTGTGTATTGTGGAAATACTGCCATTTTAAGAAGTAAATTATCAAATAAATTTGCGCCTGATAAAATAATACCTTTTAAAAAAGAAAAACAAGATGCAATTGATGCATTTAAAAGATTAAGTAAAGGTCGTCCACTTATGCCCAGAGATTTTAATAATGAAGAAAACATAGAAAAAATAAGAGGAATCTATATACCATTTTGGTTATATGACTTAAATGTATCAGGCGATATTAAAATGGATGCTAAAACAGTAGAAACTTGGACAAGAGGAGATACTCATTATACTAAAACTAATACTTTTCTATTAACACGTGGTGGAGACATGGACTTTTCATTAGTACCTGTTGATGGTTCAACTAGATTTGAAAATGCTATTATGAATACAATAGAACCATTTGATTATAGTGAATTGGTTCCCTATAACCATGCCTATTTATCAGGGTTTTATGCTGAAAAATATGATACAGAAGGAGAAGCAATCTTTAATGAGGCATCGTTAAGAGCCTTAAATACAGCTAGAAATGTATTAAGAGATGACGCTAAATTCTATTCAAGTAAAATAATAGTTGCTGATAATTTAAAAACTACTCAAAAAAATAGACAATATGCTCTTTTACCAGTATGGATGGTAAATGTTAAATATAAAGATAAAATGCACATTTTCGCCATGAATGGACAAACAGGAGAATTTATAGGAAATATCCCATTAGATAAAGGAAGAACATTACTATATACTATACTAATATTTACAATTTCACTGGCTATTTTAGTATTAATTACTTATATAGTATTTGTAATGGGAGGTTAATATGAAAAAAATATTTAGATTAATAATATTATTAGTATTTGCCTTTGTAAGTAATGTTTATGCAACTCCTCAAACAGAAGATAGAACAACATTAGAAAACTATGGTGTAAATAAAAAATGGCAAATAACTGATAGTAATAAAGATAATGTTCTTAGAAGTAAGAAAGTAAATGCTAATGAAAAAATATATGATTTTAAAAATGTATTATCAGAAGAGGAAAAGAGTAACTTAAAAAGTAAAATTGATGCATTTATAGAGAAAAATGGCATGGATTTAGTAATTTTAATAGATGATTTAGAATATACATATGATAATGAAAATGAAGAATATGCTGCTGACTTCTATGACTATAACGATTTTGGAATAGATTTTGAAAAATATTCAGGTATTTTATTATTTAGAAATACTTATGAACTAAATAAATATTATGACATGTATACATTCGGTAACTGCCAATTATATTTTGATCAATATCGATATGATAATATATTAGACTCAATATTTAGTGATTTACATGATGGAAACTATTACAATGGATTATCTAATTTTATTGATATGACAAGCAATTATATTGGAAGTGGAAGACCAAGTGCTTTAATAAATTATGAAGTAAATGATGATGGATACTTATATGAAATAAAACAACCAAGAAAATATAGAGTTCCTTGGGAAGTACTAACTCCTATATCATTTGTAATAACACTCATTACTATGATAGTACTAATACTAAAAAATAAAATGGTAAAAAAAGCAGTAACTGCTGAAGAATATTTACAAAAAAATACTATAAATATTACCAAAAGACAAGATTTATTTGTTTCATCCCACACAACAAGCTATACAGAATCACATGATAGTAGCTTCAGTGGCGGTGGTGGAGGAGGTTTTTCTTCATCAGGAGGATCATCAGGAGGCGGACACAGCAGTGGTGGTGGAAGACATGGCTAAGACCAATATCACAAAAATAATAGTTTTTTTTCACATAGATTACACAAAAAAGAATTATATTTAAAACATATGAGGTGAGATAATGAAAGAAAAAGAAGAAATTAAAGTAATTAAAGAAGAAACAACAACTAATAAAAAGAATAAAAGTAATAAAGGATTATATATTTCAATAGTATTTATAATTATTGTCTTAGTATCATTCTTAATAGCATTAAACAACATTGGAGTATTAAAAGTAGATAATCTTTTACCAGCTAGAAAAAAAGCAGAATTAAACTACACTGAGACAAATACCAAAATAAAAGAAGGAATATATATTACTGATGTTTCTGAAGTAGTTGAAGAAGTAATGCCATCTATTGTTGCTATTACAAGTAAGACTCTAGTAAAATCAGGATTCTTTGGACCATTCAGTAGTCAAGGGCAATATCAAGAAGGTGCTGGTTCTGGAATTATAGTAAGCAAAACAGATACAGAATTATTAGTTTTGACAAACAATCACGTTATTGAAAATGCTGAAGAATTATCAGTTCAATTTGTCAATGAAAAAAGTGTTGATGCCAAAGTAAAATCAACTTCTGAAAGAAAAGACGTTGCTGTAATATCTATAAAATTAAGTGATATAGATGATGAAACAATTAACGCAATAAAAATCGCAACATTAGGAGATAGTTCAACTCTAAAGGTTGGTAATGGTATTATTGCTATTGGAAATGCTTTAGGATATGGACAATCAGTTACTACAGGAGTTGTTAGTGCAGTTAACCGCGAAGTAGAAATAGATAATACTAAAAACAAAATGATTCAAATCGATGCAGCCATAAACGGTGGTAACAGTGGAGGAGCTTTACTAAATAGTAAAGGAGAAGTTGTTGGAATAAATTCTGCAAAATATTCATCTAGTGCATCATCATCAAGTCCAAGTGTAGAAGGAATGGGATTTGCAATTCCAATAACTGATGTTAAAGATTTAATCACAAATCTAATGAATGGACAAGAAGATAAAAGTGATGCCGAAATAGGAATTGATGGATATATCGTTACAGAAGCGCAAAGTGAATCTTACGGAATGCCAACTGGTTTTTATATTTCAAAGATAAAAGAAAATAGTGGCGCTGATAAAGCTAAGCTAGAAATAGGAAATATAATAACACAAGTAGAAGGTAAAGAAGTAAAATCCCTAACAGATATTCAAGATGTTATTTATTCAAAGAAAAAAGGGGATAAAATAAAATTAAAAGTAAGCTATACATCAGGACGTAAATATCAAGAAAAAGATGTAGAAGTAACTTTATCATAAGGAATCAAATGGATTCCTTTTTTTTATAAAAAAGCTTGACAATTCAACGATTTTTGGTATAATTAAATACGTCTACTGATTTAGTCGACTTGGTTGTTGTCGGAAAGGCTAAGGCGATTAAAGACAAATGCGGATGTAGTTTAATGGTAGAACCTTAGCCTTCCAAGCTAACTACGTGGGTTCGATTCCCATCATCCGCTCCATTTGAAAACAGGTTACGGTACAATGTATCGTAACTTTTTATTTTCCCACGTAGTTACGCTTGGGAAGTCTTATAAATAAAAGTTCTTCTTGGAGAAAGGAGGACTTTTTTGATGCTTAATTTCACGTTAGAGGAACGAATTAAACCAGATAAAGAAATACTCGAGTTATTATCAAAAACTCAGTATAAGGTTGTAAATGGGGCTGTAAAAACGCTTGATGGGACTAATGTTAAATTTATAAAGCCGGTAGAATACATCATCATAAAGCCATTTATACTTACAATTCTTGAATATAAGGTTGTAGAAATTAATAATAAACCTTTTATTATTGAAGATGAAAATAAGAAATACTCATTAAAAGAAATAAAGAATATTTTAAACCAGTTGACAAAATAATTTAATTTGATAAAATGTAATTAATCTTAAAGAATATGTTTGCATATAGGGGTGATTGCAAATGAGATTGAAAAGAAAAATTTATTACATTGATTATTTAAGGACATTGGTTTAAAAGCCAATGTCCTTTTTTAGTGCGAGAGCGGAAAGTGTCCTCCCTCGAAAATGTAATAAAAATATTTAATGAGAAAGGATGTGATGTAATGAGTATTAGAACTGGAATTTATGTTAGAGTTTCAACTGATGATCAAAAAGAAAATGGTTTTTCAATTGATTCTCAATTAAGAATGTTAAAAGAATATTGTGATAAGAACAATTATGATATTATTGGTGTTTATGATGATGGTGGATACTCTGGAAAAACTTTAATGCGCCCTGCTATGCAACAACTTCTTAAAGATATTAAAGACCATAAACTAGATCGTCTTGTAGCTGTTAAAACAGACAGACTTTCAAGAAGTAATCTAGACGGCTTTTGGTTGCTGAACTATTGTGAGGAGAATGATGTAAAAATAGAACTTATACTTGAACCTTACGATGTTTCAACTGCTAATGGTGAAATGATGTTTGGAATGAATCTAGTTTTCGGTCAAAGAGAAAGAAAGGAGATTGGAGCAAGAACAAGACGAGCTTTAGATGAAATGGCACTTGAAAGAGTTCATCCGGCAAAAGCACCATTTGGTTATACTAGAAATCCAGATACAGGTCATTTAGAAATAAATCCTGTAGAAGCAGTTTCTATTAGAAGATTATTTGATTTATGTAAGTCAGGTAAATCCATTAGAAATATTGCTCAAGTGTTAAATAAGGAACATGCTTATCTTAATTGTAGTAACGGAGTTTGGAAAGCAGCTCGAGTTGAAAAGATTCTAAACAATAAAATTTATATTGGAATTTTTGAATTTGGAAAGTATAAAAGAAAACAAGAAGAAATATTAACTGTTGAAGATTACTGTGAGCCAATAATTGATATGGATACTTGGAATAAAACAAGAAATATAATCAAAAAAAATAAGCATCCTAATTATGGCACCTTCGTTCATACTTTTTCATCACTTGTTAAATGTCCTTTGTGTGGTGAGATACTAGCTTCTTCACAATCATATAAAACTCGTGGTGGAAAAAGAAAAACTTATTTTCATCTTAGATGTAAAAATTCAAAATGTTCTGGATACAATTATCATTATAATTGTGAAAAGATTGAAAATGCTTTGATAAGAGTTCTTGATGAATTAACTAGATATATGATTGAGAATAAATATGAAATTATGATTACTAACACTTCATACAACAAAGATATTGATAAAATTGATAAAGCAATTATTAAATTGGAAGAACAAGAAAAGAAATTAGTAGATTTATATCTTGAATCAAATATAAACGTACAAGCAATTAATAAGAAAAATGAAAAACTGAAAAAAGATATTGATGGACTTAAAAAACAAAAAGAACAATTAGATCCTGAAAATCTATCTAAAGAAGCAGTTGTAGATTTAGCAAAACAATTCGAATATAAAAATGAAGAAAATGATTTCCTATTTAATAACCCACTAGCATTTGCATTTCTATGGAGAGGACTAAATAAAAAATCTCAAAGGGATTTAATAAATGAATTAGTATCTTCAATAGAAATTGAAAGAGATAAAAACTTTAATATTAAAATCACGAATATAAAATTCTCAGAACAATTTATTCATAAAACAGCAAATGAATATATAGAATATTTAAATATGATTTTAAGAGATAACAAACGAGGAGTATTTTATGAAGGACAACTTGATGAATCACATCTAAAAGATTTTGAAGATTCATATTCAATATTATCGTTACTAAAATTTCAAAATAATATTTATACAGAAGAAGAAAAAGAAAAATATTATAAACTGATGAAAGACCACTTCTACATTGATGGAATAATTGAAAGACCGCTTATAAAAAATAATGAACTTGTTGATAGAGTTATCATGATACCTAAATCGTTCGTGAGTATTGAAGAACTGAAGGCATAAAGTCATAAGCAATAATGCTTCAGCATTATTCATAACAAATCCAAAGACTACTTCATCACTTGGAGTAGTTCTTGGATATCATATTTGACTACTTCAAATATGACTTAACTCGTAAGAGTTCGCCGGTGTTTTGATAGCATGACAAAACCCATAGGGCGTTATGACTTTTGCCTAAAGAAAAAAGGTCAATCCAGGAGGTTAAATGGAACTATCTTATTCATGTCATTTAGGTAATGATGGGAACAAAACAAAAAAAGCAAGGAGAGCGGCAAAAAATAGTTTAAGTGGAACTACATCTTATGCAAATAATGCTATCCAAAATTTGAATCAATTGGGTCACGCATTGAAGCACGATTTAAGATTAGAAGAATATAATAATGAAAATATTGTAATGATAATTGGGGAATCTCAAGACAAAGAAACAGCAACAAATCATATCAAAAGTATCTATCAAAATGAGTTTGAAGAAGCAAGAATTGAATATAATAATAAGCAAATTAGAGATGATAGAAAGATAGATAATTACCTACTTCACGTATCAGAAAATACTCAAAGAGACATTGCTTGTGAGTTCATAATTGAATTAGGAAATCAAGTATATTGGAAAGCGCAAAGCTTTGAAGACAAGTTAAAGATGGTTGATGTTTATAAACAACAAATAAAAGATTTAGAAGAACTTGTACCAGAATTCAAGATTGCAGTTGCAGTAGTTCATCTTGATGAAAAGTCACCACATATGCACATTATTGGTGTACCAATTAAAGATGGATTTAAAAACGGAATGAAAAAACAAGTGGCAAAAACACAAGTATTTACTAAAGAAAGATTAGCCGAAATTCAAGATACTATGAGAGAAAAATGTATCAAAGAATTTAATAAAGCTTATCAAGTTGACTTCACTTTAGTAGATAAAAAAGTTGGAAGAAACGAAGATATTCCAGTAGCTAAAATGAAAAACTATGATTATATAAAAAGAAATTTAAAACAAAATGAAAATAGAATCAGTGAGCTAGTCGATAAATCTTATGAACTTAGTAATGATTCAAATCGAGTTAAAGATAGTCTATTTAAAGTCACAATGAAGCCAACTTATGATGGCAATTATGAAATAACAAATGAGCAAATTATAGAACTTATGACTTATAACAAAAAAGTAATGGATACAACAAAGAATATGCAAAAGACAAATGGCTTAATAACTACTATGGATGATTACAATGCAGTTATAGAAACACTATTCTTAATCGTATCAAATGTTAAAACTTTAACAGGACCATCAACGAATCTAGAAAATAATCTAGAAGAAGCAATGAAAGCTATTGCAGCAGCTGTTGAATCTTGGACTACATTAATTCTATTCTTAACCAATATGGTGTTAATAAAAGATGATCCATTTTTCACAGAACTTGTTGATAGATTAGTTGATAAGCAAATA
>JAFVEF010000040.1 GCA_017478105.1 Bacilli bacterium | reverse complement strand
TCAATTTCTCATTCTTAGTATTTAAATACATTTCTTGATAACTTGACCACATATATTTCACCTCCTTTTCAAGTTACATATTATACTACAAAACAAAAATACATAGTGATTTAGGGGGTCACTATGTATTGTATAAAATTATTTTCTTTTAATTATTCGATTTTTATGATATCTTTATTATGGTGATGTGAATGAAAAATGATATAAATAAAATAATAAAAACAATATTAGTAATACTAGGTTTTTGGTATAGTGCCTATCTACAATATGTACCTGTAATACTTTTTAAGTTAAATCCTAGTAAACTTACTAATTCTGATAAAGTTTTATTATCTTTATTTTCTAGTTTAGTATTTGCGATAATTTTAATAATTATTTACTTTGATGATTTAAAAAAGGAATTTAAAAAATATAAAGATAATCTTGGTAATAATATTGATATTGGTATTAAATATTGGATGATTGGTATGGCTATAATGATGACATCAAATGTTTTAATAAATCTGATTTTTAAAACTGGTGGGGCTGAAAATGAAAAAGTTGTACAAACTATGCTTAAATCTTCTCCTCTTGTCATGTTAATCAGTGCTGGAGTGATTGCTCCTTTTACGGAAGAAATTGTTTTTAGAAAATCATTAAAAGATGTTTTTAGTAATAAATGGTTATTTGCTTTTATGTCATTTCTTTTATTTGGTGGAGCTCATGTAATTGGTAATGAAATAACATTTGCAAATCTACTTTATATTATTCCATATGGGGCATTTGGTTTTACTTTTGCTCTTGCTTATTATGAAACTGATACAATTTATACATCTATGGTAATGCATATAGCTCATAATATGTTTTTATTAATAACATCCATTATATAAAAAAAGAAGATTAAATCTTCTTTTCATTTTCTGTAATGGTATATCCAAGTAATATTATTACTCCCATTAGCATAAAACCAATTATCATTTTAAAGTTACCAGTATAAGGATTCTCTAATTCATCTGTTTCTCTGTAATTAATATTTGTATTATCTATTATATATTCATTTGTATAATTATATTGATAATAATATTTAAATGTATTATTATCTTTTTTTATTATTACATTAAAGTAATTAGTATTATCTTTTAAAATAATAGTATTATCAGTATTAGTTTCATTATTTAATCTATTTATAATTGTTTCTTTTGAAAAATAATTATATTCATCATATGATTGTTTTAGACTGTTAAATAACATTAAATATAAATAATAAGAAGAGATATTTTCTTTTTTAACAATATAATTATTATTAGTAATAATTCCAGATCCTGCTTCAAATATTAATTCTTTATCAGTTAATTTATAATTAAATGTAGTGTCTATATCTAGATTTGGATATCTATTTTTTAATTTTTCAATATCATAATTAAAAGTAATATTATCATTAGTTATAGTTAAATCTTTTACTAGGACATCATCAGAGACATAAGTATTATTGATACTTTTTATGTCTTCTAGTACTTCTTCTTTTGAATAAGCAAATACTTGAATTGGAAGTATTAGTACTATGAACATTATAAATAATATTTTTTTCATACATAACACTCTCCTTATTTTCTTTATTGTATCATAATTAATTAGAAAAAAGAAAGATTAATCTTTCTTTTCTTTTTGTTTTATTTCTTCTATTATTTTTTCAATATGATTACCATAATCAATAGATGTATCATAAATAAACTTTAATTCAGGAGTATGTCTTATTTCTACTCTTTCAGCAAGTTTTGTTCTTATGAAAGAAGATGCTTTTTCTAAAGCTTCTTTAGTTTTTTCTTTTTTTGATTCATCTAAGACAGTGTAATATACTTTGGAAAAACTTAAATCAGATGTAGTTTCAACACCAGTTATAGTTACGAATTTAATATTTTCATCTTTTACTTCACGCATTAGGATCATACTTATTTCTTCTTGAAAAGCATGATTTAGTCTTTCTATTTTTATACTTGCCATAATTACCTCTTTATTTCTACTAATTCGTAAACTTCAATAATATCTTTTTCCTTGTAATCTTGACAGTTTTCTAAAGTAATTCCACAATCCATATCTTTTTTAACTTCTTTTACTTGATCTTTTTCATGTTGAAGAGTTTTTATTTGTCCATTATAAACAACTATATCATCTCTTATAATACGGGCTTTAGAATTATTTTTTATAATTCCACTAGTAACATGACATCCAGCAATTAATCCTACTTTTGAGAATTTAAATATTTGTCTTATTTCTGCTTGTCCTATTACTTTTTCTTCATATTCAGGATCTAATAATCCTTTCATAGCATTTTCCATATCTTCAACTACTTTATAGATAATATCATATGTTTTTATTTCAATACCATATTGTTTAGCAATATCTTGAGTAGATGAAGTAGCACGTACATTGAAACCAATAATTAATGCATGAGATGCACTTGCTAGAACAACATCACTTTCAGTAATAGCTCCTACTCCACCACGAATTACTGTTACTTTTACGCCTTCAACATCTATTTTTTCTAAAGCACTACGTACTGCTTCTAATGAACCATTTACATCGGCTTTTAAAACAACATTTATTTCTTTTTGACCTTCTTTTATTTTTCCGAATAAATCTTCTAAAGTCATTCCACTAAAGTTAGTATCTTGTTCTTTTGATCTTAATTGACGAGCTTCAGCAATTTCTTTAGCTTGTTTTTCAGATTCAAAAGCCATAAACTTATCTCCAGCACTAGGTACTTCAGAAATACCAGTTACTTCTACTGGAGTTGATGGACCTGCTTCTACAATATTTTGTCCTTTATCATTTTTTAATGTTCTTACTTTTCCAGCATAATTACCAATAACTATTGGATCTCCTAATCTTAGAGTTCCATTTTGAATTAATAGTGTAGCGATTGAACCAACCTTAGAATCTTTTTTAGATTCTACTACTGCTCCTGTTGCATAACGTGATGGATTAGCTTTATATTCTTGCATTTCAGCAACTAATAAAATATTTTCTAATAAACTGTCTACTCCTTCACCTGATTTAGCAGATATCTTATTAACAATAATATCTCCACCCCATTCTTCAGGAGTTAGACCATTTTCAACTAAGCCAGTCATTACACGATCAATATTAGCTTCTGGTTTATCTATTTTATTTATAGCCACTATTATTGGTACGTTAGCCGCTTTGGCATGGTCAATTGCTTCTTTTGTTTGTGGCATGATTCCATCATCAGCAGCAACTATAATGATTACTATATCAGTAATTTGAGCACCTCTAGCACGCATTTCTGTAAAGGCAGCATGTCCAGGAGTATCAATAAAAGTAATTGTTTTTCCATTACATTTTACTGAGTAAGCACCAATTGCTTGAGTTATTCCTCCTGCTTCTCCACTTACTACATCACTATTTCTAATATAATCTAGAAGAGTTGTTTTTCCATGATCTACATGTCCCATGATAGTAACTACTGGTGGACGTGGTTGTAGATCTTCTTCTCTATCTTCTATTTCATAACTTTCAAAATTACTTATATCTGCTTGTTCTTCTTTCTTTAATACTTTTCCATATTCAGATGCTAATACTTCACAAGTATCATAATCAAGTGACTGATTAACTGATGCCATTACTCCAAGTCCCATACATTTCTTTACTATTTCAATTGGGGCTGTTTCAACTAAGTTAGCAAAATCAGTTACAGTCATACCATTTTTATATAGAATAACATTTTCATCTTGAACAGTTTCATTGCTTTGAAGTTTCTCTTTATTTTTATACATTTTTTTACGTTCTTTTAAGAAATCTTTTTTGTTATTATCAGTTTTCTTTGCTTGCTTATTTTGTTTTACTTTTGTAAAAGATGTTCCATCTTCTAAATCTATTTTAGTATTAAAAGCTAATTCTTCTGCTTTATCTTCTACTTCTTCTTCTAATCGTCTTTCTTCTTGTTCTTCTGTATTTAATGTTTCTTCTTCCACTAAATCATCTAAAGAATTATCAAGTATTGTAATACTTAAGTCATCTAATAATGATTCCTCATCAGTATATTCAATTCCTAATCGATCACATAAAGCCATTATTTCTTCTATACTTTTTCCAACATCATTAGCATAATCTAATAAACTCATCATGAAGAGTCACCTCACTTTTCTTTATTTTTCTATTATTTTTCTTATTTCATCGTAAGTTTCTTTATTTATTTCACATTCTAATTTTTTTTCTAATACTTTTGTTTTTATAGCTTTTTCTAAGACAGCTAAGTCTTTTTTAATATATGCTCCTCTTCCATTTAATTTTCCTGTTTCATCAGGCATTACTTGCATTTCTTTTGTTCTTACTATTCTTAAAAGTTCTTGTTTAGGAAGAGTTTCTTTAGTTACTACACATGTTCTTAAAGGTATTTTCTTTTGTTTCATAGTAACACCTCTTATCTAAAGTTAATTCCTGCTTCTCTTGCTTGTTCTGTTGTTTTTATATCAATCTTTTTAAATTTAGTAAGACGTGTTGCGAGACGAGCATTTTGTCCTTTTTTACCTATAGCTAGAGAGAAATTATCTCCATCTGCAATAACCATTGCTTCAAGTTTCTTAGGATCAGTAATTGCTACTGTTAAATCTTTAGCTGGTGATAAGGCATTTTCAATAAATTTAGCAGGATCTGTATCGTATCTTACAACATCTAATTTTTCACCATGTAATTCAGTAATTATTCTTGCGATACGAGAACCTTTTTCTCCAATACAAGCTCCTATTGGATCAACATTTGGATTTTCTGAATATACTGCTACTTTACTTCTATTTCCAGCATCACGAGCAACACTATAAATCATTACTGTTCCATCATTTATTTCAGGTATTTCTAATTCAAATAATCTCTTAACAAAACCATAGTGAGTTCTGCTTAAAAGAATAAGTAAGTTTTTACCATTATTATCAACTTTAGAAACATATACTTTTATTTGAGATCCCATTTCAATTTTTTCACCAGGAATACAATCTTTTTTAGGAAGAATTCCGTTTGTTCTACCTAGATCTATGAAATAATTATCTGTATCTTCTAGAGCTACTGTTCCAATTAGTAATTCATCTTGTTTATCTCCAAACTCTTCCATGATACTGTTTCTTTCAGCTTCACGTATTTTTTGAACTACTACTTGTTTAGCAGTTGATGCTGCAACACGACCAAAATCTTTTGGAGTAACTTCTGTATCAATAGTATCTCCTACTTCTAATGTTTTATCTATTTTTTTCGCATCACTTAATTTAATTTCTGTTTCTTTGTTGAAGAAACTAATTTGTTCTTTTTCTTCCTCTTGTTCTTCTTCAGCATCTTCATTTTCTTCAGTTTTTCCAACTTCTTCAACTTTTGTATCTAAATCTTCATCAAGGGCATATTTTTCAAATAAAGCATCTTCATACTCTTCTTTAGTCATTTTATCATCAGGTACTACAGTTAAGAATGAATATACTTTTATTTCTCCTGTTTCGCGATCAAATAAAACTTTTACATTAGTTTTGGAATTAAAATTCTTCTTATATGCTGAAGTTAGTGCTAACTCCATTGCACCATATACTACTTCTGGATCAATATCTTTTTCCTTTACTATATTATCAAGTGCTTTTTTAAATTCTTTTGGGTTCATTCCTTTTGTTTCTTCTTTTGCTTTTGCCATTTTATTCTTTGTCTCCCTTCTCTTTTGAATAAATATCAAGTTCATCACAATCATCTAATAAGCTTTCATTCTCATCCATGATTTTATTTATTATTCTTGAGGCATCAGTTACTTTGTTTAAATCAATCACTTCACTGCTATCAAGGACAATATTAAATATCTTTTTTCCTTCCTCCATACTAGTAAAGGCATCATCAACAAATACATTTAAATCTTTAATTGAATCATTTACTAGGTTAGCAATTTTTTCTTTCAATTTATCCACCTCCTACAAATAATAAGAGTGGGACTATATTTCCCACTCCTTTCTGTTTGTATTATAACATATATTTATTTTATTGCAAGTGTTTTTATTATATACACTACTCTATATTTAAAAAACACTCTTTTTTTAAAAATTCAGATATTTTTTTATCATTATTAGATTCATAGTAATCAACTAGTAATTTTTTATACTTTTCTACTTTATCACTTGGAATAACAATTAATCCCTTTCCTTTGGATATTAAATAGTGATTAGCAAATACTACAGAAGTTCTTTTATTTCCATCAATAAAAATTTGTTTTTTCACAACATATAAAAGTATTCTTATTGATTTATCAATATCATCCAATTCACTTTCAACTATATTGTTTATTTCATCTTTAATATCCGCTTCAACAGGAATATCTGGTTTCCAAGAAGTTCCTCCAATATTTACTGGAACATTTCTGATAATTCCTGCATTATAATAAAACCCTTCTTCTACTAGTCTATTTATCATACATAGAATAGAATAGTTTGTTTTTGATGTAATTACATTTTTATTTAATATAAATTCCCAAGCATGTTTTAGATTTATTATTTTTAATATATCTTCCGAAGACATATTATTTACTTTACCACCTTCAATAATGTTTTCTGTATCAGATAATGTAGTTGCTACTCCCTCTAAAATAGCTTGCTTATATATAGTATCAGCTAAATGTTTTCTAGCGTAATCAATATTATTAGTTACTTCTATAGTTAAATCTTCATCCACATAATTTAATTCTTTTAATTCTTTTTCAATTCTTCTTATATCTTTTTTTAGTTCTTTTGCTTTTATGTTATTATTTAAAATTAAATTATATAAATCTTCAGAATATTCACCAATATACTTTGTAGATTGCATTCCATCTTCTCTATTATGTGTATAAATATATTGTTTATTATCTTTTTCTCTAATTTCAATAGAACCATATATTAAAGTTTCTAATTCAACTTGCTTGTTTTGTTTTTGATTTAATAAATCTAGGATTTTAATCTGATTTTCCATGTAAAACACCTCATACTCATTATAACATAATAAACTAAAAATGTGAAACATTTTTTCTTTTTTTTACTAAAAATGTTTCACACTATATCTACTATATTTAATCAATTATTCTTAACAACAAATGTTAATCCCGTTGGCTTTCCACTACTTGCATTAAATCTGTCACAATCAGCTTGAGTTTTTCCGTAACCAGTGGTTATACTACTTCTGTTAAATATAGTACGCATATCAGTAATGCTACTTGTGTCAAAACTACTTAAATCTAAAGTATTATTTAAAACATGAATTCTATAAAACATACCATTCATATTTGTAACTTTGCTTGTATCAAAACTTGTTACATTTAAATCATTTAAATAGCACTCTGAAAACATACTTCCCATATCAGTTACTTTACTTGTATTAAAATTTCTTAAATCAAGAGATTGAAATGCTGATTCACTAAACATTGAGTGCATGTTTGTAACATTACTTGTATCAAGAATGCTTAGATCAAAACTTGGAACATTTGCACCTCTAAACATACTGTGCATTTCAATTACTTTACTTGTGTCAAAACCATTTAATTCTATATTATCTATCTTACAACTGGAAAACATGGAGTTCATTCTGGCATTATTACCAGTAGTAAAATTATTTAAATTAAGATTATTAATAGTAGAATCCGAAAACATGTCATTTAAATAAATTACACTACTTGTATCAAAATTACTTAAATCTAAACTAGTTAATTGGATACCAGCAAACATTCCATCCATACTAGTTACTTTTCCTGTATCAAAATTACTTAAATCTAAACTACTAACTTTGCTATTACTAAACATATAACGCATACTTGTTACATTACTTGTATCAAAACCGCTTAGATCTAATGATGGCGTATTACTATAATAAAACATATAACTCATGTCTGTTACTTTACTGGTGTTAAAACTGCTTAAATCCAAAACGGTCGCTTCACTGACGTTAAACATTGAAGACATATTTGTTACTTTTGATGTATCAAAACTACTTAAATCTAGAGTAGTTGCTCGACTAGCAGTGAACATGTATGACATATCAGTTACATTACTTGTGTCAAAATTGCTTAAATCTAAGCTAGTAAATTGAGTATTATAAAACATACTATACATATTAGTTACTTTCCTTGTATCTAAATTACTTAAATCAATATTTGTCATTTGACTACCTGCAAACATGCCACTCATATTAGTAACTTTACTTGTGTCAAAACTACTTAAATCAAGTGGAACATCTTGGATTCCACCAAACATATAACTCATATTAGAAACATTTCCAGTATCAAAACTACTTAAATTTATTGAAGTTGCCTCACTATTAGCAAACATGTAACTCATTGATACTATTGGCTTATTATTTATATTTGTACATAGTTTTGTGTTTACCGCATCATTTGAATCTAAATCAGTTAATTTTACTCCCCAGCCGTCATCTGTTATATTCATCCAATTATATTCATAAATGTCATTAACACCATATTCATTCATATATCTATACGTGTATTGACCATTAACATATTCTGCTCCTTGAACAAGTTCCCCTTCATATGTACATGGATTTGGTAATATCTTTTTTAATTCTATCCTTGAATTAATTGATAATTTATATTCACATGCTGCATCAACTATTAATGGAATAAATAGTAATAGAATTAATGATCTATACTTAAGATCTTTCTTTATTGAAAGAATAGATAAAAATATTACTAGTAATATAACTAACGTTATTATTATATTTCTTCCTGTACTTGGATTAATTATGTAATCTTCTACTATTAGATCAATTTGTTTATTTTCTACAAATTTATTACTTTTGTATAAATCATCAGATACTTTCTTCTTATATTCTATTTTTAAATTAATAGACTTTTCTTCATTAGCTTTTACTTTATTATTATCAGATATAATGTCATAAGAAATATATTCACTATTACTAATCTTTTTATTAAGATCATAATCTTTATTAGATTTATTTTTTATTTTAATTTCATAAGTAATAGAATCTCCAACATCATATAATCTTAGATTAGTAGAAACTGATACATTATCAGTAGTAGGTTCTTCTATTTCTTCAGTATATCCAGTACTATTAATCTTCTTTATGCTTGCTACTGTGATGTTACTTGTATCACAGCTTTCTGCATATACAAATACTGGTAACAATAATAACACTAGAAATAATAATATCCATTTTTTCATAATATCACCTAGCTTCCCTTAACAACAAATGTTAATCCTGATGGTTTCCCAGGGCTTGCATTCAATCTATCACAATCAGCTTGTGTTTTTCCATATCCAGTAGTTGCGGTTGTTCCTGAAAACATTCCTCCCATGCTTGTTGCCTTTGTTGTATCTAGACTACTTAAATCTAAAACACTTAAGTTAGATGTATTATAAAACATTCCAGACATATTAGTAACTTCTGAAGTATTAACATTTTCCATTATTATATTTTGAACAGATGATGAATTAAAAATACCTGAAGTACTCTTTGATTTGTTAAAGTTCCAGTTGCTAATATTTATAGTTGTAGATTTATTATTGTTAAATATTTTATCAAAAGATGAAACATTGCTTGTATCAAAATTACTTAAATCTAGAGATGGAATTTGTAATCCATCAAACATATAGTCCATATTGGTTACATTTCTGGTGTCAAAATTACTTAAATCTAGAGTTGTAACTTTGCTTCCAGAGAACATTGCATACATATCGATTACATTTTTTGTGTTAAAACTACTTAAATCGATTGAAGTCATATAACTATCTGCAAACATCGTATTCATATTAGTTACTTTACTTGTATCAAAACTGCTTAAATCTAGAGATAGCATTTGGGCACTGTTAAACATTGATCTCATAGTTTCAACATTGCTTGTATCTAAACCGCTTAAATCAAGATTGTTCCCCATAAAGGAAGCAAACATAGAGCTCATATCAGTCACGTAAGATGTATCGAAACTACTAAAATCAAGTGATGATGCCTTACTACTACTAAACATACCACTCATACTTATAATTGGGTAATTATTAATTGAACTACATAAAGTTGATGTAGCTGGATCAGTTGAGTTTTTATCAGTCAATACTACTTTCCAACCATTATTTGATGAATTATAGGTATAAGTATATTGACCATTTACATAGCTAGCATTGTTAACTAGTTCTCCGTTGTAGGTACATGGATTTGCTCCTACATAGTTAACAGCAGAATCATTTGCTTGAACATAATTGACTGTTGCTGCTATATTAAAAACTGTATCTTCTTGTGGATAATTTGTTGTGTCGGCATTTTCTAAATATTTAAATGATACTTTTAAAGTCTTTCTTTCCCTTTGTTTTAAATATTCATGTTGTGATATTGGAGCTCCACCTCGATATGTTACTGAATAACTTAAATATTTTGCTTGATCTGTTGTTAGTTCTGGTAAGAGTACTAAACTATCTACCATGGCATCAATTGTTCCTGAATTTACTACATCAATATAAAACTCATACTTATCACCAGGATTTTCTAATTGAGCAGAAAAACTAACTGTAGTTAATTCTGATATTGAAGGTGCTGTTACTGGTTCTACACTTCCTTCTACTGGTTGAATATTATCAAAGCGAACATTCCATTCATTATCTTTTAACTTAGTAACTCCAACAATTGATAAATCTGTTTGGAGATATGCATACCCTAAACCTAAAGCTACACATACTAAAACAAATAAAGGTAATAAGAATCTTGTTTTATAATTATATTTGAATTTTTTAACAAATCTTCTTTTAAACTTCATAGTATTCTCCTATTATTACATATTAATTATAATATATTTTTTTTCTAGTATAAATAAAAAGTATGATTAAAATGAAGTGAACCCCAAATAGTTCACAGTAATAAAAAAGTAAGTCAGGATTTATTTTCCTGACTTTTTTGACTTTAGTCTTTCTGTGTTGTAAAATAATATCCAATCTTCTACAAGTTTTTGGTATTCTTGTAAAGATGTGATATTATTATTGTGCAAGGTTTCTTTTTTTAAGATACCATGCCAACTTTCCATTGGTGTATCATCTATGGGTGTTCCTTTTCTGGACATAGAAATAGTTATCCCATTAGATTTACAAATGGATTTGTATTCGAAAGATGTATATTGGAATCCTTGATCACTGTGAATGATAAGTCCATATACATCTTTTCTTTTAGCTATCGCTTCGTTTAACGTATCAATAACTAATTGATTATTATTGAATTTCGATATTTTATAAGCCACAACTTTTCTATCATATAAATCTAAAATAGTTGATAAATATAATCTTTTGTTTTTTAATATCAAATATGTGATGTCCGTTGTCCATTTTTGATTAGGTTTATCAGCTTTAAAGTTTCTTTTTAATATATTTGGTTGAACATTTTCTTCAATTCTTTTAGAAGTATTTGGCCTAGTTCGTTTTATATATTCTGGTTTTATATTGTATTTATTCATTATTCTAGCTACTTTTTTGTGATTAAATATTACACCATATTCAATCTTTAAGCCTTCAGTTATCCTACGATATCCATATGTGCCTTTTGATTTATTAAATATATTTTTAATCAT
>JAFVEF010000039.1 GCA_017478105.1 Bacilli bacterium | reverse complement strand
ATACCAGTATGACCTGTTTTCGTGATACCTTTTAATCTTTTTAAAAATTGCTCCAAAGCAATCGTATCTTTTTATTTATACTAATACTTCACTTTTCTTTATTCTATAATGAATTTCTAGTTTTTTGTCTTTTGTCACATATATTTTATCAATTAATCTATTCATAATCTCTCTTGTAGGATTTTTCATATCTAAAAAATTCTTAACAATATCTAAATATTCAACATAACAAGAAGAATCTTCTTCAATACTAGAAACTTCATTTTGTAATTCTATTAATTTTTTATTTGCAGTTTTTATATCTTCTTCAGTAGCATTAAATAGTCTTTGATAAGTTTCTACATTAATTACATTATTAAACTTATCATCATATAAAGCATCTTGCTTTCTTTTTAAATCAGCTATTGTATGATTTAATTCATCTATCTTTTTTAGTTTTTCTTGTTTAGGATCAACATATTCACTTTTAATAATATTCTCAAATTCTTCTTTATCATTAATATATTGATTAGCCATATTACTTAATTTTTCATAAATTGTATTTTCTAGTTTAGTATAGTTAATATAATGAGAAAAGCATATATCATATTTACTGAATTTACGATAGTTGTTACAATTCATTGTGACTCTATCTCTTTTTTTATCATAACTAATACTCATTCTAGCACCACAATCTTTACAAAAAACTAAATCAGATAAGACATAATCAACATTTCTTCTATCAGGATTATAAGTGTTTGAAGAATCTTTAATAGATTGTGCTATTTCAAATGTTTTCCTATCAACAAGTGGCTCGTGAGCATTTTCTTTAATACACCATTCACTTTCAGGTAAATTTTTTCTTTTCTTAACCTTATAACTAACTTTTTGAACTCTGTGTTGAATTAAATCTCCAATATAAACTCTGTTTTTAATAATATTACTGACTGATGTGTGTTTCCATATTTCAGGATGGTCAAATCTACTTAATTTAGAACCAGAGTATTTATACATAATAGGTGTAGGTAATTCTTCTCTTGTTAATACTTCGGCAATTTGTGAACTACCATAACCTGCAACATATAAATCAAATATTCTCTTTACAACAGGAGCAGTCTCTGGATCTGGAATTAATTTGTGTTTATCGTTAGGATCTCTCATATAACCATAAGGAGCAGCACTACCACAAAACTTTCCATCTTTTTTCATTTGAAGTAAGTTAGAACGAACTTTTTTTGAAATATCTTTTGCATACATATCGTTCATACTTAACTTAAATGGCATCATATCGCTACCACTAGTTTCAAAAAAGGTATCTATATCATCATTAACTGCGACATATCTAACATCATTTTCAGGAAAATAAGTTTCAACATAGAAACCTGTCATTATATGGTCACGACCAAGTCTTGATAAATCCTTTGTAATAACCATATTTATTTTTCCATTTTCAATGTCATTTAACATTCTTTTAAACTCTGGACGCTCAAAATTAGTTCCTGTATAACCATCATCAACATAAACATCAACTGCAACTAATCCTTGTGCTTTTAAATAACCAATTAATAGACTTCTTTGATTGGTAACACTTTCTGATTCCATATCATCACCATCTTCACGAGATAGTCTTATATAAATGGCTATTTTAAAAATTGTATTGTCTATCGTATATTTATTATACACTTTTAACTCCTTTCACAAGACAATACTTCCACTTTATTAGTTGATTTAATTATACTATTTTTTGAGTCATTTTTAAATACATTTTTAGATTTAATACCTAAATTCTTATTAGCGATATAATATTTATATATACAACTCTTTAAAACTTCTTTTAAATCATAACCATTACTATCATAAAATTCTAGTGTTTCATACATTTATATACCTCCACACTTCCAATTTTATGCGTAAACTTTTATAAAAATTACTTTTCTTCATAATTATCACACGCCTTTCTAATATTTCATAATTAACACCTACTTATCTATAATCTTTCATTAATTCTTCCATTTCTTTGGATTCTTCTTCTGAAAGTTCTTCACTTTCACATCTTTTTCCATTCCAAACTTCTACACCATCAGGATCACGCCTAATATGTGGAGAACTTCGTCCTGTTAATATATCATCTTGATTATCAGATATACTTGTTACTGTAATAAAAAGCTGTATTCTATTATTTGCTGAATAAGAATTGAGATAACCTTTTATAAATACCTTTGTTCCTTTAACAAAAAAATCTTTATAAATTGTATAAAGATTCCTATTAATATTTAAACTTGAATATACTTTACCTTTATTAAATTTAGTGGTAGTTATGCCAAACTTAATATACTCTTGATTATTGTCTGTAACATTATTAATAATTCCAGAGATTATTATTTCATTTAAATCTACATTCATATATCAGTCCTTTCATTTAAATTATTTAAATAAATTTAAAATTATTTTATTTATTATAATTATTTATTAATATTATTTATTCTGTTAGAAGTTCTTCGCTATACATAATAGCAACTTCTTGCTACTAACACTAGAAGATATTTGCTAAATAGATTTTTCTCATATTAGGTTCATTTTCAACCTTAATATAATTTTTTCTTCTTAATGAAGTTATACAACTAGTGATTGTTCTTTTTGATACTTTCATAAGATTACTTAAACGCTTATTACTTGCAAAACAAAAACCCTCTTGCATAGTTAAAGTGGTAATTAATCCCATTAATAGTTTAGAAGTTGATGATATACCATCATCTAATAGAACTATCATAGGAACTTCAACATATTTTAAATTAGTTAAATTATCCACATTATCAATCTCCTTTCTTAATTTTGAAAACAAAAAAACTTGTAAACATCTTACAAGTCATACTGATATAACTGAAAAAAGGCAATATTATCCCTGAGTCCTTATTTTAAATCCCGTACTCTAGGATTGAAGTAGTTTAGTCTTATAGACTAGGTACTAACATAAATCTCCGAACATTTACTGTACCTTATTTACTAGCGATTGTGTCTATTCTAGCAAATTGTGTATTCGTATAATCCATTGTCATATTCATTAAACTTAATGTAATTATATTTTTCTAATAACTTTAAGTTCTTTCTGAATCCAACATTTTTTATACCTTTGATTATTCCTTGCATTCTACCAATGTTTATATGATTGATAGTTTTATCAAATCCTTCTGAATATAGATAAGCATATATATCTTTAGCTTCAAATGTTATATTTTTATCTTTCCATATTCTGTGATCTGACATATCGAGATGTGTTATTTTCCTCATTCATATCGTTTCCTCCTTTCTTCTAATCTGCTGTTTTTGAATACAACAGTACTCACTTCTCGATATCAATAGTAACATAGTAAATACCAACTTGTCAATACTTTTTTATTCAAATTTTATATTTTTGTTGACTTTTGTACTCAATTAGTGTATGATTAATGTGTGAGGTGAAGAAAATGTCTAGTGATAAGACTATTGGCGAAATAATCGCTGAGGCAAGAGAAGTAAAAAATCTATCTCAAAGACAACTTGCTAAACTCGCAGGAATTAATAGTTCTGGTTTATCTAAAATAGAAGCTGGAGAAAGAGATCCTAGTCCTAAAATATTAAGAAAGATAAGTAAACATATTGATGTTAATTATAACGATTTAATGTATAAAATGGGTTTAGGTATTGAAGTTAGTCCATTAAATCCTTTTATTAAAGATTATTATTCAAATCTAAAATTAGATGAACTAAATGAGGCAGAGGCAAATGTTGTAGGTAATAAAGATAACCTAGAAAAATTAGTTTCTTCTTGTAAAGAAAAATTAAATAATAAGAACATATCAGAACAAGAAAAAGATTTGTTGTTACATACTATTGAAGATACAGAATATCAAATACATACACAAGAAGAAATTATCAATTTAATTTTAAGTTTAAGAGTAAAGGAGAGAAACAAAAATGCGAAATAGAAAAATATTAAGAATTGTAGTTATACTATTAATAATATGGTTTTTAGTTAGTTTTGGACTATCACAAATTATTGCAACAGATTATTTTAGAAATATGTTTTGGGCATCATTATCATTTTTAATGGTGGGAACATTACTTGATCTAAATGCTTGGAGCAAAATTGGATTAGATGTTGATAAAAACAAATCAAGAACAATTAAAAGAGGATTTGAAGATAGTACAACAATTTTAGCAGTTTTCTATGGTACATTATTAGCAGTAATTGTTTTATTAGATTCATCAAAAAATAATTTAATGAATAATAATTATTCAATAATAATTATGTTCATTATGACATTGGAATTTGAATTATTTATGTACTTATCAATATGGAATGCTAAAAAAGATACTGCTAAATTATTAAAAGGGAATAAATAAATCAAATAAAAAAATAACCTTTTACCTTTCGTTAGATTAGGTATTAGGTTATTTTTTTATAAGAATGCGTGGCACGTTTTGTCAGCTATGCTGATGAAAGTGGCGATAGCATTCTTCTTTTTATTTAAACTTGATTTAAATAAAAAGGCAACATTACTACTTACGATTAGTTTGTAGTTATGTTGCTTAAAAGGGGTTTCAAAAGGGCACTCCCTTTGCACACTATTCCTAGTTGGCTTGTCCAACTTGGTAGTGTGTTACTATCTTGTCTAAAAGATAGTCTATTGCGAAAATCCATTAGTTACGAAGTTTCTTTTGGATTTTCGCCGTCTTACTATTTTAAAATTAGATCATAATATCTTAATATTGCGATTGTTCGTGAAAACTAAAATCTTCCAAACCTTATTTATCTAATTTAATATATTCACCATTATTATTTTTATCTCCTGAATAATAATAAATACTTTTGTCTTTTAAATCTGAATAATAGTTTCTTACTTCTTTTATTAATGTATCATCTTTCCATTGAAAATTAATGGCTTTATTTTCTATATCATCAGGATACATTT
>JAFVEF010000038.1 GCA_017478105.1 Bacilli bacterium | reverse complement strand
TATACATTAATTGGGGTAGTTACTTATTTTATTTATAATAATAAGACTAAAACATTTAAGAGAATATTCGGTTTAAATATAAAACAAGTAATAAATAAGTATTTAAGTAAATAAAAAATAAAGAAGATTACTTCTTTATTTTTTTTAATGTATGATATGCTTTAAAAGCAAGCTTATATGTTTTATACCAGAATGGGGAGACTACTAGATCATATTCTCCAATTAATTCGACTACATGTCCTCCAAAGCTCTTTTTAAATAGATATAAGCCATATAGTGGATTTTCTTTTCTAAAGTCTCCTGTAATACCATAGAAATTATATCTTTTGTACTTGTGATCAATTGCATATTTGATACCAGCATAATGTACTGTATAAGCTGATTGAAATTGTAGTAAATTATCATCTGTTCCCCCAAATAATGATAATACTTCATTTCCATAGATTAAGAATAGAATAGTACCTAGAGTTTTTTTTTCTCCATATTCTTTCTTATAATTCTTTATTTTTTCTACTTGTTTTTCTAATCGTTCTATAGATTCTTTATCTTGTTTATTAGTAGATTCATATTTTTTCTCATTCATTTTTAATAAATTATTATCATGTTTATAAATTCTATCTTTTAAGCTATTTTCTATTTCTTCTTTTTCTTTGATAGTATTTTTTTCATATTCATTAAAGTCTATATCTGCAATTAATATTTTTAATATTCCACTATCATATAAATTATCCCACATAGCTTCATAATATGATAGAGGTCTATCTATGAAATCTCTTCTATCTCCAGTATGTTCCATAATAGATTTAAATACCGGTAATTCATCTCTTGTTATTTCATGTGTTTTAATACATGATTTTTCATTTTTTCTAAGAATTTGTCTAGTCTTAGATTCCATATCTTTTTGTACTTCTTCTTCGCTTCTTCCATTTATTTCAATTACATGCATCCAGCGAGGTTGAAGAGTATCTTGCATAGTATTGAATCCAAAGAACTTGTAACCAAGTTTTATTAAATTGTCTACAGCTTCTTTATTATTATATCCATCTTCTACTATGTTACCATTATTATCTCTTTCTTGATATTCAACATATGGATCTATTTTTACAAATATTCCTTTTTCTTTTTTTACATATTCTTTTAATTTAGTTGTGAATTCTTTTAATAAATCATAATCATTATAATCTATTAAAAAACCTCTTGGAGAATAAAACATCTTTTTCTTAATAATAGGAATTGTTTTTGAAAGAAGTAGGGCAGCTGCCTTAATTTTTTTATCTTCTTTTAATCCTACATAGTGAGCTTCCCAACCATTTACTTTTTTTAAATTTGCCCACTGTTCAGTTTGATGAAAAGTAATTTGGGGATGTTTATCAGCATATTTTTTAAATTCTTCTTTACTAAGACTTTCTAATTTCATGTTCTAACTCCTTTTTACTTTTCTTTCTAACTAAATTTCTATATATTGGAACTAATTTTGTAAATACAAAGTACATAAAAGGTTTTGTAACATAATCCCATTCTCCTAAAAATTCTACATAGTTTCCACCAAATTTTTTCTTGAATTCATGTAGTCCTAATCTTGGATTATTCTCACTTAAATCTCCTATTGTTCCAAACTGGTCATATATTTCGATACCTTTATCTTTACAATATTTTAAGTGTTCATAATAAGTATTGTAGTTAACATAAGTTTCACTTAATATATTATGGTTTCCAGCATATAAAACCCATGCTTTATTACCATATTCAATTATCATATGAGCACTTAATGTTAAGTCATTACCATATTCTTTTTTATAGTCTTTGTATTTTTCTATATCACTTAGTATTTTATCTTTTTGTTTTGTTAATTCTTGTAGTTTGGCTTTGGCACTTTTACTAAGATTGTCTATAGGTAGTATAGATATTTGATCATTTATTTCTTTTAAGTTTTTCTCTAGAGCTTTAATTGTTTTATTGATATGTACTTTTCCTAAGAAAAGAGTTGCTTTGGAAAGTTCATTTCCATTAAATATTTCATATAGTGTTTCGTAATAATCTTCATTATATGAAATAAAGTCTTTTCTACTTTCAGTTAAAGTCATTAAATGATAGAACTCATGTATATCATTTTTATTTCCAATGACAACTTCGGTATCAAGTTTTTTACTTTTCGCAATTCTTTGTTTAGTTGTTTTGGAAAAGTGACTTTCAATATCTTCTAAACTTTGTGTTAAATCTATTCTGAAAGTATATCTTGGTTGCATTGTTTCAAAGTTCTTAGTAAATCCTTGATGTTTAAACCCAACTTCTTTTAATGTATTAAATATATCTTCCCAATCATTATTTACTATTTCTTCATTTAAATAATTAAATTGAGTTTTAATTATATCAGGATCTATTTTTAAAAATATTGCTTTTTTATCTTTAATATAATTTATAACTTGTTTAGTCATTTCTCTTACTAATTCTTTTTTCTTAAAGTCAATTACAAATCCTCTAGGAGCATAAAAATAAGAATAGTTTAATGGTAATTTTTTTTCTAAAAGTAGAGTAGCTCCTACAAGTTTATCTTCTTCATTTACTAATCCTAAGTAATAGGGAGTTAAATTCTTTTTACTTTTAGAAAATTCTCCCCATGATAGAGATTGTAAGAAATGAGATTTTGTTTTATGAGTATTAACAAATTTATCATATTGGTCTTTTTCAATGTTTTTAAGTTTAAGCATTATAAATACCTCACTTTCTATTTACTAGTATATCATAGAAAGTAAGTGTTTTTCATTTTATTTTAAATCATGTAATAATTATCATCTTTTTTTAAATATTTTTTTTCTTTTTCTTCTTCTAGTATTTTAATTCTTTCTTCTAAATTATTTATTTTTTCTTTTATTTTTAATAATTCATCTTGGCTACTGATAAAGGGATTATTGATAGGAGGATAAAAAATTGGAAAATTGTTCATAATATCAACCTCAGTCTTTCTTTGTATTTTATGCAAATTATGGTTTTTTGTGATAAAATATAGACGGGTGGTTATATGCGACTTAGAAACGTTAAAAATAAAGAAGAAATAATGAATGATTCTTCATATTTAATAAGAGATGGATCATTATATAAAGGTAAATGGAAAGAGTTGTTTGGTAATAATAATCCTATATATATAGAAATTGGTATGGGTAAGGGTAAATTTATTATTGAAAATGCGATTAATAATCCTAATATAAATTTTATTGGTATAGAAAAATATGATAGCGTTATAGTAAGAGCTTTACAAAAAGTACCTGAAAGAATTAAAAATCTTTATTTATTAAGAGCTGATGCTTTAGATATAGATAATTGCTTTTATAGAGAAATAGATCATATATATTTAAACTTTTCTGACCCATGGCCTAAAAAGAGACATCACTTGAGAAGGCTTTCTAGTAAAGTATTTTTAGATAAATATGAAGATATTTTTAAGGATAAGAGAATTATTGAGATGAGAACTGATAATAGTGATTTATTTTCTTATTCTTTAGTTAGTTTTAGTGAACATGGTTATATATTAAAGAAAATAAGTTTTGATCTTCATAAAGAAGATATGCCATTAATCACAACTGAATATGAGGATAAGTTTTCTAATAATGGACAGCCAATATATTATGTTTATTGTATTAAAGAAGTTGTCCAATCAAGTAAATAAATATAAAATATTTTTACATTTATAAAAAAGATGATATAATGTAATAAGAGTAGGTGAAATATGAAAAGATTAATTGTTTTACTCTCTATTGTTTTACTTTTAACTGGTTGTAGTTTTAAAGTATTAAGTAATAATAATTTAAGTTATAATATGAAATACTTATTAAGTGAAAAAGTAAAACTATATAATGTGTATTTTGAAGGTTATAAGTATTATTTACCTAAGGGTATGAGATCTGTTCATAAAGATGATTATAATGCTATTTTGAAAGATAAAAATAATAATAAATATTATTTATATGTAGATGTGATTAGTTATTATCATAAAGTTAAGAATAGTTATGAAGAAAATGAGAAATCTCATTATTCTAAAGTATTAAATTATAATAAGAATACTGGATATATACAAATAGATGAAGTTGATTCTAAATATTTTGTTCAGATGGTATTTAATTATGTTAAGTTAGAAGCTTACGTTTTACCTAAAGATTTAACTAGTGTTGTGGATAATATGTGTATTATCTCTAGAAGTGTTAAGTTTAATGACAAAGTATTAGAGAGTTTAATTGGAGAAAATATATTAGATTATAAAGAAGAAGAATATAGTTTGTTTAAACCTGATTCTACTAAGGAAAATTTCTTAGATGTTGTTGAAAGGGAAGAAACAGATAAGTATAAAAAAGATATTGAAGATGAAAAAATTGAGTTAGATGATTAAAAAGAGGTGAACTCATGAGTGTATTTGATAAATTAAAAAACGCTTTATTTGAAGTGGAATATGTTGAAGTTGACGAACCACCAAAAAAAGAGAAGAAATCTAAGTTTGGTAAAAATAAGGAAAAAGAAAAGAGTAATCCTGAAAAACCAATTGCGAAAAAAGTAGTTCTTCCTGGTAGACGTGAAGAAAAAATAGATGAATTACATGAAGAGGAATTAACAGATGAGGATTTTGAAATACGTCCTAAAGATGAGACTGTTAAAAGAAGTCGTCGTGAAGAATTTAAGTTACTAGATGATAATGATTTTAAAGTGGATGATAATGTAGAACCGGAAATTATTTCTCCTCCTGTTCAAGAGAGTATATTTGAAGAGCCTTTTAAACAGGAAGAGTTAAATGCTAAAAAGGAAGTAGAAGAGGTTTATAATCATCCAACTCCTCAACCTGTAGAAAGACATGTTGAATATCATCCAGAAAAAGAAAGTAAGCCATATGGTATGGATAATTCTTATAATGTTCCTGTTCATCAATATGGAACATATGAAAGAAAAGATGAAAGAGTTTACTTTAAACCTAGTCCAATTATTTCACCAATATATGGAATATTAGATAAGAATTATAAAAAAGAAGATGTACGTGAAAAGAAAGAAGTTAGATTATCTTCATATTCGCGTGGTAGTGTTAGTGTAGATGATGTTAGAAATAAGGCCTATGGAAAAGAAAAAGAAGAAGAAGTTGAAGATACGAAATTTGAAGTAGAAGAAGATAATAGTAATTTATTAGTTGATTTAAGTGATACTTCTAAACCTGAAGTTAAAGAAATAACTATGGGTGATGCGATGGAATATTTTCAAGATTTAGGGTTAGAATATAATGTAGATTATGTTGATGCTACTAAAGAAAAGGCTACTGGAAGAAGAGTAAAAGAAGAGGTTCTTGAACCAGTTAAAGAAGAACCTGTTCAAAAGAAAGTTGAAGAAGTTAAACCAGTAGAAGAAATAAAAGTAGCAAAGATGGTTGATATAAAAGAAGAATCTAATACTAAAGATAAAGAAGATGATGATAACGATAATTTATTTGATTTAATTGATTCTATGTATCAAGAAAATGAATAGTGAGGGATTATAATGGATTTATTAAATGTGGTTTTACCAGTACTATTATATATAGTTGCTATCATATTATTAATTGTTCTTACTGTAGTAGGAATTAAGCTTATTTCAATATTAGATAAAGTTGATAAGATAGTTGAAAATGTTGATAATAAAGTTAATTCTTTTAACGGATTATTTTCTGTTTTAGGAAGAGCTACTGATGGATTAGCTTCAATTAGTGATTCTATAATGTTTGGAGTTTCTTCCGCAGTATCAAAAGTGTTTAATAAATATAAAAAGAAAGAGGAGGATATATAATATGGGAAAAAAAGGAATGGGAAAATTTGTCTTTGGTGCAGCTTTAGGAGCAGGACTTGGTATGTTATTCGCACCTAAAAAAGGAAGCGAGACAAGAGAGGAATTAAAGAAAAAACTAGATGAATTATTAAATCAAGCAAAAGAGATTGATGTTGATGAATTACGTAATGATTTCAATGCAAGAGTAGATGAAATTAAGTTAGAATTAAAAGATTTAGACAAAGAAAAAGTCCTTTCTATTGCTAAAGAAAAAGGTGCTGAATTAAAAGATAAAGCTCAAGATTTAGTTGAAATGGCTAAAGAAAAAGGAACTCCTGTTTTAAAGAAAACAGCTGAAGATGTATTAAATAATGTAATTAAAGTTTCTAAAGAAACATTAAAAAAATTAGAAGACAAGTAATAAACTGAACTAATAGAAATATTAGTTCTTTTGGTCTTATTGACAAATTAAATAATTGTGATAATATAATATTAGTTTTCTATGAAGAAGGAATAAGTAGTTATTATAGAGATTTAACGGTTGGTGGAAGTTAAAAGTACGAAATACACCTTTCTGAGAAAAATCGTTTGTCGCGTTAAGACAATAAGTGCATGTTTATACATGAATTAAGGTGGTACCGCGAACAATTCGTCCTTATGATGAGTTGTTTGCGTTTTATTTTTAAGGAGGAATAATAATGACATTTTTTGAAGAATTACAATGGAGAGGTTTAATTAAAGATGTAGCAGGAGCTGATATAGCTGATAAATTAAACAATGAGAAGATCACTTTTTATTGGGGTACTGATCCTACTGCGGATAGTTTGCATTTAGGACATTATTCTAGTTTAGTTACTGCGAAGAGACTAGCTAAATATGGACATCATCCAATCCTTTTATGTGGGGGAGCAACAGGACTTATTGGAGATCCTAGACCTACAGCTGAAAGAGAAATTATTACTAAAGAACAATTAAATAAAAATTTATTGGGTATAAAAAAGCAAGTTACTGAGATATTTGATGGTAAAGCAGAAGTTGTTAATAACTATGATTGGTTTAAGGGTTATGAGTATACTGATGTTTTAAGAGATGTAGGTAAATATATTACAGTTAATTATATGCTTGATAAAGATATTATTAAACGTAGATTAGAGACTGGTATTACTTTTGCAGAGTTTGCTTATATGATTATTCAAGGATATGATTTTTTATGGTTATATCAAAATAAGAATTGTATTATGCAAGTAGAAGGTTCTGATCAATGGGGTAATATTACTACTGGTATTGATTTAATTAAGAAGAAACTTGGTAAAGATGCATATGCTTTTACAATGCCACTTGTAGTTGATAAGTATGGTAATAAGTTTGGTAAGAGTGAAGGAAATGCTTTATGGTTAGATGAGGAAAAAACATCTTCTTATGAGTTATATCAATACTTAATTAATGTTGATGATGAGATGGTTATTGATTATTTAAAAATATTTACTTTTTTAAGTGTTGATGAAATAAAAGAATTAGAAAAGAAACATAAAGAACATCCTGAACTTCGTGAAGCACATAAAGCTTTGGCACGTGAGGTTATTGTGGATTTACATGGAGAAGAGAGCTATAACGAAGCTATAAAGATTAGTGAAGCTTTATTTAGTGGGGATATAAAGAGTTTTACTTCTAAAGATATTGAGGTTGCTTTTAAAGGACTTAAACCATTTACAATTTCTGAAGACTTAAATATAGTTGATTTACTAGTAAATAGTTCTGTTTGTTCTAGTAAGAGAGAAGCTCGTGAATTTGTTTCTAATGGATCAATTACATTGAATGGAGAAAAAGTTACCTCTTTAGATTATGTTTTATCTAAAGATAAATGTATTGATAGTAAATATATTGTAATTAGAAGAGGTAAAAAGAAATATTTTATTGGAATATATGAATAAAATTGGAAATACTTATTTAATAGTATTTCTTTTTTTGTTAAAATATAAGTGAGGATGATTTGATGAAAAAGAAGAAAGCTACTATTAGAAAATTAAAATTTATTATGGGATTATGTTTTTTAATAATATTTTTTGAATTAATATATATCCTTTATAGTTTGATTTTTTCTCATACAGAATCATTATATTTTGATGGTTCTAATAAAATAATTGAATATAAGAATAGTTATATTGTAGTTGGAAGCAATAATAATAATGATAATTATTATGAGAAAGCTAAAGTTACTCGATATAATAAAAAGAAAGAAGTATTATTCGAAAAGATTTATAATGTTGGGTATAACAGTTCTTTTTCTGATACTATTGTGAGTGATGATTCTATTCTTGTTGTTGGTAGTTATGAAAAGGATAAGAGTGATCATAAGAATCAAGTGAGAAGAGGCTTGTTTGTTAAATATGATTTTACTGGTACTTTAATATTTGAAAAGGATTTTAAATTATTAGATAATACTAAGTTTACTAATATTATTGAATATCAAGGTTATTACTATGTTATTGGTCAAAGTATATATAAGAATACTAGAATTGGTTCTATGGCAGGTGGGGCTATAATTAATAAATATGATAGTTCTGGTAATATTATATGGTCTAGAAGTTTTGGTGATAATAAGAGTGCAATATTTAATAAGATGGTTGTTGCTAATGATTATTTATATATAGTAGGTGGTAATAATTATAATTTAGGAATTATATGTAAATATGACTTGGATGGAAATATAATTAGTAATTATGAATATAAATATACTGATAAGATTGGTTTTAATGATATAAAATATAGGGATAATAATTTCTATGTTGTGGGATCTTATAAAAATAATAATAACTATGATGGATTAGTTGTTAAGTATGATGAATCATTTAATATTGTTAATGAAGTTAAATATAGTGATAAAGAAAGTATTAGATTTAATAGATTGCTTATTGATAATGAGAATAATGTTGTAGTAATTGGTATTGGTTTTAAAGATAAGGAAAAGAAAATTAAAAGTATAGATAATAATGATTATGATGGGATAATTGGAAAATATAATTTAAATTTAGATTATATTGATATGGTTAAATATGGTGATGAGAGAGATGATTATTTTACTGATATTATTCTAAGCAATGATTATTATTTAGTTACTGGTTATTCTTCATATGAAGATGGTAGTTATATGAGTAAATTTATTAAGTATAGTGATGCTTTAAAAGTTGTGGAGGTTGTTTAATGAAAATTACATTAGTTAGACATGGTGAAACAGAAATGAATTCTCTTGGTAAGTTACAAGGAAGGAGTAATGTTTCTTTAAATGAAAAGGGAAGAATGAAATGTGGAGAATTAAAGGCTAAATTAAAAGATAAGCATTACGATGTTTGTTATATGTCAAAGCTTGTTAGATGTTGTGAAACAGCTATGATTATAGTTGGTGATAGGGTTAAAACGGTGTTTGATGATAGACTAATTGAAAGAGGGCTTGGTGAATTAGAAGGACAAAGTCATGATATGTATGATGATATAGGATTTTGGAATTATGATTTAAATAAGAGTGATTTAGGGGTTGAACCTATTCATGATTTATTTTCTAGATGTAGTGATTTTTTAAATTATATTAAAGAAAAATATCCTAATGATAGTAGTATATTGATTGTTACTCATTCAGCTGTTTATAGAGCACTTAGACATCTTATTCTTAATCATAAATTAGAAGGAAATATGTATGATTCTAAGATCCATAATTGTCAGTATGAAGAATTTGAAATATAAAAAAAGAGCATCTATTTTGCTCTTTTTATTTGTTATAGAATTCAACGATTAATGCTTCATTGATATCAGCATTTAATTCATTTCTTTCAGGTAATCTTACATAAGTAGCTTCCATTTTGTTTTCATCATAAGTAATGAATTCAACTCTTTTAGTTACTTTTGCTAAAGATTCTTGAACTACTTTTAAGTTCTTGTCATCTTCTTTTAGAGAGATAACATCACCAGGTTTTACACGATAAGATGGTATATTTACTTTTTTACCATTTACAGTAACGTGTGCATGGTTAACTAATTGTCTTGCTCCACGACGAGTAGATGCAAAACCAATTCTATATACTAAATTATCTAATCTAGATTCTAATAATCTTAAGAAATTTGTACCATGAATACCTTTTAATTTAGCGGCTTCATTGAAAGTTTTCTTAAATTGTCTTTCATTTACTCCGTACATGAAACGAACTTTTTGTTTTTCTTTTAATTGAGTTCCATAGTCAGATAATTTACCTTTACGAGCTTGACCATGTTGACCTGGACCATAAGGACGACGTGCTATTTCTTTTCCAGTTTCTCCAATTGAAAAACCTACACGACGAGCTTTTTTGTAACTTGGACCTGTATATCTTGACATAAATATCTCCTTTCTTTTTATTACAAATTTCTTTTTATCAAGTCATATATTAGGGAGTTTTTCTTTCACGTAAACAGCCTTTTAATAAAACGTTACTTGAATAAGTGAAAAACACTTTAACATATTCTTGATATGCTGTTTCAAGGAATTTGCATTTCTAATTATATGTTAAAAGTGTTGATATGTCAAGAAATACTTTACTTTCATGAAGTTTTTTGCCTTTTTTTTAGGAAAATGTAGAAAATTGTCTTATTATTATGATAGAATATAAGTTGAGAATAGAGGTGAAGATATGCAAGGACAATTTTTAATTATTGGTTCAGCTATAATTATTGCATTAGTAATTGTTATTGTAATACTTCATTTTGTAAAAAAGGCGGAAATGAAATATTACCGTAATAAAGTTAAAAATTTGGAAATTCAAAGAAATATGGTAGCGTCAACTCCTGTGTTACTTGAATTATCAAAAGTAGAGCCTATTATTAAAAATGATAAAATGGAAGAAAAATATAATAGATGGCGTGATAAATTTACTTCTATAAAAGAAGAAAGATTAACTTTAATTGATGATTTGTTAATTGATTTAGATATTTATGTCGAAAAAAGAGATTATAAAAATTGTGGTTATCGTATTGCGAAAGCAGAAATTGAAATATATAAGGTTCGTGAAGCAGCTGAGCATTTATTAGAAGAAATTAAAGATATTACTCTTAGTGAAGAAAAATATCGTTCAATTGTTATTAAATTAAAGAGTAAATATCGTAGTCTTAGTAAAGAATTTCATGATCATAAAGAGTTATATGATTTTATGGGAGAAGCTATTGATTTACAACTTGAAAATATAGAGAGAAGATTTTTAGATTTTGAAAAAGTAATGGAAGCTAATGAATATAGTGAAGTAGTTCAAATATGTAAAGCATTAGATGCGATGATTGATCATATAGAAATTATTATTCAAGAGTTGCCTGATGTATTATTGATGGCTAATAAGATTATTCCTAATAGGATGAAAGAAGTAGAATTAACTCATAAAGAAATGGTAAATGAAGGATATGTTCTTGATTACTTAAATATTGATTATAATATTTCTGAGTCTAAAAAGAATATTAAAAAGATACTTGATAGAGTTAAGGTTCTTAATCTTGAAGGATCTATGTTTGATTTAAAAACGATGCTTGAATACTATGATTCTTTATTTGTAGATTTTGAAAAAGAAAGATTATCTAGAAAAGTTTATGATGAAATGGTTAATGATTTTTCTAAGAGACTTGAAAAAACTAATGCATTAGTAAAAGATGTTTTCTTACAATTAGATGATATAAAGAATATGTATGATTTAAGTGAGGAAGATGTTCAAGTTATACATGATGTTAATAAGACACTTGTTGTGATAAACGATGATTATAATAGAATGTTACAAAAAAATGATTCTAAGTCTACTCCTTATTCTTTATTAAATGAAGAAGTTGAAGTATTATCGAATAGATTACTATCTATGGAAGATGATTTTGATGCAGCATTAAAGTCTTTAGGTAATATGTATAATGATGAAGTAAGAGCAAGAGAACAGTTAGAAGAAATACAAGAGTTTTTAAAGATTTCTAAGAATGAAATAAGAAATTATAAATTACCAGTTATTTCTGATAATTATTTTGTACAACTTAGTGAAGCAAGTGAAGCTATCGAAGAAGTTATAAAAGAATTAGAAAGAAAGCCTATTGTTATTAAAACTCTTAATACAAGAGTTGATACTGCTCGTGATTTAGTTTTGAAATTATATAATACTACAAATGATATGATTAGAACTGCTCAGTTAGCTGAAATGGCTATTGTGTATGGAAATCGTTTCAGAAGTAATTATTTAGAAGTAGAAAATGGTTTAAATGATGCTTGTAAGATGTTTTATAAGGGAAATTACAGAGATGCATTAGATACTTCAATTAAGGTTATTTCTATAGTTGATGAAAATATTTCTAGAAAGTTGATGAGTTTATATGAAAAATAATAAGGGATTTGCGAAATATGAAGTTGTTACAGTACTAGTTTTAATACTTGCAGTTGGGTCTTATCTAATGTATGTATTTTTAGGTGGCACTCCAAAGACTAAGATGAAGGTTTTTAAGAGTGATGCTTTGAGATTATCTGATACTGTTGCGACTAATATAGCAAGTTTTCATAATACAGGTATTGTTTTTCTACAAGAAGTATATGATGAAAAGCTTATTTCTACTATTAAAAATCCTCTTGGGTTTGGTAATTGTGATGAGACTGAATCTAAAGTTGAAATTATTGATGGAAAACCAGTAGTATGGTTAAAGTGTGGTAATTATTTGTTTCATAGTACTAATATTAGTAATGATAGTGATAATAAAATGTATTCATTATCAGAATGGTCTACTGAGAAAAAAAGTGGTTATAAAGCAAAAGAATTGTATAACTGTACTAAGAATGGAAAAGAGTTGTTTCCAAAGTATTATGATGAAGCTTATTTTGTTTCACGTATAAATAATAAATTTGAAACAGACTATTATTTTGCAGATAATATTTCAGATGAATGTAAAGTAGTTAAGAAGACTTTTTATAGAAAAGAAACTTTAATTAAATAAATAAGCAACCAATCTTTGGTTGTTTTTTTTAAAATATTTTGCTAAAATATGCGTGGTGGTGATAGTATGGATAAAGTTATACTTATTAAATATGGTGAATTATCTACTAAAAAGGGGAATCGTAATTTTTTCATAAATACTTTATATAAGAATATCTCTAGAAAATTAGTTAATTATGAAGTTAATATTCATAAAGATAGAGCTCGTATGTATATAGAGTTTTTAGATAAGGATCTTGATAGTATTATTAGTATAATTGATAAAGTATTTGGTATTCATACTTATAATATAGCTAATATCGTAGAGAGTGATGATTCTAAAATACAGGAGTGTTTGCTTGAGGTTATTAGTAAGGAGAAGTTTAATACTTTTAAAATTGATGTTAAAAGAAGTGATAAGAGTTTTCCTATTCATAGTCAAGATTATAATAGAGTACTTGCTTCCTTGTTACTTAAAAATATAAATAATATTAGTGTTGATGTTCATAATCCAGATTTACTTATAAAAGTAGAAATTAGAGAAGGTGAGACTTTTATTTATTATAAGAGTTATCAAGGTAGTGGTGGATATCCAGTTGGAACACAACCTAAGGGTTTATTAATGTTAAGTGGAGGAATTGATTCTCCTGTTAGTGGTTATTTAGCTTTAAAAAGAGGAGTAGTCCTTGATTGTGTTTATTTTGAAGCTATTCCTCATACAAGTATTGAAGCTCGTAATAAAGTTATAAGTTTATGTAAAAAATTAGTATTGTATTGTGATAAGATTAATCTTCATATTGTTAATTTTACTCCTATACAAGAAGAAATATATAAGAATTGTCGCGAAGATTATGTTATTACAATAATGCGTAGAATGATGTATAGAATTAGTGAGAGACTTTCACATAAATATAATTGTCATGTTATTGTTAATGGGGAGAGTATTGGACAAGTTGCTTCACAAACTTTAACTAGTATGGAAGTGATTAATAGTGTTACAAATATGCCTGTTATTAGGCCACTTGCTTGTTTTGATAAACTTGAAATAATGGATATTGCTAGAAAAATAGATACTTATGATATTAGTATTATTCCTTATGAAGATTGTTGTACGGTATTTGTTCCTAGGCATCCAGTTATTAATCCTAGAATTGATAGATGTATTTGTGAAGAAGAGAAATTTGATTATAATACTTTAATAGAAAAAGCTGTTGAAGATGTTAATACTATTGTTATAGATGATAGTGAAGATAGTGAATTTAGTGATATTTTATAGTATTGTTTTTTGATTTTGTTACAACCTATAAATATAGGAGGTGATGAAATGCCTAGAACTAAGAAAAATAATGCTTCAATGAAAGTTCGTGTTCCTGGAAGTAAATCTTCTGTTGAAAAAATGAAATACGAAATTGCCAATGAATTTGGTGTTAATTTAGGAGCTAATGCTAGTAGCCGTGATAATGGTAAAGTTGGTGGTGAAATCACTAAACGTTTAATTGAAAATGGTATGAATAAATCTAATAGTTCTTCTTCTAATTCTAAAAAAAGAAGTAGAAAAAGTTCTAAACGAAGTAAAAAATAGATTTTTTAAAAGAATAGATATTAGTCTATTCTTTTTTTATTGAATATTTTTTTATTATTTGATAATATATGTGTAGATTTAGAAAGGAAGTTATATATGAAATTTTTATGTGTAAATGCTGGTAGTAGTTCTTTAAAGTTTCAATTATTTGAAATGCCTGAAGAGAAAGTTATTATCAGTGGATATATTGAAAAAATTGGTTTAGAAGATAGTTTTTGGACTACAAAAATTAATGGAGAAAAAATAAAAGGAGCTAAGTATTTAAAAAATCATAGTGAGGCTGTTGAAGTTTTATTAAATGAATTATTAGAAAATAAGGCAGTTAAATCTTTAGATGAAATAAAGGGTGTAGGGCACAGAGTTTTACATGGTGGAGAAAAGTATAGTGATTCTGTTATTATTACTGATGAAGTTATTCAAGATATTCGTGATTTAACTAAGTTAGGACCTCTTCATCATCCTGGTAATTTAGCTGGTATAGAAGCATTAAAGGAAGTATTACCTGATGTTCCTATGGTTGCGGTTTATGATACGGCATTTCATCAAACTATGCCAAAAGAGAATTATTTATATCCAGTACCTTATGAGTGGTATTTAAAATATGGTGTACGTAAATATGGTTTCCATGGAACTAGTCATAAATATATTACGACTGTTATGAAGGAAAAACTTGGAAAGAAAGATGTTAATTTAATTATCTGTCATATAGGAAGTGGAGCAAGTATTTCTGCAATTAAAGATGGAAAATGTTTTGATACTACAATGGGAATTACTCCACTTGATGGATTAATGATGGGTACTCGTAGTGGTTCTATTGATCCTTCTATTCTTGAATATGTTTGTAAGGAAAGTGGAGAAAGTATCTCTGATGTTACAAATGCTTTAAATAAGAAGAGTGGATTACTTGGCGTTAGTGGTTTTAGTGATAGTCGTGATGTTGAAAATGCTGCGGCTAGTGGTGATGAGAGAGCTATTCTTGCCCTTAATATGTATAATGATAGAGTTGCTAAATATATAGCTGATTATTATATAGAATTAAAAGGTGAAGTTGATGCGATTGTCTTTACAGCAGGTGTTGGAGAAAATGGAATTGCTGCTAGAGAAGAAATAATCGAAAGATTAAAACCACTTGGTATTACAGTAGATAAAGCATTAAATTCTTTGATTGCTAGTTTCAAAGATAAACATGAAGGTTTAATTAGTGGTAAGGATTCTAAAGTAGATGTTTATGTTATACCTACAAATGAAGAATTAATGATTATTAAGGATACTTATAATTTAGTTTGTAATAAATAAAGCTCTGTTTTGAGCTTTTTAAATTTATAGTGTATAATATAGTTGTTTAGGAGTGATATTGTTGAAATATTTAACTATTAGAACAAATAATAATTCTTTTTCATTTGGTTTATATGAAGATAAATCAATTATATGTAGTGGATTTATTAAGGGTATGAAATCAGATGAAGGTTTTATGGAGATAAATTATAATAATAAAAAAGAAAAAGAAAATCTTACTTTGACAGATAATGATTCTTCTAAACAATTATTAGATAAGCTAGTTAGTTTAGGTATTATTAACTCATATTTAGATATTAGAGCTATTGGATTTAAAGTATTAGGTCATAGTCAAGATAATCATTTAATGATAACTGATAAATTACTCGATGAAATAAAGGAAATGGATTATTCTGCATATGAGGTAATTAGTTCTTTTAATCGTTATTCTAATATTACTAAGATAGCTGTATTTGATGGTAGTTTTTTTAATACTATTTCTGAAGTTAATTACTTATATCCTGTATATTATAGTTGGTATACTAATTATAATCTTAGAAAGAATGGTTTTGGAGGATTAAGAATTAGATCAATTATAAGTAAATTAGGGAAAGATTATAATGATGGAAAAATAGTTTTTTGTGATTTAGATAAGGATACTTTAATTACGGCAGTTGATAATTTAAAATGTATAGATACTTCTAATATAATGTCAGTTAGATATAGTGGTTCTATTGATCCTTCTATTATTCCTTATATGATGGAGAGGGAAGGTAAGAATGCTAGTGAAGTAGTAAATGAACTAAAAAACAATTGTGGATTAGTTGGACTTAGTTCTTATTATGATGTTGGAACTATTATGGAACAATGTCAGATGTTAGATGATAGGGCTGTTGCAGCTAAGGATAGATATGTCATGGAAATAGTAAAATATATAGCTCAGTATTATGTTTTACTTGGAGGATTAGATACTGTAGTCTTTACTGGTAATATTTCTTTAGATTATAGTTTTATTAGAAGAGAAATATGTGAAAAACTAAGTATTTTAGGAATAAAGTTAGATTTAGATTTAAATAGTAATAATGATAATGATTTTCAAATAATTAGTAGTAAAGATTCTAAAATTAATATAATTACTTCTTCATGTGATGAAGATAGTGTAATACTTGATGATATTATGAAATATATAAATAGATAGGAAATATAATATGTATAGTGAAATAATAAAAAGAATAAAGGAATATGATACAATAGTTATAGTAAGACATATTGGAGTTGATCCAGATGCTTTATGTAGTCAACTAGCTTTAAGGGATAGTATATTATTAACGTATCCAGAGAAAAAAGTTTTAGCTGTTGGAACTGGCAGTGTTAAGTTTATAAATATTGGTCGTTTAAATAAATTAGAAAATGTTGATAATGCTTTACTTATAGTATGTGATACTCCTGATAAGAAAAGAATTGATTCGGCAGTAGTTGAAAATTATGATTATTCTATTAAGATTGATCATCATCCTTTTATGGAAAAGTTTTGTGATCTTGAATTTATAGATGATAGTAAAACTTCTACTTGTGAAATAATTATGGATATGATTAAATCTACGGAATTAAAATGTAATAATGAAATATCTGAATTATTATATTTAGGTTTAGTTTCTGATTCTAATAGATTCTTATTCAATAGTTGTACTCATAATACCTTTTCTTTAGTTTCTTATTATCTTGAAAATTATCCGTTTGATTTAGCTACGGCATATAATAAATTGTATATTAGGCCATTAAAAGAAGTTAGATTAGAAGGGTATATTTCAAGTAATATGGTTGTTACTGAAAATAAACTTGGATATATTGTTATTGGAGATGATAAAATCCAAGAATTAGGTGTTGATAGTGCATCTGCAGGGAACATGATTAATGATTTTAATTATATAAAAGAAATACTTGTATGGGCTACTATTACAGAAGATGTTAAAAATAGTCAGTATCGTATCTCTATTAGATCAAGAGGACCTGAAATTAATAAGGTTGCGGAGGAATTTAATGGTGGTGGGCATAAATATGCTTGCGGAATTAGAGTTAAGTCTTTAGAGACTGCTTTAGAGATAATGGATAAGTTTGATAAAGAATTAGAAAAGTATAATAGAAGTTTAAGTGAGGGGAAATAGTATGGTAATAAATGATGTTAATCTGGAAGTAATGGCAACAAGAAGGAGTCAATATCCTAATGAAAATAAACCTGAGTTTTTACTTGTGGGGAGAAGTAATGTAGGTAAGAGTAGTTTTATTAATTCTATTTTATCTAGAAAGAATATTGCTCATACATCAGCTACTCCTGGTAAAACACAAACTCTTAATTTTTATAATGTTGATGATAAGTTTTATTTAATAGATGTCCCAGGATATGGATATGCTGCTGTTGATAAAAAAACACAGGCAAAGTTTGGTATGATGATTGAGGAATATATTGAAAAAAGGGAACAATTAAAAAGAGTATTTATGTTAGTTGATTTTAGAATGAAACCAACTGAAGATGATTTATTGATGTATAATTTTTTAAAGTATTATAATCTTCCTGTTACTGTTGTTGCGACTAAGTCTGATAAAGTAGGGGGAAGTAAGAAAGAAAAAAATTTAAAAGTAATTTTAGATACTTTAGATTTAGTTGTTGGAGATGACTTAGTAGTTTTTTCTAGTGTTACTAAATTAGGAGTAAAAGAAGTATTAAATAAGATTGATAGTCTTTTATAATGAAGACTAAGTAGGTGGATATATGAAAAAAAAGAATAAGAAGAATAAAAAGCATCTATATACTGTTATAGTGGTTATATTATTTATAATTATAGGGTTATTAGTAATTGGAAATGGTATAATGTTAAGTACATTAAAGAGTGAAGTAAAAGATGTAAAAGAAAAGAATATTATAACTGATAAATATGATAAGAATTCTTATTTATTATTTGGTTATGGGACTATTTTAAAAACTATAAAAGAGTATTATTATGATAATGCATCTTTAATACAAGAAATTATAGATATTAGAAATGATCCTTTTTTGAGTAAAGTATTATCATATGATAATTATTCTAGTGATGGGACTGATTTTAATAAAACAATTAGTTTTTTAACTGAAAAGAAGAAAAAATGTGATGAAAATTTCTTGGCTTTGACTGAGAGATATAGTAATGAATATATAGAAAATTTATTATCTAAAAAAGTTAAAAAGACTTATTATAAAGATTTATATAAGGAGTTAATGCTTAAAGATAGTGATTTAAAAGAATATGAAGATACTAGAAATTATATAAATGGATTAAAGACTGAAATTGATAATATTTTTGATGTAAGTACTAAGGTTATTAATTTTTTAATTGAAAATAAAGAATCTTGGGAATTACAAGAGGGTCAGATTAAGTTTAAGAGTCGTGAATTATTTAATACTTATAATGAAATGATTAGTTTAATTAATAAAAAAGAAGAGTAATCTTCTTTTTTTGTATTTTAAATAACTACTTATTTGGTTAGTGTAAAGAGTTTTGGGGGAGATAATTAAGGAAATTGAATTTTATAATAAGTTTGATTTTCTTTTTTTATGTGATTTTAATGTAATTATCTCTATATAAGAAGTTAAATACTTGTGATGAATCATATAATTCATAAT
>JAFVEF010000037.1 GCA_017478105.1 Bacilli bacterium | reverse complement strand
TGGTGGTAAATTATTAGTTAATGATTCAATAGTTACAGGAGATGCAACATATTTTGCTCATTGGGAATTGAATATATTTTTAGTTCAATTTGATAGTATGGGTGGAAATGATTTTGGTAATAGAAATGTTAGAAAAGGTGAGAGGGTAGGAACATTATCGACACCTGTTAGAGATGGATATGAATTCTTAGGATGGTTTACTGATCCAACTAATGGAGAACAGATAAGTGAAAATACTGTTGTCAATGGACATGTTTTATATTATGCACATTGGAAAGTGAAAAATGGTTGGGAAGGTAATAAGTATTATCAAAATGGTGTATTAGTAAAAGGTAGTGTAAAAGTAGATAAAGATTATTACTATTTTGATAAGGATAATAATTATATTACTGGATTTAAGGATTTGAAAAAAGGTTATACTGTTTACTACGATGAAAAAGGAAAGCTAGTAATGGGTGAGAAGAAAATCGGAAAATACTGGTATTACTTTGATTTGAAAAATGGTTCAATGTTAAAAAATGGTTGGAAGGTAGTAGGCGGATATTGGCATTATTATGATAAAGATGGACATAGAGTACATGGACAAGCCAAAATAGGAAAATACTGGTATTATTTAGCTGAAGGTACTGGTAATATGATTACTGGCTTTAAAGAGATAAAAAGTCAAAATAAAGTAGTTTATTATAATAGTTCTGGACATATGGTTTATGGTCAACAGAAAATAGGAGGTAAAGATTATTTCTTTCATGAACAATCAGGAGCCCTTATTAGAAATGCTTGGCAATGGGTTAGAAGCAAAGGAATACTTGTCTATCTAAAAGGTGATGGGCAAATGGCTAAAGGAAATTATAATATAAAGGGTGTAAATTATAATTTTGATTCATCTAATGGAGAAGTAAAACCTAAAGTATGGTATGAACATTTTATGACATATGAAACAAATTGGATAGTATCAGCCCATGCTTATGATTTTAATGTAGATAATTTTAGTACTATTATGAAAAATTATGGTGGATATGAAAATTATGTTAAGTCTTTAGGAGGAGTATTTACTAAATACGCTAATAAAGATAGAGTAAAGATATCTACTGTTGCGGAGTTCCAAGAGATAGCAGACTATGTATGGGGTATGATGACAATGTATGGTTTTGATTATTCTAATGGAGATTCTGGTCATTATGGATACTGGGGTGGAACTTCTAGTTATGCAGCAGATGCCTTCTATCATTCTGGTCATAAACCTAACTTTTCAATTAGTAATCAAGATAGTGATACTGTTAAATTATCTGCTGATCATGTTTTTGCAGGTGGTGGAGCTGGTATGACAAATATGTGTACTGGTGGAATTACATGGACGTTAAAAAAAGCAGGATTAATTGATCAAGATGCTCCGACTGTTGAATCTGAATTTTATGGGGATGATCATAGATATTATAGAAATAGAGGAGCTTATTTTTTCAAAGATCAACATGATGTTCAACCAGGTGACGTTATAGGATTTTTCAAGAGTAGTGGTAGTTATTATCATGTTGCGGTTGTTGTCAGGGTAACAAAAGATAGTTACACATGTTATGATTCTGGGCACCATTTTACAAATAATAGGAAACATTATTGGACAGTTTCTAAAGATAAAAATCCAAATGAAGGATATGGTGGAGGCGGTTATAAGATAATGAGGTTACCTCTTAATTTAAAATAAAAGATTTTATATCTTTTATTTTTTTGGTTATTATTAATGGGTGTTTTTTTTGACAAATTCTTTATTTTATGGTATAATTATAGCCGTTAAATGGGGTTGGGTATGAAAAAGTATTTTATTTGTATATTATTTACCATTATTGGGATAATATTAGTCGGATTTGGATTATTTTCAAGTAAATCATTAAAAGAGACTGGAACATATTCTAAAGTTACTAAAGAGGCTGATTCTGCTGTAGAAGAAGTTGTGGAAGAGGTTAAGGAAGAGCCTGTAGTAGAAAATACAGAAGTTAATGACGTAGTTGTTTCAAATAATGAAGTTGTATCTGAAGTTAGTGAAACTAAAGTTGAAGAAGTATATCAGAATACTAATACTACTATTTCTGGTAATTATATAAAAATAGGAGATGTTTTATATAATAATTTAATGCAAGATGATGGTAGTAACTTTTATTTAAATCATAATATTAATGGTGCATATGATGGTATTGGCGTTCCATATGTTGACTTTAGAAATGACTTTACTGATAGAAAGACAATTATTTATTCACATAGTTCTATGCGAGGTAATGGACCTTTCCAAGCATTACAACAATATGATGGTAATAAATGGTTCTATGATAATAATAAGTATATTACTATTTCTTATAATGGTAATACTTATAATTATTTGATATTCTCAGTATATATTTCAGTGGCTGATAGTGAAGAAAGTCCTGGACTTGAGTATTTTCATCGTATGGATTATACCGATAGTGATTGGAATGAAACTATAAATAATTATAAAAATAACTCAATGTATGATACTGGAGTTAATGTTGACGGAAATGATAAGATTGTAATATTACAAACTTGTTCAATGAATCCAAATTATTATCAAAAATCATATAGATATAATTTACTTGTTATGGGTAAATTAGTTTAACTGAAGTAAAATAACTTCAGTTTTTTTTTAAATTGTATTATTTAAAAATTTGTAGTAAAATGATAATGGATGTGATTATATGTTATTAGAAGCAGTAGAAACAATTAAATGTGATGATGCAAGTTTAGCTGGTATACTTGGGGTAGTAAAAAATATTATGTTGTTAATTCAAATTATTGTTCCAATTGTCCTTTTTATTTCTGGTGTAGTATCATTTACACAGTTAACTATGAATCCAGATGAAAAAAATGGTTTAAAAAAGGTTTTTAATAAATTCTTGGCTGCAGCAATAGTTTTTATAATTCCAATGGTTGTTAATGTTGTTATGGGAATATTCGGTAATAATTATGAATTCAGTAGTTGTTGGGTAAATGCTAGTGATTTTAGTTATAATTCTAGTTATAATTCTTCTCAGGATGAGTCTGAAAAAGATAAGACAAAAATTAACAATAATGATTTTGATGATTATGAAAAAAGTAAATAGTTAATAATTATAAAAAGTAGTCTTTGTGACTACTTTTAATTTGCTTCTTTACCAGTAATTATTGTTATTGTATATTTGCTGTTACCTCGATATTCATTGTTTTCAAAGTCATCTTCTGTATCATATGTGAATACTGTTAAATAAATATTGGAAGTTATTTCACTACAGCTATAACTACTCTGAAGTTTTATAGCGGTAAAAAGTGTATTTTCATTATATTCATTGTTTTCTATATGTGAGTAGAAGCTTTTATTTCTATTAGCATAATCATCATATAAATAAGTCATTAGATGTTCCCATTTATCCATCGTATTACTTGGAGATAAAATATTATAACTAATTTCTTGGTCATTTATTTTGAATTTTATATTAAAACCAACTTTTAGATTATTTTGATTATATACTTGCCATTGTTTAAAGTAATCTTCTGCAAAGTTGGTTATTGGTATTTGCTCTTCTTGACTTGGAAATATTTGAAATAGACCAATATCATCTTCAATTACTAATTCTTTATTGATTGAAGATATTTTTTGTAATGAATTTCCTTTTATTGAATAGAAGGCTATTGGAGTATTGTTTAAATCTTCGTATTTTGGTGTTTCTTCTATTATTTCTATTTTTTCTTCTTTTACTTTCTTTTTAATTTTTTCTTGTTTTTTACAACCTGAAGTTGTTGCTATTACTATGAATAATGCGATTATTATTTTTTTCATATTACACTCCTTTATACAATTATATTATATAAATAATGTTTTGTGTATAAAAATGTCATTTACATGTAAATTGTTTTCTTTACTAATCATTTAGAAAATGTTTTTTTATAAGAGTTTTTTAAAAATAAGCTATTTTTGTTCGATAAAAAAATTAAAAAATAGATAAAAAAAATATTTACAATTAGATTATTATAAAGTATGATGTTATTAGATTTAAGAATGAGGTGAATTTATGGACAGAGATTTTTTTAATGATATTGTTGTTGTGAAAAGAAGTGGACAAAGAGTTAATTTTAATCCTACTAAAGTAGCAATTGCAGTTAAAAAGGGTTTTGATAGTGTTTATGAAGATTATGATGAAAAGAATGTTAATAAAGTAAAAGAAAAAGTTTTGGATACTATTGAAAAGGAATATAAAGATCGTAAAACTATTGGTGTTGAAAATATTCAAGATATTATTGAAGATGTTTTGAAGAAATTAAAATATGATGAAGTTTATGAGTCTTATAAAGGATATCGTGAAAGAAGAAGTGCATCACGTGAGGCTTTTGTTGAAAAACAACAACATAAGTTTGTTAAGGCTATTGAATCTTTAGGATTAAAGAGTGCAGCCGAGGAAAATTCAAAACGTGAAAATGCTAATGTTGATGGTGATGGACCAATGGGAACTATGCTTCATTTTGGTTCAACTGTATCTAAAGAGTTTGCTAAGGCATATCTTATGGATAGTAAATATGCACGTGCTCATGATGAAGGATTTATTCATATTCATGATTTAGACTTCTGGGCAATGGGAACTACTACTTGTACGCAAATTGATTTGAATAAACTATTTAAAAATGGTTTTTCTACTGGGCATGGTTATTTGAGAACTCCTAATTCAATTGCTTCTTATTCATCACTTGCTGCTATTGCGATACAATCTAATCAAAATGAACAACATGGTGGTCAAAGTATACCCGCCTTCGATTATTATTTAGCTCCTGGAGTTTTAAAGACTTTTAAAAAAGAATTTAAACAAGAGTTATATGAATTACTTGGAGTTTTTGGATTTGATGATTTTGTAAATTTTGATAAAGTTGTTGAACTAATCGATAAACAAACTAGTATTGAAGTTGATTTAAATATATTTGATGAATTATTTAATGATAGTAAAAAAGTAAAAGAATTAGTTAAAACTGCCTATGATAATGCTACATTAAAAACTGATCGTAGTACTTATCAAGCAATGGAAGCATTTATTCATAATTTAAATACTATGCATTCTAGAGCAGGAGCTCAAGTTCCATTTAGTTCAGTTAATTTTGGTACAGATACTTCTCCTGAAGGAAGAATGGTTATAAAGAATTATTTACTTGCGACTGAAGCTGGTTTAGGTCATGGAGAAACGCCAATTTTCCCAATATCTATATTTAAAGTTAAGGAAGGAGTAAATTATAATAAAGAAGATCCAAATTATGATTTATTTAGATTATCTTGTCGTGTTTCTGCGAAAAGACTATTCCCTAATTTCTCATTTATAGATTCAAGCTTTAATAAACCTTTCTATGTTCCAGGGGACTATTCTACTGAAGTTGGATATATGGGATGCAGAACAAGAGTTTTAGCAAATGTATGTGGACCACAAGTTACTCCTGGTAGAGGAAATTTAAGTTTTACTTCAATAAATCTTCCACGTTTAGGAATTAAGTATGGAATTTGTCTAGGTGAAAGAGATAAAGCTGATATGAAAGGTTTCTATAATGAATTGGATGAATTGATGGATTTAGTTAAAGGGCAATTATTACAAAGATTTGAATGTCAATGTTCTAAATCAAGAAATAATTTTAAATTCTTACTTGGTTCTCATGTATGGTTAAATAGTGAAAAATTAGATAATAATTCTAAGATTAGAACTGTTTTAAAACATGGAACATTATCTATTGGATTTATTGGACTTGCAGAGACATTAAAAGCTTTAATTGGTGAACATCATGGTGAAAGTGATAAAGCTCAAAAATTAGGATTAGAGATAATTAAACATATGAGAGAAAAATGTGATGAATATACTAAAGAATATAATTTAAACTTTACTTGTTTAGCAACTCCTGCTGAAGGATTATCAGGAAGATTTGTTGCTATTGATCGTTCAATCTATGGAAAAATTAAGGGAGTTACTGATAGAGATTATTATACTAATTCTTTCCATGTTCCAGTTTATTATAAAACTACAGTTAAACATAAAATGGAAATTGAAGGAAAGTATCATAAATATACTAATGCCGGTCATATATCTTATGTAGAGTTAGATGGTGATACTGTTAATAATGTTGATGCATTTGAAAAAGTTGTTCGTATAATGCATGATTGTGATATCGGTTATGGAGCAATTAATCATCCAGTTGATCGTGATCCAGTTTGTGGATATGTTGGAGTTATTAAAGATGTTTGTCCTAGATGTGGACGTCGTGAAGGTGAAGGCGTTAGTTATGAAAAAATAAGTTGTATAGAAGGCTGTGGCCGTTAATATAGAAAGAGAGGGATTAAAATGGAAAAAGAAAAGAGAACTAAAGTTGTTGGTGAAGGTGTTAAATTTGATCGTATTAGAAGAATTACTGGATATTTAGTTGGAACATTAGATAGATTTAATAACGCTAAAAAACAAGAAGTTAATGATCGCGTAACTCATGGAACAAAATAGTAAATATATAAGATTAGCTGCCGATTTACAAAGTGATAGTATTGTAGATGGGCCAGGTCTTAGAACGGTAATTTGGACTCAGGGTTGTTCTCATCACTGTAAGGGATGTCAAAACCCTCAGACATGGGATTTTAATGGAGGAGGGTTAGTTCCTATTGAAATGGTAAAAGAAGCAATAGATGAGCTTGAAAACCAAGATGGAATAACTTTTAGTGGAGGAGATCCAATGTTTCAAGTAGATGCTTGTTTAGAACTTGCTAAATATTGTAAAGAAAAAGGTTATAATATTTGGGTTTATACGGGATTTACTTATGAAGAATTAATGAAAATGTCATTAAATAATCCAAATTACAAAGAGATTTTATCTTATATAGATATATTAGTAGATGGAAGATTTATATTAAAAGAAAGAGATCTTAGCTTACTTTTTAGAGGATCAAGAAATCAAAGATTAATTGATGTGAAAAAAACTTTAGAAAAAAATGAAGTTGTATTATTAGATGAAGATGAATATTTTGAAAAGTCTGCATTTAAGAAAAAGCAAATATATGTGTAAAAGTAGATTGAAAAATCTACTTTTTTTGTTATACTTAGTATAGGTGGTAATTATGAATAATACTTTAAATAATTTACAACATTTATTTGTTGCGGATAATAGAATTAAAAATGAAATGATAAGATATTCTCTTCCTAAGAATTTAACTTTAACGAATGAAGAACTTATTAGATTTAGTGATAGTTTATATAATTCGGTTATTTATATGTATGAAGAATTAATAAAGATTAGTTCTGATTTTTTGAATGATTCTAAGTTACTTGAAAAAATAGATAAAAAGAAAAATAGTTTTATTGATGAATTAAAAAGATGTGATGATACTGTAAAACTGAGAAATATTTATAAAAACTATGTTACTGATATTGATCCTAGTTTTATTTCTGATTTAAAAGATGAATGTGTTGGTTATACTTTCCGTTATCCTACAAACTCAATTGAAAAAGCTACTACGGTTAATGAACTTTTACATTTAATACATTTTTATGTTATGAATAATAATGATATTTTGCAGTCTTGTGATAAAGTGGCTTCTAAAAATAATGATTCTTTAGAAGAAATAAGATTATTTGGTGGTAAATATAATTTGGGTGAAGTAATTTTTAATAGTTTTCCAAATTCTTTAGACGTTGGACGAACTGATATAGTTTCTATATTTCCTAATTTAGTAATTATGATGATTCGTGATAGAGGACATGCTCTTACTTTAGAAATAAGAAAAGAAGATAATATTATGTCAGTTAATTACTTTATTCCAAAAATATGTAGTGTTTCTATGGTTAATAAGTTACCTGGAGTAGAAAAGGTTAATGAGGATTCTTTTGCGACTGTTGGTTCTTTTCAATCTAAGACTGAAGATTTTTTAATTAATTTATATGAATTTATTGATATGGTTCCAACTGATTTAGATATGATAAATGAAAGGAAAAATAAATAATAGGAGGTTATATGAGAGTTAAATTAACAGTTATTGAAAGTAAATGCAGGAGTGGATATCATAAAGTGGGAGATGTTTATTATATTGATGATAAATGTCCTGATATGTGTATGGAATTGTTTTATAATGCTTATCCATATATATTTGCCTTAAAAAATAATGGGGTTTTAGATTGTGGTAATACTAAGAAAAAAGAATTTGATGTATTTTGTCCTGATTCTTGTTTAGTTAAAATACATGGTGAGATTGTAGAAGACTGATTGTAGTCTTTTTCTTTTTTTGTTATAATTTTTATATAAGGAGTAAGGATTGTTGTGAATGGATTAACTAAGGAAGAGGTAATGTCTCTTACCGAAGAGGGAAAAACAAATTATATTAAAAATAAAACAAATAAAAGTACTTTTGAAATAGTCTTTTTTAACATATTTACTTATTTTAATGGAATATTTTTAATTATTAGTTTATTACTTATATTTATTGGCGCAATTAAAAATTTAACATTTTTACCTGTAATAGTTACTAATGTTTTGATAGGAATTTTCCAACAATTAAAAGCCAAAAAAATTCTTGATGATTTGGCTTTATTAGATGTCTGTGATTATACTGTTATTAGAGATGGTAAGGAAGAGGTTGTTTCATCTAATGATTTAGTTTTAGGTGATTTAGTTGTTTTAGATAGCGGGAAACAGATTCCTGCCGATGGTGTTGTTGTTGATGGAGAAGGATTGGTAAATGAAGCACTACTTACTGGAGAAGCAGATGAGGTTTTAAAGGTTGATGGTAGTGAAGTAAGATCAGGTAGTTTTATAATATCTGGAAAAGTATATGTAAAATTAACTAAAGTTGGTTCTTCTTCATATGCTTCTAAATTAACTACTCAAGCAAAAGAAATTAAAGAAAAAAAATCAGAGATGATTAATGATATTGAGCTAATTATTAAAATCGCTGGTGTTTTAGTATTACCTGTTGGATTAGCGCTTTTGTATCAAGGAGTTTATGTTAATGGAGTTGATTTTAAAAGTGCTTGTGTTTCTATGGTTGCAGCAATTATTGGAATGATTCCAGAGGGATTATATTTGTTAGTTACAGTTGCGTTAGTTTTGAGTGCTGCTAGATTGGCTAAGAAAAAGGTACTTTTACATGATATGAAAAGTATTGAATCTTTAGCGAGGGTAGATATTTTATGTGTTGATAAGACAGGTACTATTACTTCAAATGAAATGAAAGTAATTGATGTTTTTTCTGATTGTAATTTAAATGATAAAGAGCTCGATAAAAGGAAAAAAATAGTTGCAGATTATGCAAAAACAATTACGGATAATAATATTACTATGAATGCTATTAGGGATTATTTTAAAAAAGGGGAAAAATTTAAGTATAATTCAATGGTTTCTTTTAGTTCTAAGGCAAAATGTTCAATGATAGAAGTTGGGGAATTATTATATAGATTAGGTGCTCCTGAATCGATATTAAATAGAGATATTTATGATAATTGTTTTGAAAAGATAAATGAGTATATTAGTACTGGTAAAAGAGTATTGGTTTTGGTTAAAGAAAAGAATAAAGAACAAGAAGTGGTCTTATTTATAGTTTTAGAAAATGGTATTAGAAAAAATGCTTTAGAGACTTTTAATTATTTACAAAAACAAGGTGTAGTAATAAAAGTTATTTCTGGTGATAATCCTATAACTGTATCTAATATTGCGGATAAGGTTAAAATAAAAGATAGTGATAAATATATTGTTATGAGTAAGCTGAATTCATATGATAAAATTAGAGATGCTGTTTTAAAATATACTGTTTTTGGTAGAGTAAAACCAGAAGATAAAAAGATGATTATAGAAGCTTTTAAAGAAAAAGGTTTAAAAGTTGCGATGACTGGTGATGGAGTAAATGATATTTTAGCCATGAAGGAAGCTGATTGTTCTATTAGTATGGGAAGTGGTAGTGATGCAGCTAGAGAGGCTTCTCAAATTGTTTTGTTAGATAATGATTTTTCTCATATGAAAGATATTATTTATGAAGGAAGAAGAAATATTAATAATATTACTCGTTCGGCAACATTATTTTTGTATAAAAATTTATTTTCTTTATTATTAGCATTATTTTCGATAATAGCAGCTTTTAATTATCCATTAAAACCTACCCAGGTTTCAATAATATCTGTTTTTAATATAGGTATTCCAGCATTTTTATTGGCATTTGAACCAAATTCAAAAAAGCAAGAGGGTAGATTTATTTATCAAGTTTTAATTAAGGCAATTCCGGCGGCGTTAACTTCATTTTTCTCTGTAGTTGGAATGATTTACTTTGCTGAATTATTTGATATTGAAGCATTTGAAGTTGCAACAGCAAGTGTTTATTTAATATCTGTAGTCGGTTTTTATATATTATGGAATATAACTAGACCAATAAATAAATATCATATTATGGTTTTTGCTATTTGTATATTTGGATTTATTATTAGTGCTAATTATTTATATAATATATTTGATATTGATGATATTTCTATTAAAGCAGTAGCTTTATGTTTGGTTTTTGCAATTGCTGAAATGACTGTTATTAGAAATCTTTCTTATTTTATGGATTTAGTTTTTTCTAAGAAAAAGAAAAAGGTTCATGTATCTTGAATCTAAAAAAAGTTAATAAATATGATTAGGATGGTGATATTATGGATAAAGATAATTTTATTTTTTATTTGAAGATGTTGAATGAATTTCAGGAAAAACAGGCAAAAAATGAGGAATTTAATTTTACTGATGAACAGTTAAAATTGATTGCGACCATTAATGAATTGGTTCAAAATGATGCAGAGTTAAAAAGAATTGTTGATATGCCTTTAGAAGAAAGAATTAAATATGTTGAAGCATATCAAAAGGAACAAGAAAAGAGTTTAGGTGTTGATGAAGATACTAAGGCTATACAGGAAGCATATGGATTTGATATATCTAAAATTGAAAATAAGAAATTAGATAGTGGAATCGAGATATTTAAGTTTTATTCACCTAAGTTAGAACGAATAGTTATTTTAGAAAATAGAAAAGATATGTCTTTAACAGAACAATTAAAAGAAAAACAAACATTCAACAAAGAGTTTCAAACTAATGATGATAAGAATAATACTAATGAAATGTTGGAACAAGAGAGATTAAATAATGATATTGAATTAAAAATGATTTATGTAGATGAGATAGATAAATATAGTCATTTAATAAGTTCTATGAGTGATGAAAAAAAGAAAAAGTTAGATTATTTAGTTAATCATGCTACTGAGTTAGGCGTTCAAAAAATTAATATTGAAAATTTATTTTATTTAGATCAAGATGATAATATAAGAGAAATTGTTTATGACAAAGAAAAAGATGTTTTTATTGATCAAGAACCTAATTCTTTAGAAACTAATGTAAATGATATAAATACTTCTGAAACAGTTAATACATCTTATAATGAAGTGGATCAAAAGGAAGCATTGGCAAATGATTTTGAAGATAATTCTTTAGAAAAAGAAAGTGTTGATTTTAATGAATTAGATGAAGATACTATCAGTAAAATTGAGACTTTTATTGAATATCCTGAATTACTTGAAAATTTAGATGAAGAAGATCGCAAAAAATGGAATAATTATATTGATGTTTATAATAAGAACAATGAAATGTCTAAAGAGAATGAAAAAGCTAAACAATATGTAAAAACATTAGATGATAATAGATATAGTGGAGCAGTTGAAGGAATGTTTTTAGGTATAATTAGTTTATTTATAGCAGGTGCACTACTTGTAATAATTAGTTTATTAAAATAAGAATACCCTTGGTATTCTTTTATTATGCTTTTTATAAAATAAGAATTTATTGAATTTTTTTATAAAAAATAAGTAAATAAGTGTATAGTGATAAATAATTAACCTTGAGTGATTTTATTTTTTTATGTATACTTTAGTAGTATAGGAGAGTAGTTATGTTTAGAAAAATATTTTTAGTTTTATTATTAGTTTTTACGATTTTATTTATTCCTAATGTGTATGCAGTTGAAGATGATATTTATGATAATATTAGAATTTCTATTGATGATTATGATGAATTATCTTCGGTTCAAGGATGGAATTATTATACAGGTGAAGAAATAACTAATTTTGATGATTTTTTTATATTTGAAGATGATGAACTTACTATTTTAAAAAAAGCAAATTATGAAATTAGTAGTTCTTTATATGGATTAGAAGTTAAACAAGATACTGCTGATTTAATTGGTATTGTTATTTGGAATGATGGTGATTTGTTAATTGAAAATTTAAAGGCACATGGATATTCAATTACTGCTAATGGTGAGTTAGAAATTAAAAATTCTGCAATTTATCTTGAGGGGCATGATTATTATTCAGAAGGTTCCATCAATTCAGAAGATGATATTATTATTGATAATAGTATAATAACATGTGAAAATACTTATGGATTTGTTGAATCTACAAATAATACAGCAACTGGTAATATACATTCTTATTATGGGGATATATTTATAAAAAATAATTCAGATATTTATGCTGAAGGACGAATATATACTGAAGAAGGTTCAATAACAATTAGTGATTCTAAAGTGGTTTTAGATGATGAATGGGGTTATATGGAAGCTCCTAATGATATTAAGTTTAGTAATTCTGAAGTATCATTTTTGTTTGGTATTCAGGGTGGAGAAAATATAGAAATAATTGATTCTACTATAAATGCACTTAATAAAGAAAGTATATATGCTAAACAATTTAATGATCATAATCAGGGATGGATACAATCATCAAGTGGGGCTATGACAATTAAAAATTCTATTGTTAATGTTATTAATAGTATTACAAGTGGTGCTGATATGATGGTAGAGGATTCTACGGTAACTTTAAGTGGTAGTTATAGTAATAATGGGTATCTTCAATCTGGAAATGGCAATCTTTCTATATTAAATTCTTCAGTGAATGCCGATAAAGATGTTTATGCTTTGAATGATTTGACTGTTAAAAATTCTAGTGTCATTATTACTGGAAATAATTCAAAAAAAGGCTATTTAGAAGCTCATGATGGGAAAATGATAATTGATAAATCTCATATTGAAGTTGATGAAGGAATTGTGTCTGATAAAAATACTAATTATATCAACTCTGAGATTATTGTGGTTGGTAAGAATTCAAATCGTGGTTATGTACAAGTATTTAATGGTGATTTAGAAGTAAGTGGAGGTAGTTTAAAAATAGATGAAAAAGCTACTATTCATGGAAAAACTACATTCAATAATACTACAGTTTCTTTATCATCTGGAATTGTTACTAATGGATTAGATATTATTGATTCTAAGTTTTATGCTTCAAATAAAAATACTACTTTAGAATTATCTAGTTATTCACCGGTTATTTCTCTTGGCAAGTTTTTAATAAAAAATTCAGAATTTGTTTCTGAGTCAATAACAGATGTACCATCAATCGCTTCTTTAGGTGAAATAACTGTTATTGATAATGGTTTTATTAATAAAAATAATGATGCTTTAAAAATAATTGTTGTGGATGCTGATTCAACTAATTTTATACTTGGAAAAAATGCTGAATATATTCATGATGGAAACAAGGTTTATACTACTTCTTTTAATAATCGTATATCCAATTACAGTACTTTAAAACTGAGTATAGTTAATCCTGAAACAATTAGTGGTATTGTATTTGTATTGACTATTGTTGGCATAGTTATCGGTGGTATTTATTTGGCATATAGAAAAAAATGTATTGAGTAATGGTTAAAATAAATTTATGTAAATGATTATCACTAATTAAGAAAGAGTAGAATGATCTACTCTTTTCTGATATAATTTTTAAGTGGAGGAGTGAAAAGATGCAATTGCTTGATGGAAAAAAATACAGTGATGAGTTAGTTTCTGAATATAAAAAAATTGTATCTGATTTAGATATTTTACTTTCAATTATTCAAGTTGGTAATAATATCTCTAGTGATATTTATATTCGAAATAAAATTAAATATTGTGAGTCTGTTGGAGTAAAAGTTAATCTTTATCATATAGATAATGGTGATGAGAAAAGTCTTAAAGAATTGATAAATAATCTTAATAATGATTCCAAAGTAACTGGTATCATTTTACAAAGTCCTATTCCAGGTATTGATTTTAATAAGATGGTAGAATTAATTGATTCATCTAAAGATGTTGATGGGCTTACTAAGAATAATATTTATAACTTATATATAAATAATGAAACAATAATACCTTGTACTGTTAAAGGTATCATTAAATTGTTAGAACATTATAAAATCAGTTTAAAAGGGGCAAATGTTTGTATTATAGGAAGAAGTAATATTGTTGGGAAGCCATTAGCTTTAGCTTTAGAGAATAGAGATGCAACGGTAACTCTTTGTCATTCTAAAACAAAAGATTTGCATTTATATACAAAGAATGCTGATATTGTTATTAGTGCTGTTGGTATTCCTAAATTAATTACTGGTGATTATGTTAAGAATGGTGTTATTTGTGTTGATGTTGGAATTAACAGAATAAATAATTCTTTATGTGGTGATTTTGATTATGAAAGTGTTAAAGACAAAGCTTTATTTATTACTCCTGTTCCAGGAGGAGTAGGTCCAATGACTGTTAGTATGATTGTTGATAATTTAATTGCTATGAAAAAAAATAGTTATATTTAATAAATAGTAGAATTAGAAGTATGATATAATCTAGTTAAAAGGTGAGTTGTATATGAAAAAAATATCTAATCTATTTGTTGTTTTAGTGCTATTTGTTTCTTTATTTGTTTTGGCTGGTTGTAGAAATAATAAACAAGATAATAAGAGTGAAGAGGTAATTGATAGTAAAGGGGATATTTATTTATTATTAGAAACTGAAGGGTTAGGACAAGTTTCATACTACATTGATGATGCGAGAAAAATAGATTTTAATGATGAAAGGCCAAATCAACAAGTTTATGTAAAACTTGATAAGGCAGAGAATGTTAAAATTAATTGTAAGGCTGATGCTGGTTATAAATTTGTAAAATGGACTAAAGATAATAAGGATTATTCAACTGATTCCGAATTAGAAATAACTGTAAGTGGGGCTACTGAATTAACAGCAGTGTTTGATGAAAACGTATAAATATCATTACTAAGTGAAAAATGATTGTCAGATGTCCAAATAATTGTTTTGAAATAAACTAATAGTATTTCAAGGAGATAGAGTAGAGGAATCTACTCTTTTATGTTATAATTTGGTCATTAGAAAGTGATTTCTATGAATGAAAATAAAACTAATATAAACTGGTTGATTACGATTTATACAAGAACATAAGAAAACTTCAATAAAATAAGGAATTGAGAGATATAACATCTTGCATGTTTAATACAAAAATATGTTAAAATAGATATAAATCAGTAAAAAATGACTATTTTTTATGCAAAAAGTGATAGGAATTATTGAGGTGATTACGCCACCTAATAATAAAAAAGTACTATGATTACGGTAAAGTAGTTCGTGGTAATGGAGGTGTTAAAATGAGTGTAATTTCATCAGCTAGTGGTGCTTCATGTTGGCGAGGATTAGATTATTATAAAAAAAATAAAATAATAAATTTGAAAAAAATAAATGATTATGAATATACAAGTACAGTAATTGGTACTAATAATTATAACGTTTATTTAGATGTATCACACCCTAGAAAATCCACTTGTACTTGTCCATTAGCAAATGGAAAAAGAATAATATGTAAGCATATAGTAGCAACATTCTTTACTGCATTTCCAAAAGAAGCAAAAAACTTTGAAGAAGAACAAGAAAGATTGCAAGAAGAATATGAAGATTATCAAGAAAAGTTATATAATAAAACACGAAAGTATATTAGTTCAATGACTAAAAAAGAATTAATTGATGAATTATCATATGTTTTAGATTACGCACCTGATTGGGTATATAATGATTTTGTAAGAAGAAATGATATTGAATAATAGTAAAGGAGGCAATTATGGATAATAAAAATGAAGTATTAATATATGAAGATAAAGATGGCAAAACTTGCGTAGATGTTAAATTTATTGATGAGGATGTTTGGTTAACAAAATATCAACTTGCTGATATTTATAAAACTACAAGGCAGAATATAGAACAACATATTAATAATATTTATAACGATAATGAACTACCTAAATCAACTTGCAAGAAATTCTTGCAAGTTCAAAAAGAAGGTAACAGGGAAGTTAAAAGAAGTATAGACCATTACAATTTGGATATGATAATTGCCTTAGGATATAGAGTTCAATCTGATATAGCTGTAAGATTTAGAATTTGGGCTACACAAAGATTACATGAATATATACAAAAAGGTTTTACTATGGACGATAATAGATTGAGTCTTGGTGGTAATAGATATTTTAAGGAATTACTTCAAAGAATAAGAGATATTCGTTCTAGTGAAAGGAATTTTTATCAACAAGTAACTGATATTTATGCAACAAGTAGATTATGACCCTAGAAGTGAAATAACAAAAAAATTCTTTGCTACTGTTCAAAATAAATTACATTATGCAGTACACGAACAAACCGCAGCAGAATTAATATATAACAGAGTAGATAACGAAAAACCATATATTGGAATGACTAATTTTAAAGGTAATTATGTAACAATAGATGATGTTAAAATAGCAAAAAATTATTTATCAGAAATTGAACTTCAAAGATTAAATTTATTAGTATCTCAATTCTTGGACTTTGCAGAATTACAAGCTTTGGAACAAAGAACAATGAAAATGAATGATTGGGTTGCAGAACTTGATAATCAAATATTATTAAATAGAAGAAAAATACTTGAAGGTAATGGTAAAGTATCTCATGAAGAAACAATAAAAAAAGCCGAAAAAGAATTTCAAATATATAGAGAAAGAGAAATGAAAGAACTACAAAGCGATTTTGATTTATTAATGAAATCATTGCCTGATAAAGGAGTTGATCCAAATGAATAGTGAAAATAAAACTAATATAAACTGGTTAATAACAATTTAGTCAAGACTACTCCCAAATCCTTGTAATAAAAAGGAAAAGTTAAAATAGATATTGCATGTTTTAGAATATAATTTACTAAAATTGATGAAAAATAGTGGTAATATGGTAATTATAAGTAAAAATTGCTTAGGAATTGATATGGTGAGAACAGCTAGTCAAGACCAATAGAAAGGATGGTGTAATATGAATGAATCTAATAATTTATTGATATATAAAAATAGTGATGGTGATATTATTGTTGATGCAATATACAAAGATGAAACTTTATGGCTTACACAAAAAGGAATGTCAAAAGTTTTTGATTGTAGTACTGATAATATTTCTTTACATCTAAAAAACATTTTTAAAGACAAAGAACTTGATGAAACTTCAGTTACCGAGGATTCCTCGGTAACTGCTTCTGATGGTAAAAACTATAAAACAAAAATATATAACTTAGATGCTATTATCGCTGTTGGATATAGAGTTAATTCAAAAAAAGCTACTGATTTTAGAATATGGGCTACCAAAGTATTAAAAGAATATATTCAAAAAGGCTTTGCTTTAAATGATGAAAGATTCATTAGAGGAAATAAGTATGATACAAAATACTTTGATGAACTACTTGAAAGAATTAAGACAATTCGTGTAAGTGAAAGAATGTCTTATCAAAAGATAACAGATTTATTTATTGTAACTTCAACTGACTACAATTCGAAGTCAGAAGAAGCATATACATTCTTTAAAATAGTACAAAATAAGCTTCATTATGCAATTAGTGGACATACTGCAGCAGAATTAATATATAGTAGAGCTGATTCAAAAAAAGAACATATGGGCTTAACTAATTGGAAAAATTCTCCTGATGGATTAATATATAAATATGATGTAAGTGTTGCTAAAAATTATTTGAATGAAGAAGAACTTTCTAAGCTAAATGATTTAACAAATATATTTTTAGTATTTGCAGAAGACGAGGCCAAAGAAAGACATGTTATGACTATGCAGGATTGGATAAATGCAACCGATGATTTATTAAAATTTAGAAGAAAAAAATTGCTAGATAATTCTGGCAATGTTTCACATAAAGAAGCGATTGAAAAAGCAGAAAATGAATATGAGAAATATAGAGTAATACAAGATCAAAAATATATTTCTTCAATGGATGAGTTTTACAATAAATATTTAGAAGAGAATAATAATTAATTGGAGATGATACGTTAGTGAAAATAAAGTCATTGTATATTTGTGTTAATGATATGGAAAGAGCTATCAATTTTTATACAAGTTTTTTTGAAAAAAGTCCTATAAAAAATGATTCTATTTATTCTGTATTTGATGTTGATGGTTTTAGATTTGATTTGCATATCAAAAAATGAATGAGCATCATACCTTTGGAAGTAATTGTTTGCCAAGTATAGAAGTAGATAGTATAGAAACACTAAAAAGAAAAATAGAAAAGCTAGAGATTTGTTTTCCTTTAACAAAAATAGATAATAATTATGTAGTTGAATTTATTGATAGTGAAGGAAATCATATAGAATTAACAACTAAAGCTAAAGGAAGTGATTAGAATGAAAAACGAAAAAAGTCTTAATAATACCGCAATCAATTGGTTGTAATTGTTTTTGTGGACCCCTTATATGATTTCTTTATTTTTCAACGAAATTTTTAATATTTAGATCTTACACTTTTTTTGCAAAAAATTCACTAAAAAGTGTTTTTTTTATGGTTTACTAATAAAAAAATATGCATTTTTTGGTAGAAGTTGAGTAGTGAGATTGTACTGTGAACCTCCCCTTATTTTAATTTTTTATATTATATATTTTTATACCGAAAAAACGTTTGATATTATAAATAATATAGTATAATATTATTAGATGAAAAATTATTGTTAGGGGGAATTAAATGAATAATAAATTATCTACAATTACAAATCTATTTGAAGGAAAAGAAATTAGAAGCATCTGGGATTCTGAAAAAGAAGATTATTACTTTAGTGTCGTAGATGTAATAGCTGCATTAACTGATGCTAATATTCCAAGAAACTACTGGAGTGACTTAAAAAGAAAGTTAATTGATGAAGGGAGTGAAGTGCACGAAAAAATCGTGCAGTTGAAATTAAAAGCTAAAGATGGAAAAATGAGAGAAACAGATACACTTGATACGAAAGGTATTCTAAGATTGATTGAATCAGTTCCTTCTCCCAAAGCTGAACCATTTAAATTATGGTTAGCTCAGTTAGGTAGCGAAAGAATAGATGAAGTATTTGATCCTGAAAAAGCTATTAAGAGAGCGATAGACTATTATAGAAAAAAAGGATATGATGATAAATGGATTGAAGCTAGAATAAAAGCAACACTAGATAGAAATAAATTAACTGATATTTGGAAAGATGGAGGAATTACAAAAGACTTTGAATATGGTATTTTAACAAATGAGATCTATAAAGAATGGTCAGGAATGAATGCCCAAGAGTATAAATCATATAAAGGTATTCATAAGGAAAATTTAAGAGACAATATGACTGATATTGAAGTTGCATTGACAGATTTGGGAGAACTAACGACAAGACATATCGCTCAAAGAGAAAAACCAATTGGCCTTTCTGAAAATAGAAAAGTTGCTAAAAAGGGTGGTAGTGTTGCGAAGAAAACAAAAGAGTTTTATGAAGAAGTTACAGGATTAAATGCAATTTCTAAAGACAATTCTTTAAACTACCGATATATAGATGAAGATAAATTAATAGAAAAATAAAAATTCCACGGATAGTTCCTGTTTTATATAAAAATATGTTAACATAGCCAAAAATTAGTAAAAAATGACTATTTTTAATTCAAAATAGTTGAGGAATTAATATGGTGATTATGCAACCTAATAATAAAAAATTGAAATAATTTTATAAACACGTGAAAGAAGGTAAATTATGATAAAAATATTAATGAGTGATTTTAAACATTATCATAAAGTAAATGGAGAAAAAGTAACTAATGAATTAGATAATTCTAATGGAATTGTCAATCAAATAAAAAATAGTTTGAATGGTAATAACGCAATATTATTTATTGCATCTTCTCCTGATGATAAAGAAAAGATAGAATTATATACTAAATTATTATTTGAAGGACTTAAATTATCTGGTATTTCTTTTAATGAATACTTAGTATTAGATAGTTCAACAGTAGACAATGCTCAAGAATACATAGATAAAGCAAATATGATTTTCTTAAGTGGAGGAGATACATATATTCAAAATGAATTTTTTAAAAAAATTCATTTAAGAGAAAAACTAGAAAACTTTAATGGATTAATTATTGGACAAAGTGCTGGAGCAATTAATATGGCAGATGATGTATTTAATAGTCCTGAAGAAATGGAAAAATCAGAACCAGAATTTTTCCAAGGTTTAGGATTAACCAATATTAATATTGAACCTCATTTTATATTAGATGATTCTAATTTTGATGAATCTGAAAAATACCAAAGAAATGCAATATTATCAGAATCAAATAATAGAATAATATACGGACAATGCAATGGCAGTCATATTTTGATTGATAATGATGGTAACGTTAGTATTTATGGCGAAACATACTTAATTTCAAATGGACAAATATCATTAGCATGTGAAAATGGTTATAATAAAGAGATTACTAGTTGTAAGAAATTATAGTTTCCATATGTCCAAGTAAAAACCAATAAAGTTTTGATTACGTAAAATCTAAGAACATAAAAATGACTTAAAAATGGACGAAACTATAATAAATTTCGTCTTTTTTATGCTATAATTGATTAGAAATGGAGTGATTCCTATGGATAATAAAACTAATATAAACTGGTTTCCTGGACATATGGCAAAAACTAAGAGAGAGATTAGTGAAAAATTAAATCTTATTGATATTGTTTATGAAGTAATTGATGGGAGAATGCCAATTTCTTCTAAAATAATTGATATAGATGATTTGATAAAAGATAAACCTAAAATTTTGATAGTTACAAAGATGGATTTATGTGATGTTGTTGAAACTAATAAGATCTTAGATAAGTATAGAGAAGAAGGATATAAAGTTGTTCCAATTGATTTGATTAATGGTAATACAAATAAATTATTTGAAGAAACTAATAAGATTATGGATAGCATTAATTCTAGGCGTCTAAGGCAAGGATTAAAGACTAGATCATGTAGATGTTTAATTGTGGGTGCACCTAATGTTGGTAAAAGTACTTTGATAAATAAACTAGTCGGTAAAAAAGCTGTTGGTGTTGGGAATACTCCTGGATTTACTAAATCTTTATCTTGGATTAGAATCAATAAAGATCTAGAATTATTAGATTCTCCTGGTATATTATGGCCAAAATTAGAGAATCAAGAAAATGCCCACATATTAGCTTCATTTTCATCTATAAAAGAAGATATTTTAAATAAAGATCAAATTGCATGTTTTATATTGAAAAAACTATATACATTGTATCCAGATAAATTATATGAAAGATATGGTATTAGTAGTATTGAAGATGATTTTATTGAAGCATATGAGACAATTGGAAAGAGGAGAGGTGCATTATCAAAGGGTGGTATTGTTGATTATGATAGAGTCTCTGACATCATAATAAATGATGTTAAGAGTGGTTATTTTAAGAATATTACTTTTGATAGATTATAATGAAAGCTACAGATTATTTAAATGATTCTACAGAGATTAGAATTGTAAATTTTGATGAAGATAAAGTCTTTACAAAATTTTTTAATATTTCTGAATTTGTTGGTGAAGAATTATGTAAAATGAATAATATTCCTTCAGCTCATTATTTTGTATTAACAAAAGATGATTATGCAAATGAAAATAAATGTTTATATAAGGATTTAAAAAAATATAATTATTATTATGAAATTGGATCATATGATTTTAGAAAAGATAATTGTGATTATTATAAAATTAATGAACTTGATTTTTCAGAATATAAAAATAATTTTTATGGTCTTTTAAATATGACAAAGGATGATAATAATAAAAAAGATTTGGAAAGAGAATTATTAAAGTTATTTGCACTAGACTTTTACATGGGACAGATAGATAGATATAGTGATAATATTATGCTTGAATACTCTAATAAAGGTATTCATTTAAGTCCTTTATATGATTTTGAATATTCATTAAATTTAAATCATATAAATAAAGAATTTTTTTATAAAAATGATATATATAATTTTTATAGTATTGATGATTTTAAAATACTGGGTTATTTTTATCCAGAGTTTTTTGAATATTTAGAGAATTATTTAGATATTGATTTAGTTTCTGTATTAGAGTCTAGTTTAAGATCTAGAGGATTAAATGTTTTAAAAAGAGATATTAGAAGAGTTGATGAATTTCAAAAAGAAAAATGTAAAACAATAAAGAAAATTATTAGATAATAATTTTCTTTGTTTGTGTGATTATTAGAATTTGTCATATATGATTTCATCTTTGTCTTTGTATACAATAGTGTTTTCTTTAATTGTTCCTTCATTAATATCACAATTAAAGATAGCAACATTATCTTCTATGGTGGCGTTTTCAGAAATCTTTGAGTGATAGAAAAAGACTTTTTTATCATTATATTTAGGTGGATATATCGAATCTATAAATTTTATATTATTTTTTTGAAGGTAATCAAAATAGTTTTTATAATTTCCTAAATGATAGAAGATTGCATCTTTTAATAGAAGCAATAGCATTTTATCTTTATCTATTATATATTGAACCATTTGAGTATAAAAATCTAAAAATAGGTCGTTTTGATAATCTTTTCTGTAGTTGTTATATAATAAGTCTAAATGTTCCTCTTTAATAAAATAAATTCCAGTATCAATCATTATATTATTATTGATTATTGCATTTTCTTTTTCTAAAATATCTAAGCTTTTCTTATGAAGAAAACCTTTTACATAATTACCTTCTTTTATGAAAACACCATGGTCTGGACCATATTCTTTATCGGCCATAATAGATATTGCACATGATTCTGTTATATCTTCTGTTATGTTGACATTTTCACATATTGAATCAGCAGTCATTATAAGTACGCCAGGTATTTTTATTTTATTTTCTATTTTGGAATATAATTCTAATAATTCATCTAAAATCATTTTGTTTTTGTTATTGGTAGAGGGAAGAGGAATCATTATTTTACCTCTTTTAGAAAATAATGGAGTTCTTGTAGATTTTCCTCCAGAGTTTATTACTAATATTGGTTCTTTGGTGTTGTTTTTTTCTTTCCATCTGACTACATCTAATAGGGCAGTTCCAGTACCATTAGCACTTATTAATATATAAAAGGTGTATTTATGAAATAAGCTGTTATTTTGCTTTTTTATATATTCCTTGGCAATTTGTTTTTGTTCTTCATTTGCAACGGTTAATATTACTTTTCTTTTCATATTTATTATCTCCTGATAATATTATATCATTTTTTTGCTTGATAATAATATTTATTATTTTTCTTGCATATTTTGTTATTTCTTGTCAAAATGAATGTAGGTGGTTTTGTGACTAAAAAAGAGATTTTTTTGAAATTAAATGAATTAAATTTAGATAAAGAAGAATACTTAGTAGTAGGTGATGCTGCTTTAGTATGTTTAGGTGTAATTAAAAATACTGATGTAATTAATCTTGTTTGTTCAAAAAAAATATATGAAAAATTAGATTGGATTTCGAATAATAATAGTAAGGGTTATGATTGTTTTGTAATGAATATTGATGATTATAATAAGGAATATACTCTAGTTAATGATTTTCATTTTATGAGATTGGAAGATTTATTAAGAATTAAGGTATTAGAAAATGATCCTCTTAATAAAAATATTATTAAAAAGATTCAATTAATAATTGATTGTCGTGATACATATAAAAATGAAAGAGAGTTACATAAGGCTGGTTATAAATTAATTGGAGGAGTAGATGAAGTTGGTAGGGGTCCTTTAGTAGGACCGGTTGTTGCGGCTTGTTGTATTCTTCCTGAGGTGTTTCATTTAGATGGATTAACGGATAGTAAAAAATTAAGTGAAAAGAAAAGAGATTATTTTTTTGAAGAAATTAAAAAACAAGCTATTTCTTATGGAATAGGAATTGTATCTTGTGAGCGAATTGATGAAATTAATATTTATGAAGCAACAAAAGAAGCTATGATTATGGCTATTAATAATTGTAAAATAAAACCTGATTATGTATTAACAGATGCGATGAAATTAGATATTGATATTCCTTTTACTCCAATTATTAAAGGAGATTTAAAAAGTATTAGTATTAGTGCTGCATCTGTATTAGCAAAGGTTACAAGAGATAGAATGATGTTTGAATTAGATAAAGAATATCCAATGTATGATTTTAAGAATAATGTTGGATATCCTACAAAAAAGCATTTAGAAGCAATAGAAAAATATGGTATAATTAATGAGCATCGTAAGAGTTATGCTCCAGTTAAGAATTATTTAGAGAATAGTATTAAAGAATAAAATAGTGATTGACAAAATATATTTTTGTTAGTATAAGTATTTGAGGAGTTGACGATATGCAAAAAAAATTAGTGATAGTAGAAAGTCCTAGTAAGAGTAAAACTATTGAGAAATATTTGGGAAAAGATTATAAAGTAGTTTCTTCAAAGGGACATATTAGAGATTTAGCAACTACAGGTAAGTATGGACTTGGGGTTGATTTAGATAATGGTTTTAAACCTAGTTATATTCCTATTAAGGGAAAAAATAGTGTTATTAAAGAATTAAAAAAAGATGTTAAAGATAGCAGTATTGTATATCTTGCGAGCGACCCTGATCGTGAGGGAGAAGCAATTGCTTGGCATTTAAAAGATGCATTGGGTATAAAAGATAATAATTATAAAAGAGTTCTTTTTAATGAAATTACTCATGATAAAGTAATTGAGGCAATTAATAATCCTACTGTTATAGATGATAATTTAGTGAAGAGTCAAGAAACTAGAAGAATATTAGATAGAATTATTGGATTTAGATTAAGTAAATTACTTCAAAGTAAAATAGGAGCCAAGTCAGCTGGTAGAGTACAGAGTGTTGCTTTGAAACTTATTGTTGATAGGGAAAGAGAGATAGAGGCATTTAATCCAGAAGAATATTGGAAAATTGTTGCTATTTTTGATGAATTTGAAGCGGAATTATTTAAGTATAAAAATGATACAATAGAACTTCATAATGAAGAAGAAGCTAATACTGTATTAAATGCACTTTCAACTGATTATATAGTTGAATCTATTGAGAAGAAAGAAAAGAAAAGAAAGAGTAAATTTCCTTTTATCACTTCAACTCTTCAACAAGAAGCATCTACTAAGCTCGGTTTTTCAGCTAGAAAGACAATGAGTATTGCACAAAAGCTATATGAAGGAATTGATCTTGAAAATGAAACTGTCGGTTTAATTACATATATGAGAACTGATTCTGTTCGTTTAAGTGATGATTTTGTTAGACCTGCTTTAAAATATATAGAAGAGAATTATGGTAAAAAATATGTTGGTTATGTAAAAAAAGCTAAGAAAAATGAGAATGTTCAAGATGCTCATGAAGCTATTAGACCTACTAGTGTATTAAGAGATCCTATTACTGTTAAGAAGTTTTTAAGTAATGATGAATTTAAATTATATAGTTTAATATATAAAAGAACACTTGCGTCTTTAATGGCAGATGCAGTTGTTAATCAAACAGTAATCATTTTTGATAATAATGATTATAAGTTTAAAACTACTGGTAGTATCATGATTTTTGATGGATATTTAAAAGTTTATAAAGATTATGAATCTAATGAAAATACTATTTTACCAGAGATAGGAGATAAAGATGTTTGTAGTACTACTAATGTTGAATGTAGTCAACATTTTACTCAACCACCTAGTAGATATAGTGAAGCGCGACTTATTAAAGAGTTAGAGGAGTTGGGTATAGGAAGACCTTCTACTTATGCAACTATTATTGATACTATAAAATCTCGTGATTATGTTGTTTTAGAAGATAAGAAGTTTAAACCAACAAAAATTGGTATTGAGACTACTGATAAATTGCAAGAGTTTTTTAGTGATATTATAAATACTGATTATACTCGTGGTATGGAAGAAGATTTAGATAGTGTTGCTGACGGGAAACTTGTTTGGAATAGTGTTTTACAAAAATTTTATGATTTATTTGAACCTCGTGTAAAAAATGCTTTTTCTGATATGGAAAAGAATGGGCCTGAGGAAACAGGAGAAAAATGTCCAGAGTGTGGAAATTCTCTTGTTGTTAGAAAAGGACGTTTTGGTGAATTTGTAGCTTGTAGTAATTATCCAGAGTGTAAATATATAAAGAAAGAAAAAGTAGAGATAATAGAAATTTGTGATTGTCCTAATTGTTCTGGAAAAATAATTGAAAAGAAAAGTAGAAAAGGTAAAGTTTTCTATGGATGTAATAATTACCCTAAATGTAAGACTGCCTATTGGGATAAACCAACTGGGTCAAAATGTCCAGAATGCGGAGAAATGCTTGTAGAAAAGAATAATAGTATTAAATGTTCTTCATGTGATTATACTAAATAAAAGCAAATACTTTTAAATTTGCTTTTTTTGTGGTATAATATGGACTTGTTAAGGGGGATATATATGAGTTTTAGAAATAAATACTATTTAATTGGAAGAAATAATAAAAAAAATGAGATAGTTAATATATCTTTTATAAAGGGGATAAAGTCAAGATTAGAAAATATAGATTTATATACAACTAATTTTGAATCTAGTGAAGAGTTATTAAAAAAATTATATCTAGATAATTATATTGATGATATTGATTATGATGTTTTTATTTGTAATGAATCTAAAAAGGGATTGTATTTTCAAGAACCGTTGTTTAAGAATAGAGAAAAAATTAGAGATGTAGCAGAATTATCTCTTGATAAAAAAGCAGATTATGTAATTAATGATTCTATTATTGATAATTTTTGTGTTAGAATGAAAAGTGATTCTGCTTTTTATTCACTAGTTATGTATAAAAAAACTAATTTATATGATAAATTTGTTAATTATTTTATTGAAGGAAGATTTAAATATATTAATAATATAAAATATGCAGATGGTGGATGGGCTAGAGATAGTTATCATGTTTTAAGAAATATATTATCTAGTTATGATATATTTGATAAGTATTTGAATAATTATACTTCTTATCTTTCAATAATTGATGAGAGAGGAAAATGTTCATCTGAGATAATTGAAAAATGTGATGATAATTATAAATTATATTCTAGTAATTTATTTGATATGGATAAAACTAATGTAAAGAAATAACATTTCTTTCTTTTTTTTTTTGACTTATTTTATTACTTCTTTTAAAATAATAATAGAAGGTGATAATATGAATAAAAAAGGTTTTACATTAGTTGAATTATTAGTTGCTATTGTAATATTAGGAATTATTTCTGGATTATCTATTCCTTTACTTAGAACATTAAGTAATAGTCGTAATGAAAGACAATATAAAACATATATGGATTCTATGATTGCTAGTGCTAAATTGTATAATGATTCGTACTCAGAAGATTTATTTGGTAAAAATGAAAATGGTTGTGCAAGAGTATCTTTTCAAACATTAAACGAGGCTAAGCTATTAAAAGACATTAAGATTAGTAATATTTCTTGTAATAGTGATTATTCTAAAGTTAGAATTTTAAAACTTGATGGTCAATATTATTATACTGGTGTATTGGGTTGCGGTGCAGATAAGAATAAAATATTAGAAGATAAAAACGGGGAAATTAGTTATAAATATCCTTCAAGTGATGTATCTTGTACTGGTAATGATAAAAGTTCAATTGATGTTAAAATTGTTGGTACTACTTCAGAATTATTTAATAAAAAGAAGCGTACGGCTAATATAAAATTAAGCAGTTCTTTTGGTATCAATCCAGATATAGGTTTGTCATATGCTTGGAGTTTAAATAATGATTACAATTCAATAAGTAGTGATAGTTGGAAACATGTTAATTTTAAGTCTGTTCCAACAATTGAAAAACAAAAAAATGATATGAAGGAAGGTAATATTATTGTTAATTCAGATGATATTACTACACCAGCAGGGGTTACTGGTCAGTATTATTTATTTGTTAGAATTGATCGATTAAATGATATTTTTATGAATCCATGGGTAAATGCTGTTAATTCAGATATTAATTATATTTCTTCTGGACCATTTAGTGTTGATAATGTTGCTCCTGATTTTAGTGAATCATCTACATTAATAACATCTGAAAAAAATAAATTATATAATAATTTAGTACCTAAATTTGTACTTGATGTTGTTGATGACAAGTCAAATTCATCACAAATTAAAATGTGTTTTTCAATTGATGAAGATAAATGTGCTAAAAAAAATAATAGTTATTTAACTTATAGTAATTATATAGATTTACGAGATAAAGAGATTAATTATTTAGATGAAGATTTAAAAATAAGTGATAGTTATGATAATAATATTCATAAAGTTTATGTTACTGTTTCTGATTTAGCTGGTAACTATAAGACAAAAGATTTTGATTATAAAGTTGCTAGTGAATATAAATTATCTTATGATGATAATGGTGGAAGTGGATGTAGTAGCAAGACTAAAAAAGTTCATTTTGATGAAGGCAAGACTGCTTACTGGGGAAGTTTATGTGTTCCTACACGTACAAATTATGCTTTTGTTAATTGGAAAACTTCATCTGGTGATATAGTAGATGAAAACACAGTTGCAAAATCCAATATAAAGGTTAGAGCAGAATGGAGAAAAGCAAATTCTGTAACTATTAAATATAATTTAAATGGTGGTAATTTGGCTAATCAAGTTGGTCCTGGAGTAAGTGTTGATTCTTCTGGTAATATTACTTATAACGGAAAAGATGATTTTCATAAAGTCCCTTATGGTGAAACTTTAAGTAATGATGGATTGTATAATTATAATAATAAGGATGCAATTAATATTGTTAAGAGTCATTACCATATAGATGGTGATAATGTATGGAATACAAAAGCAGATGGAACTGGTAAAACATTTAATCAGTCATCAGTTTATTCAGCTAGTGATTTTTGTGATGCTTCTTCGAAAAGTTGTTCTGTTACTTTATATGCAATGTGGACTGTTAATTTGTCATTAGTAAAATATCATATAAATGGTGGAGTATTAATAGATCCTCATGGTAGTAGTATTACTGTTGGTAGTGATGGCTTTTTTAGAAGAAATGGTGATATTTATTTGGATAAAATACCATATGGAACTTATTATGATCAAAATGGTTTATATAATGTAGATAATCATTCGTTAATTAATATTTCAAGAAGCGGATTTACGATTAATCTTGAAAAAGCTTGGAATGATGGGGGCGGAGGTACTTATAGTCAAACAAAGGTATATAAAGGAACTGATTTATGTGATTCAAGTAATGGTAATTGTGAAATAACGTTGTATGCCAATTGGGTAGGTAATTCTAGTCTTAGTGTTTCTGTTTCTGGAACTACAGGTTCTTCATTTATTAAGAATTCTTCAGGTTTTGGGGAGGAGATCCCAGGAGTTTATGTGGGGCCAGCAGAAGTAAAATATAATGCTACTAATTGCACTAATGTTACTATTACTTGTAATTTATCTAAAGGTGCTGGAATCATAGATAATGACACAAGTTTTGGACAAAATAAATATACTAAATCAGAAATTAAAAATGGTTCTTCAGTTATTGGATATAGATTTACTAGTAAGTTGGATACCACTGACTTATATGTTGTGGATGTCAATTGTACAGCAATGGGAACTGCTAGTGATGGAAAAACTCTATCATATCCTGTTAGTTTTAAGTTAGGTAATGGTTGGGTATTATCACCTCATTCAAGTGAAAATGTATATGAAGGAATCTATTCTGAATTTAAGGATGGTAGACCAGTTGATCTTAATAGTTTTAGAGGTGATTGGCGATATTATTATCAAGGTTCTTTCCTTACAAATTGGAAAAAATTATACTGGTTTAATTCAATAACAGATGTATCTAGTAAAGGTGACTATCACTGGTATTATTTCTATACTGGTAATGAGACTGCAGGTAAAACTAGGTGTTATGGTAAAAAGTACTTTATGGCAACAGGTTGGTGTGCAAATTTACCTGATAGTAGTGGTAATTATGACACTTATAGAGGAAAATGGTTCTATTTTAAAAATTCTGCTTTAGATCTTACTGATCCTAAAAATCTGGAATATAATCGTTGGTATCCAGATGGATCTATGATTTATAGTGGAACATATTATATTTATAAGAAAAATGACCACTCTTCTGAAGACGAAAAATTCAAGTTTAAAGGTTCTGGTATTTGCGAAAAGGGGCGTGGATGTGAAAGTGAATGGTAAAATAAAAAAAATTAGTTTAATGATGATTGTTATTGCTTTTATAATAATAATTGTTGGTATTGTTTTGTTTATATTATTTAATGAATCTAACACTAGTAAAGATAAAAATGAGTATATTGATAATGTAGATGAATATTCTGAAAATGTTTCAATTGATAATATAAAAGGTGAAGAAAATAAAGCTTTATATTTAGTATTGGGGCAGACTCATAAAACTGGTGATGATTATGTTTTATTGAAAAAAGATAATAATAAATTCTTATTTAGAGAGAAAAATACTGATATTTGCTATGAGGTTGATTTAGATGATTTTTTAGTTAATTCTATAACTAATTGTAATTATGAAGTAAATAAATAAGGTGATATTTTTGAAAGAATTGAATAGTTATTTAGATTATTTAAAATATCAGAAGAATTATTCTTCTTATACTGTTTTAAATTATAAAGATGATATATTAGAATATTTTGATTTTCTAAAAAGAGAAGAGTTATCTTTCTTAGATGTTGAATATAGTGATATTAGATTTTATTTAATGTATTTAAAGGATGAAAAAAAAGATAATAATTCAACTATAAATAGAAAACTTAGTTCACTTAGAGGTTTTTATAAATATCTTTGTAATGAGGGATTTATTAAGAGTAATGTTTTTTCTCTAGTAAATGGTCCTAAAAAAAGTAAAAAGTTACCAAGATATTTTGAATATAATGAATTGGAAGAGTTGTTTTTAGTACCTGATAAGAGAACTCCTTTGGGACAAAGAGATTTGCTTATTTTAGAAATGCTTTATGCTACTGGAGTTCGTGTTGGGGAATTAGTTCATATTAAAGTCTCTGATATTGATTTTAATAATAAGACTATTATTATACTTGGTAAGGGTAATAAAGAAAGAGTTGTTTGTTTTGGACAGTATTGTTTAGAGGCCTTAAACTTATATTTAAGTGATGGAAGAGAAAGATTAAATTGTAATAATATAGATTCATTATTTTTAAATAGTAATGGTTATGAAATAACTGAAAGAGGAGTAAGATATGTACTTGATCAGTTAATAAAAAAGACTTGTATAAATAAAAAAATATCTCCACATATGATTAGACATAGTTTTGCGACTCATTTATTAAACCAAGGGTGTGACTTGATTACAGTTCAAAAATTATTGGGACATGAGAGTATAAAAGCAACTCAAATTTATACTCACGTTACAACAGATAGATTAAAAGAAGTATATTATCATACTTTTCCTAGAGCAAAACTCTAAAATATATGAAAAATTAAAGAATAATACTTTAATTTTTTTTCTTTATTCGTTATAATAGTATTGATTCAGGGAAGGTGTATTCTTTTATGAATGATATGTTTTCTAATAAAGAGGAACTATATCAGAGAGTAAAGTATTGTTTGTTCATAAGAGAAAATGATTTTAAAAAGAAAGGTATTACTGTTAGTAGTAATGATATTTGGAATTGTTTAATTGAAAATAAGTGGATAAATAGTCATAATTTATACTTATGTGATATAGTTGATGATATTATGAATATAAATGAAAATGATATTATATCTTATTTAGAAAATAAGAAGAATACTTTTTGATGAAATAATATATGAGGTGAGGACATGAAAAAAAATGAAAAAGGATTAAAGAAGGTTATAAAAACTAGTGTTTTTTTAATGCTTGTTGTTGTAGGTGTTGGTTTTTTATTTGTACCACTTTTTAATAATTTAAAATTTGGATTAGATTTACAAGGTGGGTTTGAAATATTATATAAAGCTGAATCTATTGATGGATCTAAAATGACAAATGAAAAGTTAACAGCAACTTATAAAACACTTAGTAAAAGAATTGATAGTTTAGGGGTTAGTGAACCTGAAATTATTGTTGAGGGAAATGACAAAATTAGGGTTAAATTAGCTGGAGTTAAAAATCCAGATGAAGCACGTAGTCAATTATCAACTGTTGCTACTTTATCATTCCGTGATGTTGATAATAATTTATTAATGACTAGTGATGTTTTAAAAGCTGGTGGAGCAAAAGTTGGACAAGATTCTACAGGTTCTCCGGCAGTTGCTTTATCTGTAAAAGATAAAGATAAATTTTATGAAGTTACTAAAGATGTTAGTGGACGTGGAGAAGGTAAAAATTTAATTGTTATTTGGTTAGATTATAATGATTTAACAGATAGTTATGCTAAAGAAGGAAGTTTATGTGGTACTAGTGAATCTAATTGTTTATCTGCAGCTACTGTATCACAAGGATTTGCAAGTGATGTAATTATTCAAGGTAAATTTACTCAAGAAGAAGTAAGTAATTTAGTTGATTTAATAAATAGTGGATCACTTCCATCTAAATTAACTGAAGTATCTTCTAATACAGTTGGAGCAAGTTTTGGAACAAAAACATTACAAACTACTTTAGTTGCTGGTATTATTGCTATTGCAGCAATTATGATTATTTTGATGTTTATTTATCATTTTGTTGGATTTATTTCGGCAGTATCTATGATGTTATATACATTCTTAGTATTCTTTGTCTTTTGGGTAGTAGGTGGAGTGTTAACTCTTCCTGGAATTGCTGCTTTAGTATTAGGAATAGGTATGGCAGTAGATTCAAATGTTATTACTTATGCAAGAATTAGAGAAGAATTACTTAGCGGTAAGAGTTTACCTAATGCTTTTAAAGAAGGATCAAAAGAGAGTTTTAGTGCAATATTAGATTCTAATATTACTACTTTAATAGTTGCAATTATAATGTTTATGTTTGGTGAATCTAGTATTAAAGGATTTGCAACAATGTTGATTATTACTGTATTAGTTACTATGGTAACAATGGTATATTTAACTAGATTCTTATTATCATTATTTGTTAAGACTAATTACTTTAATGATAAAACTAAATTATTTATAAATATTAAAAAGGAAGATATTCCTGATGTAAGTAAAAATGAAGAAAAGAAACCTAATCGTTTCCATAAAGTTAATTTCTTTAAACCTAAATATATATGCCTTGGTATTTCATGCTTAATAATTTTAGCTGGATGTGTTCTTCTATTTACTAAGGGATTTGTTCTTGGAATAGATTATATGAGTGGTACATCTATTGAAATTGTTACTGATGAAAAAATTAAAAAATCTGATATAACTAATGATTTAAAAACTTTAGGATACAAAGCAAGTGATATAGATATTTCTTCTAAAGAAGTAAGTATTAGACTTAATAAATCTTTAGATGGAGAAAAAGTAAAAGAAGTTAATAATTATTTTGAAGAAAAATATGATGCTAAAGTAAATGTTGGTGTTGTTACTAATATGGTTCAACGTGAACTAGTTAAAAATGCTGTTCTTTCTGTTTTAATTGCTTTACTTGGTATTATCATATATGTATCAATTAGATTTAAATTTAGTTATGCTGTAGGTGGAGTTGTTGCTTTAATACATGACGTGTTAATAATGTTTAGTTTATTCTTAATATGTCGATTAGAAGTTAATTCAATGTTTATCGCTGCAGTACTTGCAATTATAGGTTATTCAATAAATGATACAATTGTATCCTTCGATAGAATTCGTGAAAATTTAAGTAAGGAAGAAAAGAAGCTTTCTTATGATAAGTTTGTAGATATATGTAATAGAAGTATTCAAGAGACATTTACTCGTACAATTTATACTACTGTTACAACGCTACTTCCTGTTGTTGTATTATTATTACTTGGATCTAGTGGTATATTTACATTTAATATGGCAATGTTATTTGGACTTATTGCTGGTACGTATTCGTCTATATTTATTGCTACATTAATATTTATTTTATTAGAAAAGAAAAATCTTGGAAAAGAAGAAAAAAAGAAAAAAGTTTATAAAGATGATTTAGAGGAGAAAAAGATAAAAGGAATAAATTGTTAATGAGGGGAGGGATGTTCTTTGTCAAAGATAGAGAAGATTTCTATTGAAGAGATACTTGAAAAGGCAAAATCATATATTGAAGATGAAGAACAACTTGCTATTATTAAAAAAGCCTATTTATTTGCATTGGAGAAGCATGATGGGCAATATAGAAAGAGTGGAGAGGCATACATTTATCATCCGATGAATGTTGCCTTAATTCTTATAAGTATATATGCTGATTATGAAACTATTTCGGCTGGACTTTTACATGATGTTTTAGAGGATTGTGATTGTACAGTGGAAGAGATGCAAGAGGAATTTGGCCCTGTTATAACGAAGTTGGTTCAAGGGGTTACCAAATTATCAAAGATACATTTTTCTACTGAAAATGAGTATTTGATAGATTACTATAAAAAAATTATTGTTGGGATGAGTGAAGATGTTAGAGTTATTATTGTAAAGTTAGCTGATAGACTTCATAATATGAGAACTTTGTGGGCTATTCCTGAGGATAGACAAAAAGTAAAATCTCATGAAGCTTTAGATATACTCGCTCCTATTGCTCATCATTTAGGTATTCATAAGATTAAAAGTGAATTAGAAGATTTATCTCTACGTTATTTAAAACCAGATGTTTTTTATGATATTGCAGAAAAACTTAATAAAACAAAGCTTGAAAGAGATAAAACGGTTTATGATATGCAAACTGAGGTTAGTGATTTATTAAGTGAACATCATATACCTCATGAAATAAAAGGAAGAAGTAAAAGTATTTATAGTATTTATAATAAAATGGATAAGGGAAAGAAATTTAGTGATATTTTTGATTTACTTGCTTTAAGAATATTAGTAAATACCGAACAAGAATGTTATTTAGCACTTGGTTTAATTCATTCTAAATTTAGACCTCTTCCAAAAAGATTTAAAGATTATATCGCAATGCCTAAACCTAATATGTATCAATCTCTACATACTACTGTATTTGGTATTGATGGAATGTTATTTGAAATACAAATTAGAACTTATGATATGGATGAAGTTGCGGAAAATGGTATTGCTTCACATTGGGCTTATAAAGAAAATGGTGGAAGTAATTCACAAGCAAATCTTCAAAATACTACTGAACAAAAACTACAATTTTTTAAATCTATAATTGATTTAAGTCATGATAAAATGAGTAGTGAAGATTTTGTTAATAGTGTTAAAGATGAAGTTTTAAATAATAATATTTATGTGTTTACACCTAAAGGTGATGTAATGGAATTACCTAAAGGTTCTACACCACTTGATTTTGCTTATCATATTCATACAAAAGTTGGTGAAACAACAGTTGGAGCTATTGTTAATAATAATATTGTTCCACTTAATTATGAATTAAAAAATAATGATATAGTAAAAATTAATACTAATAAAAATTCTACTCCATCAAAAGAGTGGATTAATATGGTTAAAAGTACTGCAGCTAGAAATAAGATTAAGAGTTTCTTTACTAAAAATGATAGAGAAATATATATAGAGCGTGGTAAATATGCTTTAGAAAAGGAACTTAGAAAAAGAAAGTATAGTTTTTCAGATTTTATAAATGATGAAAATGTTAAAAAAATATGTGAATCTATTAAAGTTGATGATTTAGATGAAATATATTTAAGTATAGGTAATGGTAAAGCTACTGTTGGAAATGTTATAAATACTATTTATAAAGATGATGAATTACCTGCACCTAAAGTTGTTAAAGTACCTAAGAAATATGTTGATGCTGATATTGTGGTTAGTGGTATTGATAAAGTTAAAGTAAATTTAGCTAATTGTTGTAATCCAGTATATGGTGATCCTATTATTGGTTATATTACTAAAGGAAATGGTATTAGTGTTCATAGACTAAATTGTCATAATCTAGAAACTATTGGTGATAGAACATTAGAAGTTGCATGGAATTCTAACACTAATAAAAGATATTTAACATGTTTATTAGTATATGCAACTGATAATGAAAATCATATGTTAGATATTGTTCAAAGTGCTTCAATTATAAATGTTGGAGTTGATGAGATTAAAACAATAAATCGTGAAGATAAGGCTATTTATGAATTGAATTGTTATGTTACTAGTGTTGATCATTTAAATAAATTAATGGTTGCTTTGAATAAAAATAAATATATTGAGAAAGTAGAGAGGGCTATTAAATGAGAGTTTTGGTGCAAAGAAGTGGTAAATCATCAGTAGTTGTTGATTCTAAAACAGTTGGTAAAATTGATGAAGGTTTAGTAGTTTTAGTAGGTTTTACTGAAGGTGATGATATGAGTAAAATTTCTTATTTAGCAAAAAAAATAGTTAATCTAAGAATATTTCCAGATGAAGCAGGTGTTATGAACAAGAGTATTTTAGATTATGGTGGAAGCATTCTTTCTATTTCACAGTTTACTTTATATGCTGATACTAAAAAGGGAAATAGGCCGAGTTATGTTGAGGCATTAAATGGAAATGAAGCAAGTATATTATATGATTCATTTAATTGTGAACTTGAAAAATATGTTAAAGTTGAAAAAGGAGTATTTGGAGCTGATATGATTGTTTCTATTACTAATATTGGTCCAACTACTATTATGTTAGAGAGGTAATTTTATGTTTTCTAAAAAATTTAATTATGGAGTTATTAATTCAGCATTTTTAATGTTATTGATATTTTTAGGTATTAAAAATATTGGACTTTGTTGGGGATTTTTAACTAAGTCTATTGTAGTAATATCGCCATTTCTTGTGGGATTTGCTTTTGCTTATGCTTTTACACCGCTAGTTAGATTATTACAGGATAAGGGATTGAGTAGAGGAATGTCTTGTTTAATAGTTATTATTGGAGTTGTTTTACTATTGATTGGACTTTTAGCGATTACTTTACCAATGTTATATGATCAATTATCATTATTATTAAAAATGATTGTTGAAGTATTAAATAATGTTAGTAATAAATTTCATTTGAATATTGGATCTTTTGAAATTCAAATTAAGGATTATTTAAATGGAGCTATAAAAGAAATAGGTAATTTTACATCTTCTACTACTGTTGATATTTTAAATAAATCTTTTAGTTTTATAGGTAAGTTTATTATTGGTTTTGTTGGATTTATTTATTTCTTATTAGATATGAAAAAAATACGTAGTGGGGTAAAGGAATTATTAGTTGCTTATAATAAAAGATTATTTGATTATATAAAACTTATGGATATAGAAATAACTAATTATTTAGAGGGTTTAGAAATATTTATGGTTATTCAGTTTATTGAATACAGTTTGTTATTTTTAATAATTGGTCATCCAAACTGGTTAGTTCTTGGTTTACTGGCATGTGTTACAACGGTTATTCCATATTTTGGTGGATTAATAACTAATATAATTGCGATTATTTTAGCAAGTGTTGTTTCTCTACCTTTGGTTATTGCGACAACAGTTATATGTTTGATATTCCCTCAAGTAGATGGTTATATAATTAGTCCTAAAGTATATGGAAAAACTAATAATGTTAATCCACTAATTACTATTATGGCTGTATCAATAGGTGGTACTGTTGCGGGAGTATGGGGAATTATTTTAGCTTTACCAATATATTTATTACTTAGAACTACATTCTTATTCTTTAGAAAAGATTTGAAAAAAGGTATGGATATTGTAAAAGAAACTATTTAGTTTCTTTTTTTTATGCTATAATAATTTAATTGTGAGGAATGTTTATGGTAGTAACAGATAATATTAGATATTTATATAATAGAGTAGAAGTGGCTTCTAAGTTATATGATAAGGCTAAGAATAAAGATGAGAGAATGGCTCTTTTAAACTATATGAATAATTTATATGAAAGTATCGGAGCGGTTTCAAATTATCCAGTTGATTTTGAAAAAAGAAAACTATTTAAAGATCATAAAAATAGAAAGATTTTAATTAAAAATTTTGATTTATATTCAAATAAAATGTTAGATAATTATATATTAAATAAGAATTACCATAGATCTATTCTTGAGAGTGCAATGGATAATGTCGAAGAGTTGTTGTTTGTTGATGATTATGTTGAGGTTGAAAACAATACGAGAAAAACTCTTTCTGAAAGTGAATTTTATTCTGTTTTTTATGAATTTATGCAAAGTTTAAAATTAGAAGAATTATTTAATAAGTATTGTTCTAATAAAAAGATTTTTTCTACTCATAATAGAGGGGATAATTGTTTTGGATTTACTGTTTATAATCCTATAAATAAAGATAGTGATGTTTTTATAACTGATTTTAATTATGATATAAAAACTTTTGTTACATTAGCACATGAATTTGGGCATGTATATGATTTGGATAACTTTTTAGGGGGTGCAGGTGAGTATAATAAATACTTTTATCAATCGTTTTATCAAGAGGTAATATCTAGATTATTTGAAAGACTAAGTTTAGATTATTTAATGAAAAATAATATATTAGTAAATGATACTAAAGAAGAGTTTTTTTCTTTTTTATTCACAAATTATGACTTTTTATTTCAAAGTTATATTTATACATTATTTGATGATGTTTATTTAGATAGTATTAATGGTGTTAGTAGAGAAATACTTTATGATCAAATAAAAGATTTTTTTAATGAAAAAGAAGTTATTAAAGATTATATATTTGATAAAAGTATCGTTTTTGATTTATTTGAAGATAATAATTATGCTTATGGAGATATTATTTCTTTATATTTAAAAAATGTTGTTTTAAAAGAAGGTTTATCTAGTGATGAGATGAATTACTATTTTAATATGAGAGGTAATATGTTTGATACTAATTATTTTGATAAGATAGGTTACACTGAAAAGGTGTTTCAAGATTATTATAATGATGAGGTAAAACTTTTAAAGAAATAATTGATTGTTTTAATAAAATGATTTATAATATAGATATCTTCTTGGGAAAGAGTAATTATATTTGATTTTTAGAGAGAGTATGGTTGGTGAAAATACTTATGAGAATAGAATGAAGACATCTCGATAAATGGAAGCGAGTAACTTCGTTAAAAGTTAAGAGAGTAAAAATAAGGTGGCACCGCGAGTTAATCGTCCTTTGGAGTGTTACCTTTTTATTTTTAGGAGGAATAATATGATACAAAGACAAAAAGGTTGCAACGACATTTATGGAATGGAAGCTAAAGTTTGGAAGTATGTAGATCAAGTAATTGATGCTTTAATGGAAAAGTATAATTATAATTACATTCGTACTCCAATATTTGAAGCTAGTGAATTGTTTCATAGGGGTGTTGGAGAAACTACAGATATTGTCACTAAGGAAAGTTATGATTTTGTAGATAAAGGTGGAAGAAATATTACCCTACGTCCTGAGGGAACTGCTGGGGTTGTACGTAGTTTTATTGAAAATAAAATGTATGGTGATCCTAATCAACCAGTAAAGGTTTATTATAATGGAACTATGTATAGATATGAAAGACCTCAAAGTGGTAGAGATAGAGAATTAACTCAATTTGGTATGGAAGTATTAGGTAGTGATGATCCATTATGTGATGTAGAGGTTATTTCTTTAGCTTTTAATCTATATAAAATGTTAGGTTTAAAAGAAATTAAAGTTAATATAAATAGTTTAGGTGATAATGAATCTAGAAAAGCTTATAGAGAAGCTTTAGTTAAATATTTTAAGCCACATATAAATGATTTATGTGAAGATTGTAAAGAAAGATTAGAGAAGAATCCATTAAGAATATTAGATTGTAAAGTAGATCAAGATAATAAATTATTAAAAAATGCTCCTAAAGTTTTAGATTACTTAAATGAAGATAGTATGGCAAGATTTAAAAAAGTACAAGAATATTTAGATATTTTACAAATTAATTATGAAGTTAATCCTAATATCGTAAGAGGTCTTGATTATTATAATCATACAGTTTTTGAAATAGAAGCAAAAGTTGAAGGTTTTGGAGCAAATAATGTATTAGGTGGTGGAGGACGTTATAATGGACTTGTTTCACAACTTGGTGGGCCTGAAACACCTTGTGTGGGATTTGCTTCTGGTATTGGAAGACTTGTTAAAGCACTTGAACTTGAAAAAGTAAAACTTCCTATTATAGATTCTGTAGATTTATTCTTAATGTATGTTAATGAAGAAGAAAAGAAATATGCTCTTTATTTGGCTCAAGAGTTGAGAATGGCTGGATTTATTGTCGAAACAGAATATACTGGAAGAAGTCTAAAAGCTCAATTTAAACAAGCTGATAGATTAAAAGCTAAATTTACATGTGTTTTAAATAGTGAAGATTTAAATAATAATGAAGTAAAAATAAAAAATAATAAAACTAAAGAAGAGGATATTATAAGTTTAGATGTATTACTTTATTATTTGGATGAACAATTAGGAACAGATTCAGATATGAATGATGATTGTGGTGATGATTGTTGCTGTGAAGATGGGTGTGAATGTGATTGTCATGATGGTGAAAAATGCAGTTGTCACCATGAGGAGGAGTAATTATGGAAAGATTATTTATCGGAGATTTAAAAAAATATTATGGACAAGAAGTTACAGTAAGTGGGTTTGTTGATAATGTTAGAAATCTTCAATGGGTTCAGTTTATTGTACTTAGAGATGAAACTGGTAAGGTTCAAATAACTATTGAAAAAAGTGATGAGGCAATGAAAGAATTAGTTGAGATAGTTAATGAATTACCTGTTGAATCTACTATTAAAGTAAGTGGTACTTTGATGGAAGCTCCTAAAGTAAAAATGGGAGGTATGGAAATTATACCTAAGACTATTGAAGTTACTAGTAAGAACTTAGAAGAATTACCTTTTAATTATAAAGATATTTCTACAGTTAATTTGGATACTAGACTGGATTATAGATATATCGATCTTAGAAGTGAAAAAAATATATTATTATTTCAAGTACAAAGTGCTATTGTAAGATATATGAGAGAGTATTTATATAATAATAGATTTACAGAAATTCATACACCTAAAATAATTGGAGCTGCTAGTGAATCTGGAAGTGAAGTTTTTGAAGTAAAATATTTTGATAGAAAAGCTTATTTAGCGCAAAGTCCACAATTTTATAAACAGATGGCTTTAGCCTCTGGATTTGGAAGAGTTTTCGAAGTGGCACCTTGTTTTAGAGCCGAAAATTCTAATACTTCTAGACATGCAACTGAATTTACTTCATTTGATGTAGAGTTTGCTTATATTAATGATTATAATGATGTTATGAATTTAGAAGCTGAAATGCTTGCTTATGCTTTAGAAAAAGTTAAAGCTGAGTATGGAGAAAAAATTAAAGAAGTATATGATTTAGATGTTGTAGTTCCAAAGACACCATTTCCTAAAATGACTTTATCTGAGATTTATAAAGAATTAGAAGAAAAATATAATTATAAAGTAGAAGATGAATTAAAGAATGATTTAACTACTGAAGCTGAAAGACTTTGCTACAAACTAGCAATGGATAAATTTAATTCTGAATTCTTATTTGTAGTTGATTTCCCAGCTCAAAAGAGAGCATTCTATCATATGAGAGATGAAAATGGAAAATTACAAGGTTATGATTTAATTTGGAGAGGTGTTGAAATTACAACTGGTGCTCAAAGAGAACATCGATATGAAGAGATTGTTAAAAACGCTAAAGAAAAAGGATTAGGAAAAGATGTTGAATTCTATTTAGATTTCTTTAAACATGGATGTCCTCCACATGGTGGATTTGCAATAGGAGTAGATCGTTTAACTATGTTATTACTTGGAATACCAAGCGTTAAAGAGAGCCAATTCCTATTTAGAGGACCTAATAGAATAGAACCTTAAAAGAGTTACATGTGTAACTCTTTTTTACTTATATATTCTTCAATTATAATATTAAATGTATAAGGATTTTTTAAATAACTAAAATGATTTCCATCTTTAATTATTATTAGTCCTGAATCTTTTATGACTTTATTAATAATATAGGCAGATTTAATTGATGTATCTTTATCTTTTTCTCCCCATATTATTAGAGTTTCACAATCAATATTCTTATAGTATTTAAGCAAGTTTTCCTTAACAATATTTTGAAAAGTTTGTCTCATTATCTTAGGTAATTCTTTATAATCGCTACTTGAGAAGGTGTTAAATAGTTTAGTTTTTATGTTAGATCTTTTTCTTTTGGGGATAAAGATAGTTAATTTTATAAGTAATTTATAAATAATAGTTTTAATAGATACTTTGATATTTTTAGTTTCTTTTATTCCTGCGACATCTATAAGTATAATTTTATTTGTTTTATAATTTAGTTTTCCAAGTAAAATTGAAGTAATTCTTCCTCCAAAAGAATGAGCTATTATAATTGGTTTAATTATTTTTTCTTTTTTTAGGAAATCATATATGGTATCTGCGTAATCATAAATAGTTAGAGTTTTATTTGGTAAGGGGCTTTTTCCAAAACTAGGATAATCAAATATATAGATAGTATATTTATCTTTAAAATGATTAATAATATAATTAAAAGTATTTCTAGTATTTCCCCAACCTGGTAGAATAATGATAGTTTTTTTACAATTACCATATTTTTCATAATTAATCGTCATGTTTTTATGTTTATAATACATAGTAATCACCTAGAGTATTGTATGATTAGTTGTAAAATAGTGTTAAAGGACTTGTCGAAAATATTTATAGTATAGTATAATAAAGTTGTCAGATAGATTCGAACAGGCACATATAAAACCGACTAAAATAACGATACGGGAGTTCGGAACAGCTATCGGTGTTGAATACTTACTAGTTTAAGGATCCTAATGATAGCGTATGAACACCCACCTGATCAGAAGATTAGGTTTTATCGTTGGCCGACGACGATCTATCTTGACTTTTTTTTATTGTCTAAAAAATAATTTTATATTATAATTAAATAGACAATAGGAGAATACTATGAAGTTTAAAAGAAGATTTGTTAAAAAGTTTAAATATAATTATAAAACAAGATTCTTATTACCTTTATTTGTTTTAGTATGTGTAGCTCTAGGTTTAGGATATGCATATTTAAGGACAGATTTATCAATTGTTGGAGTTACTAAGTTAAAAGATAATGAATGGAATGTTCACTTTGATAATATTCAACCAGTAGAAGGAAGTGTTACTCCTACTACAGCTCCTGCAATATCAGAATTAACTACAGTTAGTTTTTCTGCTCAATTGGAAAATCCAGGAGATAAGTATGAGTTTTATATTGATGTAGTAAACTTTGGAACAATAGATGCACAAATTGGTAGTATTGTTATGCAACCAGAATTATCTGAAGATGATGCCAAGTATTTTAATTATGAATTAAATTATGATAGCGGCTTTCCAGTAAAAGTAGATGATGTTTTACTTGCAGGTAGAACCCGAACAATAAAAGTATCGTTTAAATATTTAGAAAATGCTGATACAAGTAATTATCCAGGTGAAGATAAATCATTTAATATAAATGTAACGTTAGGCTATGTTCAGTCTGATGGTATAGTTAATCCTTGTACTTCAGAAAGTGCAACTAGTTATGAAAATGGTCAATATGGATATTCATATAACAGTAGTTTAAATGGTTGGCAGGTTGGATTAAAAGACAGAAGTTCAACTGATCCAGTAACTACTAAGTTATGTACATCAATAAATGGTCAACCGATAGTTAGTATGTCAGGTACTTTTGCATCTAGTAATGCGACAAGTATTGATTTAAGTAGTTTTAATACAGAAAATGTTGTTGATATGAGTGGTATGTTTGCAAATTCAAATGTAACTAGTTTAGATTTCTCATCCTTTGATACCTCTAAAGTTACAGATATGGGATCTATGTTTACTTATAGTAAAGTATCTTCTTTAGATTTAAGCAATTTTGATACATCAAATGTTACTAATATGAGGTCAATGTTTCAAGGGAATATAATGTTGACAGATATAAATTTAAAAAATTATAATACTAAAAATGTTACCAATATGAGTAATATGTTTAATGGTGCTAGTGAAATAACTGAGCTAGATTTAAGTAGCTTTGATACAAGCAATGTCACTGATATGAGTCATATGTTTACGTATTTAATTAATTTGAAAGAATTGGATTTAAGCAATTTTAATGTTTCTAAAGTAAGCTCAAGTTCTTTCGATTCTATTTTTGAAGACATGACATCTTTAGAAACTTTAATATTAGATAATCTTGATTTTTCAAATTATGAAAAGAGTCAATTGTTATATAATATGTTTGATAGAGTGCCAAATGAAACAGTAAAGTATCTAAGCTTAGAAAATGCTAAATTACCCAGTGATTGTTCCAATTTGTTTAATGCAGTTCCAAACCTTAAAAAAATTAACTTAAAAAATGTTGATACATCTGATGTTACAGATATGAGTTATATGTTTTATTTTGGATTAAATAATGAAATTGAAGAATTAGACCTAAGCAGCTTTGATACAAGTAAAGTAACCAATATGAATTATATGTTTAAATATGTTCCAAAATTAAAAGAAATAGATTTAAGTAGTTTTGATATTACAAATGTAGAAATTACAAAATTTTATGGAGTGTTTGATAGTGTTGCTTCTTTAGAAAAATTAAATTTAAGTGGATTAGATTTAAGTAATTTTGAAAATTCAGGTTCTTTAGCTATCAATATTAGCTATTATGATCTTATTGAATTAGTAACACCTAAAGACTTGAGAATTGGAACTAACACTATCCCACTTAAAAATAGAATGTATGCACAAGGAGACAGTGTAGGGATTACTGCTATTACTAAAGATACTCCAACTAATACAGTATATAAGAGTCAACCTTGGAATTAAAATAATATAAAAAGCTAGATTCTAGCTTTTTTTCTTGAAATAATTGTTGTTTTATGGTAAAATAGCCGAGTGAGGTGAGGAATATGGTTATTCTTCCTATAGTACATAAAAATCATATTTTAAACGTTGAGATTCGACTTAAAAATGTAGAAAAAGTACGTAGTGGTGTTAAATATGATGATGCATTAGAAAGTGATATTATTATAAATAGTAATAAATTTTCAGAATCATCATTTAATGTAGCTAATGATATTTCTGCGGAAGTTGATTTTGTACGTAGTAAATCTTTATTAAATAAAAATAATAGTTTTTTAATAACTACAAAAGTTGAAAGAGATTCAGATGTCTATGATGTATATGAAGTATCTAATATACCTAAGAAAGTTAATGATAATTTAGATAAACTATATAGTAGATTACTTACTGATATTAGAAAAAAGATTCCTAAAGTTGGAAATAGAGGAAAATATGTTTCTTTAAAGAAACTTGGAATTGATAAAACATTAACTAGTGAAAAGATAGCTTTATTACAAAGAATTATAAAAGACCATAGAGATCAGTCTGAATGGCCTTTATTATTTGAAGAAGCAGGAATAATGGATGTTAAAGATACTATTGATTTTATTCGTGAATTTGATTGTGTTATTTTGTCAGAAACTACTATTCCTGAAGATAACTTCTTAGATACTTTAAAAGTATTTGGTAATATTAATACTAGGGAATATAAGAATTTAAATAATTATTATAAAATGGCAATTAATAATACAGAAATATTTACTAGATTATCTTATGTTCATAAATTAGTATATGGAAAACCTTTAGTTATTGTTCAATCTAATCAAAAACCAAAACAATTATATAAAAGAGTAGATGAAGTGGAGAAAACACTTGATGAATAAATTTTCTAGGTTTGAGAAGATTGTTGGGAAAGATTCTGTTGAATTATTAAGTAAGAAAAGTGTTTTAATACTTGGTGTAGGTGGAGTAGGTGGTTATGTTTGTGAAGCTCTAGCTCGAAGTGGTATTGGAACACTTATTTTAGTTGATTATGATATAGTTGATGAAAGTAATATTAATAGACAAATAATTGCCTTAGACTCAACAATTGGGATGAAAAAAGTAGATGTTTTAAAAGAGCGAGTTAAAGATATTAATAGTTCTTGTGAAGTTATTTGTATTGATAGTTTTATTGATAATGATAATATTAAAGAGTTATTTAATTATAAATTTGATTATTTTATAGATTGTTGTGATACTGTTAGTACTAAAAAGAGTGTAATTAGTAAATGTTTGGAATTAGATATTAAATTTATTAGTTGTATGGGTACTGGTAATAAATTAGATCCTAGTAAATTAGAAATAGTTGATATAAGAAAAACTATTAATGATCCATTAGCTAAAATTATTAGAAAATACGTTAATGATATGAAAACAAATAAAAAAGTAATGGTTTTATCTTCTTTGGAATTACCTATTAAGATTAAAGATAGAACTCCAGGATCTTCTAGTTTTGTTCCTGGAAGTGCTGGACTTTTAATAGCTAGTTATGTTGTAAGAGATTTTTTAAAAAAATAAAAGAGACGTGATGTGAACCCTATTTTGGAGACACTAATAAAAAAATAGGTATATTAAAAAGAGAAAATTATTTTTCTCTTTTTGTATAAGTTTTTCTCTTTTTTTTAACTTTTGACTTTAACCTAGTTGTATTGTAAAATAATATCCATTCTTCTACAAGTTGAATATATTCTTGTAAAGATGTAATATTATTATTGTACAAAGTTTCTTTCTTTAGAAGAGCGTGCCAGCTTTCTATTGGTGAATCATCTATAGGAGTACCTTTTCTACTCATAGAAATTTGTATTCCATTTGATCCACATATAGCTTTGTACTCATAAGATGTATATTGGAAACCTTGATCACTATGAATGATTAGTCCATGTACATCTTTTTCTTTTGTTAAGGCATCATTCAAAGTATCCATCACTAGTTTATTATCATTATGTTTAGATATTTTATATGAAACCACATGTCTATCATACAAATCTATTATTGTGGATAAATAAGCTCTTGAACCTTTAATTATCAAATATGTTACATCTGTATCCCATACTTGATTTAGCTTATTAGTATTAAAATTTCTATTTAATAAATTTGGTTTAACGTTATCTTCAATTCTAATGTTTTTATGTTTAATCTTGGCTTTTCTTATATATTCTGCCATTAAATTGTATTTTTTCATTATTCTTAATACCTTCTTTCCGTTCATCACAACCCCATATTTGATTTTTAGGCCTTCCACAATTCTACGATAACCATATGTACCTTTAGAATTATCAAATACTTCTTTAATTATTAAATAATCATAATAATCAGGATCTTCCTTACTTCTATATTTATAATAAGTTTTAGGACTTATATTAAGTACGGCACACATGTTAGTAAGTTTATAATTATTTCTATATAAATTTATAAATGTTACTTTCTCTCTCGTTGTGCCTTGAGGAAGGCCTGGTATTTTTTTAGTATTTCATATCTTTCTTTCCAGTCTTCTTTGGTTAGATTTTTATCATTTTTTGGGCCTTTCTTTTGACCTTGATTTGGATATAAATCAGGTCGATTATATTTATGATACCAAGTCATTAAAGTACCAACTGATATATTATATTTTTTGGACAAATAACTATATGATATTCCTTGAGTCTTTTCACTAATAACCATATTTTTAAATTCTTTTGTGTATTTATTATATTTTTGTCCTTTAGAAGCCATAAAAAAATACACCTCCTTTCGGAAGTGTATTATATCACTGAACCTATTTTTTTATTAGTGTCTACTCTAAAGGGTGCAGTTCAACGTTAGTCTCTTTTTTATTATAATTTTCTATATAATCCAATAACTTTTCCGAGAATAGTTACTTCTTTTAAAATGATTGGATTCATTGTATCATTTTCTGGTTGCAGTCTAAAATAACCATCTTCTTTATAAAAAGTTTTAACAGTTACTTCATTGTCGTTATTCATAGCAACTACTGTTTCACCGTTTTTAGCAGTATTTCTTCTTTCGACTATTAGTATATCTCCATCATAGATTCCAACTTTTATCATTGATTCACCACTTACAGTTAAAGTAAAAACATCATTTTTAGTAGTTATTAAGTTAGCAGGAAGAGCAAAATATTCATCTGGTGTTTCGATTGCTTCTATTGGAGAACCAGCTGTTACTTTTCCAAGAAGTGGAACTTCAACAACATTTTCATCCTTTTCTAAATATTCATTTGGTACTAATATTTCTATAGTTCTATTTTTATTATCATTCTTTTTAATATATCCTTTTTCTTCTAGTTTAGTTAGGTGAAAGTGAATAGTTGCAGGAGAAGATAAATGTGCTTCTTCACCAATTTCTCTAACAGTAGGTGGATATCCGTTTTTCGCAATTAATTTTTTTAATACTTGTAAAATAACACTTTGTTTATTTGTTAATTTTTCCATATAAAAAACTCCTTCTATATATATGTTAACATATGGTAGTAAAAATGTCAAACAAATGTTTCAATTTATATTGACACGAACAATTATTCGATATATAATTTAGATAATAAGAGAGGAGTGATTGATATGAAAAAAATTATTATGAGAGGATTTATTATACTAAGTATTTATTTATTATTTGGTCTTTATTTAGTACTTGTTGGAAATAGAGTAGAAAGGTTAAATAATGAAGATAATAATACTTATGTTAATGTTAGATTAAACTATAATGATTAAGAAATTTATGTTATACTAAATGCAGGTGATAAAAATGAAAAAGATTGTTTTAGTAGACGGGAATAATTTATTATTCAGAAGTTTTTATGCTACTGCATATCAAGGTGTTATTATGAAAAATTCTAAAGGTTTTCCTACTAATGCTTTATATGGATTTATTAATATGATGAATAAGATTATTAAAGAAGAAAATCCTAGTTATATAATGGTAGCATTTGATAAAGGGAAAACCTTTAGACATGATAAATATGAAAGTTATAAAGCAGGAAGAGCTGCTATGCCTGATGAGTTAATATTACAGTTTCCTAAGGCTAAAGAATTATTGGATTCAATGGGGATTAAGCATTTTGAAATTTATAATTATGAAGCAGATGATATAATAGGTACTTTATCAAAAATGATTGATAATGAAGATGAATTTATAGGAACTATTATAAGTAGTGATAAAGATTTACTTCAACTAATTAGTGATGAAGTAACTGTTAAATTATTAAAACAGTCTGGTTATATTATGATGGATAAAAAAGAATTTTATAATACTTATAAAACTGAGCCAATAAAGATGATTGATTTAAAAGCTTTAATGGGTGATCCATCTGATCATATTCCTGGTGTTAAAGGTATTGGGGAGAAGACTGCAATTAGTTTAATTTCAAAATATGGAAGTTTAGATGGAGTTTATAATAACTTAGATGATATATCTTTAAAAACTAGAGAAAAACTAATTAATGATAAAGAAAATGCTTATATGAGTTATGATATCGCAACTATATATAAAGATGTTGATTTAGGATTCGATTTAGAAGATTGTAAATATAATGGATATAAAGTTGAAGATTTTAAAAAGCAATTAGAAGATTTAGAGTTTTATTCATTACTTAAAAAAATAGATTTTCCATCATTAGAGAATAATAATGTTAGTAAAAAAGAAGATAATAATATTTCTATTAAAGATATTAAAGAATTTAGTAATAAGAATTTTTCCTTTTATATAGAAACTAGAGGAGAGGTATATAGTAAAAGTGAGATTTTAGGAATTGGAATTTATGATGGAGAAAATGGATACTTTTTAAATGTAGAAGATATTTCTAAATATAAAGATTTATTTAATAATAAGTTAGATAAATATACATATGATTTAAAGAAGAATATTGTTGTTTTGAATAATTTTAATGTAAATATTAGTAATTGTAATTATGATAGTATGATTGCTTGTTATTTACTTGATTATGTTGTGAAAGATGATATTAGTTTTGTAGCGAGAAGTTTTGATGTAGAAATTCCTAGTTATGATGAAGTTTTTGGTACTTTAAAAAGACCTAAAGAAGTTTCTTTAGATACTTTAAAAGAAATATGTGTTAAGAAAGCTAAATTTATATATGATACTAAAGATGAAATAATTAATAAATTAAAAGAAGAAAAAGAAGATGAATTATTTAATAATATTGAAATGCCTTTAACTGTAGTTTTAGCAGATATGGAACTTACAGGTATTAGAATAGATAAAGAGTATTTAAAAAGAGTTGGAAAAGAATTAGAAGATAAGATGGTTTCTGTTGAAAAAGAAATATATGATCTTTCTGGAGTTCAATTTAATATAATGAGTCCAGCTCAATTAAGTGATGTATTATTTAATAAGTTAGAAATAAAATATCCTAAGAGGGTTAAAGATAATAAATATTCTACTAGTAAAGATATATTAGATAAAATAGTTGATGAACATCCAATAGTTTTAAAAGTATTGGAATATCGTACTTTAACAAAATTATATTCTAATTATGTAGTTGGATTACTTGAAGAAGTTAGAGAAGATGGTAAAATTCATACTATATTTACACAAACTTTAACTAGAACTGGAAGACTTTCTAGTATTAGTCCTAATCTTCAGAATATTCCAGCGAGAAGTGAATATTCTAAATTAATTAGACAGGCTTTTATTCCTGAAGAAAATAGTTTATTATTATCTAGTGATTATTCTCAAGTAGAACTTAGAGTATTTGCTCATATAGCAAATGCTACTAATATGATTCAAGCTTTTATTGATGATAAAGATATTCATGCTAAAACTGCTGCAGATATTTATCATGTTCCAATAGAAAAAGTTACTAAGAATATGAGAAGAACAGCTAAAGCTGTTAATTTTGGTATTTTATATGGAATTAGTAGTTTTGGATTATCAGAAGATTTAGGAATTGATTTAAAGACGGCTAAAAAGTTTATTGATGATTATTTAGATACATTTCCTGGAATATCAGAATATATGGAAAAAGCTAAAGAAGATGCTTATAAAAATGGTTATGTTAGAACTTTAATGAATAGAAAAAGAGTAATAGAAGAGTTAAATAATCGTAATTTTATGATTAGAAGTAGTGGAGAAAGAATGGCTTTAAATACTCCTATTCAAGGAACTGCTGCTGATATATTAAAAAAAGCAATGGTTGAAATATATAATGAATTTAATAAACGTGGATTAAAGAGTAAAATGTTAATACAAGTTCATGATGAATTAGTATTTAATGTTTTAAATGATGAATTAGAAACTGTTAAAGAAATAGTACGTGATATTATGGAAAATACATTTAAATTAAAAGTACCATTAAAAGTAGATATTGAATATGGAAAAAATTGGTATGAAGCAAAATAGGGGGGTGTATTTATGCCTGAAAAACCAGAGGTAATTACCGTTGCAAATTATTTAAAAAATAGATTAATAGGTAGAGAGATAGTTAATTGTAATATTTATTGGGATAATATAATTGCTTATCCTACAACTGATGAATTTAGAGAAAAGATAGTTTATCAAAAGATTAATAATATTAAGACTCGTGGTAAGTTTATTATGATAGAATTAGATGATTATTATTTACTTGTTCATCTAAGAATGGAAGGAAAGTTTATGTTTAGAAATGAACTTGATGAAGTTACTAAGCATGAACATGTAGAATTTAATTTAGATAATGGTGAATCATTTAGATATCATGATGTACGTAAGTTTGGGAAAATGTATTTAATTGAAAAAGATAAAGTAAATGATGTAAAACCTCTATCTGAATTAGGACTAGAGTTTGATGATAAATCTCTTACGAAAGAATATTTATATGATAAAATTCATAATAAAAAATTACCTATAAAAACAGTATTACTTGATCAAAGTATTATTACTGGTATTGGAAATATATATGATGATGAGATTTTATTTATGAGTAATATTAGTCCACTTAGAAAAGCATGTGATGTTACACTAGCAGAATGTGATTCTATTATTAAGAATGCTAGAATAGTATTAAAAGAAGCTATAAAGGCAGGGGGAACCACTATTAGAAGTTTTACTTCTTCAGAGGGAGTTCATGGACTTTTTCAACATTCTTTAAAATGTCATGGTAAAAATGGAGAAGCTTGCTTAAATTGTGGTGAAAAGATTATTAAAATAAAAGTTGGTGGAAGAGGTACTTATTATTGTAGTAAGTGTCAAAAATGAAAAAGAATTGTAAATTAACTATTCTTTTTTATTTTATCTGTTATATAATTTATATATGATATGATCTTGGGAGGTTTTTATGAAGAAGACTAAAATAATATGTAGTGTGGGACCAGCTTGTGATAATGTAGATGTAATGAGTGAAATGGTTTTAAAAGGAATGAATTGTGCAAGAATAAATTTAAGTCATTCTACAGAAGAAGAATCTTTAAAAGTGATTGATGTTGTTAGAGAGGTTAGAAATAGAACTGGTGCTCATGTTGCGATTATGTATGATACTAAAGGACCTGAATTTAGAACTATGGAATTTGAAGATAGTGGCATTAATATTTTAGAAGGGGAAACTATTATGATGGTATCTTCGAATGTATTGGGTAATAAAGAAAGATTTAGTGTAAATCATCCTGAGGTAATTAAAAATTTAAAAGTAGGAAATCATGTCCTTATTGATAATGCATTACTTGATTTAGAAGTAATTGATGTATTATTAGAAGGAGTATTATTAAAAGCAATAAATAGTGGTTTTATTGGAAATCATAAAAGTATAAATGTACCAGGTGTAAATCTTAATTTACCATTTATTAGTGAAGCAGATTATAAAGATATTTCTTTTGCAGCAACTCATTCTTGTGATTATTTAGCTTTATCTTTTGTAAATTGCAGAGATGATGTTATTGAAGCTAGAAAGATAATTGAAGAAAATGGTGGAGATGCTAGAATAATTTCTAAAATAGAGAGTCAAATGGGTATAGATAATATTGATTCTATAATAGAAGAATCAGATGGAATAATGGTTGCTCGTGGAGATTTAGGAGTAGAAGTTCCTATTGAAAAATTACCATTTATTCAAAAAGAAATTATTAGAAAATGTCGTGAAAATGGGAAGTTTGCTATTGTTGCTACTGAGATGCTTGCTTCTATGTATGAAAACCCTAGACCTACAAGGGCAGAAGTATCTGATGTTTATAATGCTGTTTTAGATGGAACAGATTGTGTAATGTTATCTGGAGAAACTACTGTTGGAAAACATCCAATAGAGGCAGTAGACTTTATGAGTAGAATCTGTGTTAGTGTAGAAGAAAGTATTGATTATTCTAAACAGACTAAATATTTAAGAAAAATATCTATTTCTGATACAATTGCGAAATTAGTAGTAGATGCCTGTTTATATGATGATATAAAGGCTGTTGTTACAACGACAATGACTGGATATACCGCAAGAAAGATATCTAACTTTAGACCAAATTGTCCAATTGTTGCATATTGTCCATCTAATCATATTGCTGAAAAAGTTACTTTAAATTTTGGAGTTTTATCTCAAGTAATTCCAATATATGAAGATAATGATAAAATGATAAATGATTGTGTTATAAAAACAAAAGAATTATTGAATTTAAAAGGAGGAGATTTAATTGTATTAACAGGAGGTCTTCCTCTTGGAAAATCTCATAACACTAATTTTATTAAAATAGTTGAAGTATAAGAAAAAGGAATCATATGATTCCTTTTTTTGTCGCTATTTTTTTTCAATTAAAACATTCTTTTTATTGTCTAAATTATTAATTCCTATTATATTTTTGTTGTTAATTAATATTTTGAGTTCTTTTTTTGCAACATTATTGAGTTTAATTAATCGTTCGCTTTGTTTTATATTATCTTCAATCATGTTAGCATTTAAGACTTCTAAATTACTTAAAACTATTAAATGCAATGTATCAGTATAATCTCTTATATTACCTTTTGAATTTGGATTATTATCTCTCCATTCTTTTGCGGTTTGTCCAAATAATGCAACATTTATCACATCAGCTTCATCTGCGTATATATATTGTTTTTGCTTATCTGTTAACTTTGGAACAATGTTCTCCTTAATACTCTCTGTATGTATTTTATAATTTGTTTTAGTAAGCATTCTTTTAACTGACCATTCTATTTCATTTTGATAACTTTCATTGTATTTTAACCTTTCAAATTCTTTGATCAAATATAATTTAAAAGCGGGGTCTATCCAAGAAGCAAACTCTAATGCAATATCCGGATGTGCAAATGTACCACCATCATACTTTCCTCTTTTACTAATAAAACCTATTGCATTCGTTATATTTATCCATCTGGATGGGCTCATTGTGAATGATTGGGTTGCTGAGTCATTTTTAAACTCGCGGGATTCCGCCAGTTTAAAATTTTCATTAAATAATTCTTCCCATAAAGAATAATAATCAAATGAGCTTTTGTTACTCATCCATTTAATAATAACATCCCCTGGATTATCTGAATTTTTATATCGTGCTAAGTCAGTTAAGGAAATATAATCTTCATCATTTACTCTCATGACCCTTATTTCATTTTCATTTACATTCATGATAGCTGTGATTTTATCATTCATATTATTACTTCTCCTTTCGATTCTTATAAATATAATTATTATTTAATAAATAGATTTTTTTATCTTTCCTCCTTTATGTAGATAACTTACTAAAATTAGTATATCAAACAACTGTTTGATATACAATAAATAATCAATAAAAAAACAAGAACTTTATTTATAAAGATGTTCTTGTTTTTATTTTTTTAATAATTCCTATATAATCTATCTTTATATGGAATTAGTCCTCTTAAAATATTATAAGTAAAACTATATGTCTATATTTCATCTAAATCTATTGTATGAAAATAAAATAGGGCAGAACTTAGTATGAAGAATAATAAGAATATTTTTATGCTTTTTTCATATTTTTTCTCCAATAGTAGAATTATCAAATTCTTCTTCCATTAAGAATTCATGAATTAATTCTTCTTTATTTGCGACTAACATTTCTTCAATTCTATCTACTCGGCATTTTTCAGCTTTTATAATAGCTTTTACTTTTTCAACAGCTTCATCTAATTTATCGTTTACAACAACATAGTTATATTTTGTAACTTCATTTATCGCTTTATAGGCAATATTAAATCTTTCTATTATTTTATTTTTATCTTCAGTTTTTCTATTTTTTAATCTTTTTAATAATTCTTTTTCACTAGGTGGCATGATAAAAATAAATATTGCTTCAGGTACTAATTCTTTTATTTTCATAGCTCCTTGGATTTCTATTACCAATACAACATCTATTCCTTTTTCTAATTTCTCTATTATTTTTTCTTTAGGAGTACCATAATAGTTTTCAGCGTATTTAGCATATTCTAAAAAATAATTATTTTTAATTTTTTCTTCAAATTCTTCTTTAGAAAAGTAAAAGTAGTTAACGCCTTCTTTTTCACCTGGTCTAATTTGACGGGATGTTGCGGATACTGATATCCAAATATTTTTTTCATCTTCAACCACTTTATTTATAATTGTATCTTTACCAGCACCAGAGGGACCTGAGATTACTATTAATTGACCGTGTCTTTTTTGTTTTATCATAATTTCTCCTTCAATAAATGATTATTAAATTCTTTTTCTAATAAATTCTCATTATATGGTAAATCATATATCTTAGTTGTTTCTATTTCATACTCTAACATTGGATCTTTTTCTCTTTTAATCTTACTAATAATGGGAATATCTATTTCTTTTTTAATTTTATTAAAATATACTTTTCCATTATCATTGAAACCTAATGGTCTAATATAACTAATATCTTTGAAAAGGTTATTTTTTTCTTTTGTGTAATTACATAAGATATGTAGTAACATTCTACTAATTTTATTATAAGTATATTTTTTACTTTTACATAGTTTTATTAAATCATCATAGTTATTACATTGATTTATTTTTTCTTTTAAGAGTTTATTAAAACCAATATCAACTGTTTGATATATTTCTAGATTATCTTCAGTAATAATTTTATATTTTAATAGAGGAAAATAATCATTCATTATATGAAGATTATTTAGTCTTACAAATGTACTTTCTGGAACAAATTCTTTTACATTTTCATTATTTAGAAGAGCTTGTCTAATTGCCGTAGCACTAGATATGTAATTACTTAGTTCCTTGTGGTGGTAGGAATTAGTTCTTTTTATAGTTTCTGGGATAATATTATAATTATATTTTAATATTGTTTTTATATAACTTATTCCTAATAAATCATTAGGAGTATCTATTTTTTTACTTGTTAGATCTTCTATTGATTTAGATAAAGCTGTTGGATAGTTATAACCTAATTTACAATATATTTTAACTAGTTTATCAAAGTCTTCATTATCTATTTGGGTTTTGGCAATTAGTTTTAAATCTTCTATGTTATTAGATTCACTTCCAAAGATTACTTTTTCACACTTTAATTTTTCAAGTATTGTGATGGCACCATAAGCATAGAAATCTGCAGATTGAGTAGAGAAGGGAAAAGGTAATTCTATTACTAAATCTACTCCTTCTTCTAGGGCAATATCTTTTCTTTTCCATTTATCAATTATAGTTACTTCACCACGTTCAGTATAATTACCATTCATAACAGCTATAACAATATAATCTTTATATTTTTCTTTTATTTTATTTAGATGATATAAATGTCCATTATGAAAAGGATTATATTCACAAATAATACCAATAGCTTTCATAGTATCCCTCTTTCTTCTTATACATTTTATCATATTTAGATATTTTAAACAATTGACTAAGAGTATTAAAAATTGTATTATTATAATAGGTGAAGGATATGCAAAGAAGATATTTATTTACAGTATTAGTTATTTTATTATTAAGCATAAGTTTAGGTTATGCACTACTTACAACAAACTTAAATATAGTAGGAACAACAGTTGTAAAAGATAATAAATGGGATATTTATTTTGATAATGTTCAAGTAAGAACTGGTAGTGTAACAGCCTCAACTCCTGCGATTGATACTAATAAAACAACAGTATCATACAGTGTTACATTAAACTTACCAGGAGATTATTTCGAGTTCACAGTTGATGCGAAAAATGCCGGAACTATTGATGGAATGATATTTGCAGTATCCAGTAAACTAAATGGTACTGAAATCACAACACTTCCAAATTACTTAGAATATAGTGTTACTTATAGTGATGGAATAGCCATTCAAAATAATCATTTATTAGAAGCAGGTAAAACAGAAACCTACAAAGTAAGAGTAGGTTATAAAAAAGACATAACTAAAGATGATTTACCAAGTACAGAGCAAACACTTAATCTAACATTCTCAGTAACTTATGTTCAAGCAGATGAAAATGCCGTAAAACCAGGGCATCCAGAATCTTTTTCAACTGATTCATGGAGTACAATTATTAGTGCAGTTAAATCAGGAAATACAAGTGTTTATAATGTCGGAGATACTAAGACGGTAGATATGGGTGAGTTTGGAGCACATACTTTGAGAATAGCAAACACCTCAACTCCAGTAGAGTGTTCTACAGAAGGGTTTTCACAAACTGCTTGTGGCTTTGTATTAGAGTTTGCCGATGTAATCACAACTCATAATATGAATTCTACAAGTACAAATGCAGGAGGCTGGCCAGTAAGTGAAATGAGAACATATGTAAATACTGATATATATAATGCTCTACCTACAGAATTAAAGAATGGAATAATAGATACAACAGTACTATCAGGACATGGATCAACTACAGGTGAAACAAACTTCACATCAACTGATAAACTATATTTATTATCAAGAAGAGAAGTATGGGATTATACTGGAGAATCTGATACAGCCCAGGGACAAACAAGACAATTAGATTATTATGCTGATTTAAACGTAACACCCTCAAACTACTCATCTGTTATTAAACAGAAAAATGGGGTAAGTTCTAGTTGGTGGTTGCGCACAGCTATTTCAAATAATGGTTTTACCTATGTGAATGGCAGTGGTAGTTTTAGCTTTACTTATGCTTATGATGTTACTGGTGTTTCGCCCGCTTTCCGATTAGGTTAATTAGGAAATGTTATATTTCCTTTTTCTTTTGTTTTATAATTGTTATTAATTCATAGAATATAATGTAAAGTGGTTGATATTTAATTATATTTTTAATTACTGGTTTAAAAATATGATATAATTTAGTTAAATGGAGGGATTTGATGAGAGTAGTTATTGTTGCTGGTGGTACCGGTGGGCATATTTATCCCGCTATTGCGATTATGAATAAGATAAAAGAGATGGAAAAATCTTCTGAATTTTTGTATATAGGAACTACTGATAGAATGGAGAAAGACATTATTCCAAAACTTGGTATTAAGTTTGTTGGGATTGAAATGAGTGGTTTAAATAGAAAGAATATTTTTTCAAACATTAGTGTTTTAAAAAAATATAATGCTGCAGTTAAAAAAGCTATGAAAGTAATTAGTGAATTTAAGCCAGACGTAGTAGTTGGTGCTGGAGGATATATTACTGCTCCTGTTTTATATGCTGCACATAAATTGAAAGTACCGGTTTTGATTCATGAACAAAATTCAATTCCTGGAGTTAGTAATAAATTTATTAGTAACTTTGCAGATAAAATATGTGTTTCACTTCCTAATAGTTTAAATTTATTTCCTAAGAATAAAGTTGTTTATACTGGTAATCCTCGTAGTGAAGAGATTATGAATGTTAAGAAAAAATCTAAAAAGACTTTAGGATTTGATGAAAATAAGAAACTTGTTGTGGTAGTTATGGGATCTTTAGGAAGTACTACTATGACTCAAAAAATAAAAGAATTAATACCAGCTTTTAAAGATAAAAATTATCAAGTACTTATAATTACTGGAAAAAAGTATTATAATGATTATAAAGATATTAATATTAGTGATAATGTTAAAATAGTTCCTTTTATGGATGATTTAATATGTTTACTTAAAGATAGTGATTTAATAGTATCTAGAGCAGGTGCTTCTACTATTGCGGAAATTACAGCTATAGGGCTTCCTGCTATACTTGTTCCTTCTCCTTATGTTACTAATAATCATCAATATAAGAATGCAAAAGAATTAGAAGATAAAGGGGCTTGTATTATTGTTAGTGAAGATGATTTTTCTAAAGATAAAATAATACTCGAAATAGATAAGTTATTTGATAATAAAGATTTATATGAAAATATGGTTAATAATAGTAAGAGTTTAGGTATTAGTGATTCTGCTACTAGAATATATAATGAAATAAAAAACATAATTAGGTGATTTTATGAAAGAAAAAATAAATAAAATTAAAGAAATGGGTATTGGAAGAGTAGAAGAAAATGTTTCTTTGAAAGAATATAGTACTTATAAAGCTGGTGGTATAGCTAGAATGGTAATATATCCACGTAATACTACTAAATTAATTAAACTTCTTAAATATTTAAAAAGTAGTGAAATACCTTTTAAAGTAATAGGATATGGTTCTAATATCTTGTTTAGTGATAAGACTTATGAAGGGGTTTTAATTAAACTAAATGAATTTGATGATATAGAATTCTTTGGAAGAAATAAAATACGTGTAGGGGCAGGAGTTTCTTTAATTAAACTTAGTTTAATGGCTTGTAAGAAAGGGCTTACAGGATTAGAGTTTGCAACAGGTATACCTGGTAGTGTAGGTGGAAGTGTTTTTATGAATGCTGGCGCTTATAAATCAGATATGGGTTATGTTGTAGAAACTGTTAAAGTATTAACTCCTAAATATGAAGTTATTAATTTAGAAAATAAAGAAATGGATTTTCATTATAGAAGTTCTTTCTTACAAAAACATCGTGATTATATTTGTTTAGAAGTTGTATTTAAATTACAAAAAGGAAAAAAGGAAGCTATAGAAGAAGTAGTTAGTGAAAGAAGAGAAAGAAGACTTGCTTCACAACCTTTAGAATATCCTTCTTGTGGAAGTGTATTTAGAAATCCTCCAGATAATTTTGCAGGTAAATTAATAGAAGATTGTGGCCTTAAAGGATTTAAAAAAGGAGGAGCTATGGTTAGTAATAAACATGCTAATTTCATAGTTAATTATAAAAATGCTAAAAGTAGTGATATTAAATATTTAATAGATTTATGTCATGATACAGTTTTAAAAGAAAATGGAATAGATATGAAGATAGAGCAAGAATTTGTTAATTGGGAGTAATTATGGCCAAAAAAATAGTCAAAAAAAGAAAAATTAAACTAGTTAGTTTATTATTAGTGCTATTATGTTTAGTAGGACTATTTTTTGGCTTTTATTTAATATTTAATATTAAAACAACTAATTTAATTGTATTAAATACTAATTATTTAAGTGATGATTATGTTTTAGAAAAAGCAGGAGTAATTGATTATCCTAAGTTTTTTTTAACTACTAATTTAAAAGTATCTAAAGAATTAGAAAAAAATGTATATATAAAGAAAGCTAAATTAAGTAGAAGATTTCCTTTTACTTTAGTTTTAAATATTACAGAAAATAAACCTTTATATTATGATGTTACATCTGAAAAATATATCTTTGAAAATGGGGAAAGTGTTGGAGATGAAGAAATAAGTCATAATTTTAGAGTACCAAGACTTCTTAATTATGTACCAGATAATAAATATAAAAAATATTTAAAAGGAATGGGTAGAATAAAAGAAGATGTTTTATCTAAAATAAGTGATATTGAATATCAACCTAATGATTATGATAAAGATAGATTTTTATTATATATGGATGATTCTAATATGGTTTATCTTACTTTAACTAAATTTAAAATGATTAATCATTATAATGATGTATTAAAACAATTAGATAATCATAAAGGTATTCTTTATTTAGATAATGGTAATCATTTCCAAATAAAACAGTAATAAATATCTTTTTAATTTTAAAAAAATATTGTATAATGATATTTATGATAGGAGGAAGTTATGAGAGATGTATATTCTTGTATTGATTTAGGAACTAATTCTATTAAAATAGTTGTATGTGAAAAAGTTAATGATAATTTTAATGTTTTAGCATCTGTTAGTAGTCCTTCTAAGGGAATTAAAGATGGTTTTATTATAGATAGCAAAGCTAGTGTTAATAGTATTAAAGTAGCTTTAAAGAAAATAGATGATATGCTTGGAGTAAGAGTATCTAAAGTAGTTGCTTGTATTCCATCAAGTCAATGTAAAATGGATATTGTAGTTGGTAGTTGTAGTGTTATAGATTATAATGAAATAACTGGTAGTGATGTAAGTAATTGTTTATTAGATGCAATTAAAGGAATGGATTTTTCAAGTGATGAATTAGTTTCTTGTATGCCTATTCATTTTACAATAGATGATAATAAGAGTGTTAGTGATCCTAAAGGTATGAAAGGAAGTACTTTAGATACAAGAGTTGTTGTTAGTACTACTCCTAAAGAACCTTTATATAGAATATTAGAAGTATTAAAATTAGCTGGTTTAGAAACAGTAGATGTTTGTTTTTCTTCTGTTGGAGATTATTTTGCTATTAAAGATAGAAAATATGATGATTTAGTAGGGGCTATTATAAATATTGGAGAAGAATCTACTAATGTAAGTGTATTTAATAAAGGTATTCAAATTAAGAATAGTTTATTACCAGTAGGTAGTAGTAATGTTTCTAAAGATATATCTTATGTATTTAAAACTTCTTTAGAAGAAGCTAATAATATTAAAGAAAAGTTTAGTATGGCTTTAGCTAGTTATGCTGATAGTAATGAGTTGTATAAAGCTAATATGGAAGATGGTACTGTTAAAGAGTTAAATCAATTAGGAGTATCTAAAGTAGTAGAGGCTCGTATTAGAGAAATACTTAAACTAACAAAAAATGAAATAAAAAACTTAACAAATAGAGAAATACGTTATATAATTGTAACAGGTGGCTTAACTGAATTGGCTGGTTTTAGTAATGTTGTTGAACAGGAATTTGGTTTTGTTGCAAAAGTATGTAATATAACTACTATGGGAGTAAGACATAATAAATTTAGTAGTTCATATGGTACTATTAAATATTTTGATGATAAATTAAAATTACGTGGTAAACATTATAATATGTTTAGTAAGGATGAGATTGATGCGATTGTTTCAGTTGATTCTAGTGTTACAAATGAAAATATGCTAAGTAAAGTGTTTGGACACTTTTTCGAACATTAAGGAGGAAAAAGTATGATAGGCGGATTAGAAATGGATCAATTGGCCAAAATAAAGGTCATTGGTTTAGGTGGCGGTGGTGGAAACGCTGTCAATAGAATGGTTGAATCTGGAGTTAAAGGCGTAGAATTTATTGCTGCTAATACTGATTTGCAAGTATTAAATACGAGTAAGGCTGATGTTAAAATTCAAATTGGAGCAACTTTAACTGATGGATTAGGTGCTGGAGGAAAACCTGAAGTAGGTAAAGAATCAGCAGTTGAATCTAAAAAGGAAATTGAAGAAGCTTTGGCTGGTGCTGATATGGTTTTCATTACTTGTGGAATGGGTGGAGGTACTGGTACTGGTGCTGCTCCTATAGTTGCTGAAATTGCACAAGGTCTTGGAGCTTTAACAGTTGCTATAGTTACTAAACCATTTTCATTCGAAGGAAAAAGAAGAATGGAAAATGCTTTAGCAGGTATTGAAGAATTAAAGAAACATGTCGATACATTAATTGTTATTCCAAATGATAGATTAAGAGAAATAATTGATAAATCTACTCCAATGCTTGAAGCATTTAAAGAAGTTGATAATGTATTACGTAGAGGTGTACAATCTATTTCTGATTTAATTGCTGTTGTTGGACTTGTTAACTTAGACTTTGCTGATGTTAAAGCTGTAATGGAGAAGAGTGGACGTGCTATTATTGGTATTGGTATTGGTATGGGAGAAGATAGAGCTTTAGAAGCTGCTAAACAAGCTGTTTCATCTCCACTTCTTGAAACATCTATTGAAGGTGCTACTGATGCTATTATTAATATTACTGGTGGAGTTAACTTAACTTTATTTGAAGCAGAACAAGCTGCTGAAGTTGTTAGAAGTGCTGCTAATACTGATATTAATACAATATTTGGTTCTGTTATCAATGAAAATTTAAGTGATGAAGTTATTGTTACAGTAATTGCTACTGGTTTTGATAAGGCTAATAAAAAGGAAAAAGAAGAGGAGAGTTATCCTACAAATACAGTGAGAAGACAACCTAGAGAAGATTATTCATATCAACCAGAAGTTTTAGATGATAAACCAGCAGAACCTGTTGTAAATAATCATCAAGACTTAAGTGTTCCATCTTGGTTAAGAGATCGTAATTTTTAAAATAAATAATAAAATAACTTTCAAATTAGAAAGTTATTTTTTTTGTAAATTAAATATCTAAAGTAATTGATATTATTGACAAAAAAAATATAGACGATACTATTAATATAATAGGAGAGTACATACTATGAGAAAATATCATTACTACAATTTATTTGCTTTTGTGATATTAGTATTAACTACTTTCATGTCTATTGGATATTCGGCAATTTCTACTAATTTAAAGATAAGTGGAGATGTGGCGTTTATGAAGGCTGCAGATATTCGTGTTACTTCTGCTAGTCTAAATGGTGTAACTAATAGTGGAGCTCAGACAACTCCAGTTTCTTTTGATTATACAAGTATAAGTGGTGGAATTAGTTTACCTAATTTGAATTCTACAGTTACTATTACAGTTAATACAAAGAATTATGTAGCTTTAGATAAAGAGATTAGTTCTATAACAAATACTACTTTTTCTAATTCAAATATTGAATATACAATAAGTGGTTATAGTTTAGGAGATAAGATACTTGGTAATGCCACAACTACTTTTACAATAACTTTTAAATATAAAAGTTCAGTTACAACAGTTCCTTCTACTAAGACATTAAACTATGAATTAACTTTTAATTTTAATAATTATATTTTAAATATGATGATTGGAAACACTGGAAAATCTGATGCTGATGCAGGATATAATTGGTTAGGTGGACCAATTAATAGTTTAAATATTGAAACAATATCTTTTACTACTACTAATACTGTTCCAAATAATGCAATCGGTTCATGGGATGTATCAGTAAAACAAAATGGTTCTATAAAGGCCTGGTATTTTGATAGTGATAGTGATAGTAAATATGAAATAGTAATTGGATCTTCAGAGGGAGCAGTACTCGCATCAGACTTAACATATTATACGTATTATTTAAAACAATTAGAAAATTTTAATGCGGCTAATTTAAATATAAGTAATGTAAATAGTTTAGCTTATATGTTTAGTTATTCTGGATATTCTGTTGGTAGTTATACGGTTAGTAATATTTCAAGTTGGGACACATCAGGAATTACTAATATGTCAAATTTGTTTTCTAATGCTGGACATGATGCGACCAGTTGGAATGCAGGAAGTTTTGAGAATTGGAATGTTTCAAATGTTACTAATATGTCTGCTATGTTTTTAGATGCATGCTATAGTGCAAGTAGTTGGACAGGTGGGACATTTCAAAATTGGAATGTATCAAAAGTTACAAACATGCAAGATTTATTTGAGGATTTAGGGTATAATACTACGTCGTTTCAAATTAATGTAACCAGTTGGAATACAGGAAATGTAACTAACATGTTTGATACATTTAATTGTATTGGTAAAAATGCCACAACTTGGAGCATAGGTGATTTATCAAGCTGGAATGTTTCAAGCGTTACAAATATGAGAAGAATGTTTTATAATGCTGCTTATCAGGCAACTTCATTTAGTATTGGAACACTTAATAATTGAAATGTTGGTAAAGTTAGTAATTTTTTAATGACATTTCAGGGGCTTGGTTATACTGCTACAACATGGAATATTGGTGATTTATCTAATTGGGATACTTCTAAAGCGACAAATATGTCTGCGATGTTTCAAAAATCTGGATATAGTGTGACTGAAACTTTTAGTTTGGGGGATTTGTCAAACTGGAGTACTACAAAAGTTACTAATATGTCTTATATGTTTGCATATGCTGGGTATAATGCTAGAACCTCATTTAATTTGGGTGATTTGTCAAGTTGGAGTACTTCAAAAGTTACTAATATGTCTTATATGTTTTGTTCTGCTGGGTGTAATGCTAAAACCTCATTTAATTTGGGTAATTTAGCAAATTGGGATGTTTCTAATGTAACTACTTTGAAATGTACGTTTAGTTCAGCTGGTAGATATGCTAATACGTGGTATGTTGGCGATTTGTCAGGATGGAATACATCAAAAGTAACTACAATGAATTCATTATTTAGTTGCGCTGGTGAAAATACTTCTTCATGGTCTATTGGGGACTTATCAAATTGGAATGTTTCTAATGTTACTGATATGTATTGTATGTTTGCAAATGCAGGATATTATGCAACAACATGGAATATAGGTAATTTATCAAATTGGGATACATCCAAAGTTACAAATATGGGATTAATGTTTTATTGTGCTGGTCGTGAGTCTAATGACTGGAGAAGTATCGGAACTTTTAAAGTTTATGCAGATAATATTGATGCAATGTTTTATTATGCACAAGGTGCAAAAGCTACAGTTAATATTTACAAAAAGCCATCTGAGTTTACTAATTGTTTTCATACTACGTCAGTAAAATCCGGTTGTAAGGTAACAGTTAACTATACTAGTGAAGTAACAAATATTAATGATATTGTAAATACGATTTACCAGGGATATACTGTTGGAAATGTAGTTAAAGGAAGTCTAATTAGTTAAAGGGGTGAATTTATTTTATATGAGATATAGTTATAATAAAAATAAAAGAAAATTAAATTATATGATTCTAATTATAATGTTATTAGTAGTATCAATAGGATATGCTATATTAAGTAGTAATCTAAATATATTAGGATCATCAGAAATAAGTGCACCTACTTGGGATATACATTGGGAGAATGTAAGTGTTAAATCAGGAAGTGTATCAGCAACTACTCCAACTATTGATACAATTAAAACTACAGTAAACTATTCAGTAACATTAACTATTCCAGGTGAATACTATGAATTTACAGTAGATGCAGTTAATGCCGGAACAATAGATGGAATGGTATCAGTAATATCAAATAAATTAAATGGTACAGAAATAACAACCCTTCCTAATTATTTAGAATACAAAGTATCATATGAAGATGGAATAGATATAGCACCTAATCATTTACTAGCAGCAAACACATCTGAAAAATATAAAGTACATGTAGGTTATAAGAAAGATATTAGTGTATCAGATATACCAGAAGGTGCTCAAACACTAAATCTATCATTTTCAGTAACATATGTCCAAAGTGATAGTAATGCGGTAATAAGATCATCATTTAAAAATGATTCATGGGAAACTATTGTAAATAATGTTAAAAACAATACAATACCAAGTTATTATACAGTAGGAAGTACTAAAGAAGTAGATATGGGAACGTTTGAAACACATACTTTAAGGATCGCAAACAGATCAACTCCAAGTGAGTGTTCTATTACTGGCTTTTCTCAGACAGCGTGCGGATTTGTGTTAGAGTTTGCAGATATTATATCAATTCATAATATGAATTCAACAAGTACAAATGTAGGTGGCTGGCCATCAAGTTCCATGAGATTATATGTAAATACAGATATTTATAATGCACTACCAACAGAATTAAAAAATGGAATAATAGATACAACAGTAGTATCAGGACATGCAGCAAGTACAGGAGAGACTAACTTTACCTCAACTAATAAACTATATTTTTTATCAACACATGAAGTATGGGAAGATGTAGATGGAAAAAAATATGATGGAATAGACTATCGAGATACAGCATATAATAATACAAGACAATTAGATTATTATGCAGGTTTAAATGTCACAACATCAAACTATTCAGGGGCTATTAAGCAAAGAAATGGTTCTAATTATTGGTGGTGGCTGCGCTCGGCTTATTCTTATTATGCTTACGCTTTCTACAGTGTTGACAACAATGGCTTTTGGAGTTATGTCAGTGCTAGTAATCCTCTCGGTGTCTCACCGGCTTTTAGAATAGGATAATAAAAATGTATCGATTGATACATTTTCTTTTTTTAATAATAAGTTGTTTGTTCCCATTTCTTTTTGGCTTCTGCTGCTTTTATAATTTGTGCTAGTAGGTTAAGAGCTATTTGTTCTGTTTTTCTATTTATATCTCTTAATGGGTTAAATTCTACTAATTCGTATGCTAAAATTTGTTTCATATTTTTAATTAATAATTCATTAATTTTCATTGTTTCTTCTTCAGATAAACCATCAAATTCTGGTACTGATACTCCAGGAGATACATCTGGGTCAATAATATCTAAATCAAAACTAACATATATTCCTTTTGTTTTAAAACCAGCTATTTGAAAGGCTTCTTCCATTATTTGTTCAATACCTTTTTCTTTTATGTCTTTTGTTGTATAGACTGTTACTCCAGAATATCTAATATTATCTTTTTCACCATCATCTATATTTCTAGCACCTATAATAACTGTTTTGGCTGGTTGGATAATTTTTCCTTCATGAAAGTGTCTTAACTCTGGATTTTTATAACCATTTATTGTTGCGAGAGGTAGTCCATTCATATTACCAGTTACAGTTGTTTCAAAAGTATTATAATTAGCATGGGCATCTATCCATATTAGGCCAACATCAATATTTTCTTTAGCACATGCTAGAGCAGAGCCAATTGAAATTGAATGATCTCCTCCTATTACTATTGGAAAATAATCTTCTTTTAATTTTTCACTTACAAGTTTATATAATTTTGAATTAAACTCATCAACGGCATATTCATTTTTTCTTCTGTCTGATAGATTTCTACTTTTTATTATACTTTGATCTTTTTGAAGAGTTAGTATTTCTCCTTTATAAAAAGCCTTTAAATCATTTAATAATTGTATTGGACCTAGGTTAGCTCCATCAATATGAACTCCTAGATCTGTTTCAGCTCCTATTACTATTGTTTGCATATTATCACCATTATTATTTTAACGTAAATAATTGTTTATATCAAGAAAATACTTTTATTGTTTTTTTATTTACTGTATAATTGTTTTAGGTGGTATTATGAAAAAACTAATTGATCTATATCCTGATTGTGGAGTAGATGTAAATATTAAAGATATTAAAATTAATTCAAAAGAAGTTAATCCAGGGGATATGTTTGTATGTACAATGGGTGTTTCTGCAGATAGACATGATTTTATTCCTGAGGCTATTAAGAATGGGGCAAGTTGTGTTGTAGTTAGTCGTGATGTAGGAACTCTTAGTGTTCCTGCTATTAAGGTACCTGATACTAATCGTGAATTACCTTTTTTATGTCAAAAATTTTATGATTATCCTGATAAGAAAATGAAAATGATAGGTGTTACTGGAACAGATGGAAAGACAAGTACTACGACTATTATTCAAACATTAATTGGTAATGATTTATGTGGATATATTGGTACTAATGGAAGAAGTTGTGCTAAATTTAGTGGTGATAGTCCTAATACTACACCTGATGCGCAAAATATGTATCCATTTTTAAATGAGTTTGTAGGAGCAGGTTGTAAATATGCAGCACTTGAGACAAGTAGTGAGGCTTTCTTTAGAGGAAGACTACAAGCAATGGAATTTGATGTTTCAGCCATTACTAATATTACATCAGAACACTTAAATATTCATGGTTCTTTTGAGAATTATTTAGAATGTAAACTACAATTATTTAAACAAACTAAAAAAGAGGGTTTTGCGGTATTGAATAAGGATGATCAATACTATGAAAAATGTCGTGAAGCTTGTAGTTGTAATGTTTTAACTTATGGTAAAGATTCTTCATGTGATTTACAAATAGTTAGTTATAAATTATATCCAGATCATAGTGATATTGTTTATAAGTATCATGACACAGAATATAATATAACTAGTCCTTTAATGGGAGATTTTAATGTATATAATCTAGCATGTGCTCTTTTATGTGTACTTTCTTTAGGATTCTCAATGGAATCTATTATTAAAAAGATTCCTAATATTAATATTAGTGGAAGACTTGATTTATTAAATACACAAACACCATATTATGTAATGGTTGATTATGCTCATACTCCAAATGGTATTTCTAAGTTATTAAATTTTGTTCATACATTAGATATTAATAGAAGTATAGTAGTTATTGGTCAAGCAGGAGAAAGAGATCCTTATAAAAGACCACAAGTTGGTAATTGTGTAGTTGATAACGCTACATATGCAATATTTACTTATGAAGATCCTAGAAGTGAAGATCCTGTAAATATATGTAATGATATAATTAAAGAGTTAAAAGATACTCACGATAATTATGAAATAGTTATTGATAGAAGAGAAGCAATAAAAAAAGCTATTAATATGGCAGAAGATAATGATATGGTTTTAATTCTTGGAAAAGGGAATGAAACTTATGAAAAGCTTGCTACTGGAACTATATACTTTAATGATATAGAAGAAGCTTATAATGCTATTGCAGAAAGAAAGATTAAGGATAATAGCTAATCTTTCTTTTTTTTTATTAATATGATATATTTGTTATGGTGAAATTATGTTAAAAAGAATAATAAAATTGTTATTAGTTATTTTTTTTATGAGTATTATATTTATGTTTTCTAATGAAAGAGCAGTTAAGTCTACTAAAAGAAGTGATGGAGTAATTAGTTTTGTTCATAAATTTATAAATATAAATAAAAGTATTACTAAAACAGAGATTGTTGTTGTTAGAAAGAGTGCTCATTTCTTTTTATTCTTTTGTTTAGGACTTAGTTATATTAGTTTACTGAGTGAATATTCTAATAAGAATTTACTATTATATAGTTTATTATTTATATTTATCTATGCTTGTTTTGATGAGGTCCATCAACTATTTGTCGGAGGAAGAAGTTTTCAAGTATTTGATATTTTTATAGATACGTGTGGTGGATTATTATCTTTTTATATATATAATTTATTAAGGAGGAGAAAATATGAACAAGAAAAAGCAATTGGCTAAGAATACTTTGATTATTTTTTTAGGAAGAGCTTGTACTTATTTTATATCATTTTTATTATTACCTTTATATACTTCTTATTTAACTACTAAAGATTATGGAATAGTTGATTTAATTCAAACTTATGTAACTTTATTAGTACCAATTATTACTTTAGAATTAGAGATGAGTATATTTAGATATTTAGTTGATGCGAGAGGAAATAATAAAGATACTAAGAAATTAATTAGTAATGATTTTTATGTTTTATTTATTAGTTTAACTGTATTTAGTATTTTTTATTTAATAATTACTTGTTTTATTAATATTCCATATAGATTTATAATATTAATTGATATTATTATATGTGTATTTTCTGGTAATTTCTTACAAGTAGTAAGAGGTTTTGGTAGAACAGTTGATTATGCGATTAGTTGTGTAATTACTGGGGTTACGACAATTGTTTCTAATATTATTCTTATTGTTTTCTTTAAAATGGGAGCAGTAGGAATGATTTCTTCAATGACAGTTGCAAATTTACTTGGAGCTTTATATTTATTATTTAGACTTAAATTATATTCTTATATTGATTTTAAATTAGTTGATCATAAATTATTAAAAGAAATGTATAAGTATTCTATACCTCTTGTGCCTAATGGTATTAGTTGGTGGATAGTTAATGTTAGTGATAGAAGTATTATTTCTTTTGTACTTGGAGCTTCTTATAATGGAATATATGCTATTAGTAATAAGTTTTCTACAATTATTTCTAGTTTAACTGGGGTATTTAATCTTAGTTGGGCAGAGAGTGCTGCTTTACATATAAATAGTCCTGATAGAGATGAGTTCTTTTCTGATATTACTAATTCTGTTTTAAAGTTATTTTCGGCACTAGGTATTTTGATGATAGCAATGATTCCATTTGTTTATCCAATTTTAATAGATAAGAAGTTTAGTGATGGTTATTATTATATTCCATTCTTAGTATTAGGCTGTGTCTTTAATGTTGCGATATGTTTATATAGTCAAGTATATCTAGCAAAGAAATTATCTAAGCAAGTTGCAGTTACTGCTATTATAGGGGCTATTATAAATATAGTAATTAATGTTTTATTTATTAAGAAAATTGGTTTATATGCTGCAGCAGTATCTACGACAATATCATATTTTGTAATGATGTTATATAGACATATTGATTTGAAAAAATATATAAATATTACTATTGATAAAAAGTTTTTATTAGAAAGTGTTATTGTTTATAGTATAGGTATTTATTGCTATTATAAGAATATATTTATTTTAAATTGTTTATCTTTAGTTATGATTATTATTTATTCTTTATTTATAAATTGGGACTTTTTACTTTCTACTTATAAAACTTTAAAGAATAAATTTCATTTATAGTATTTAAAAACATATAATTAAGTGGTGATTATATGTTTTTATTTGAATTAGTAAAAAGTATATTTTGTTTTACTGGAAGTTATTCTAATGATGTTTTTTTAAAACCATTATCTAGTAAAGAAGAAGAGGAATGTATTAAAAAGAAAATGGAAGGGGATCGGGATGCTAGAAATAAACTAATTGAACATAATTTAAGATTAGTTGCACATATTGTTAAGAAATATGATGATAAATTATGTGATACGGATGATTTAATTGGTATTGGGACTATAGGATTGATAAAAGGAGTAGATACTTTTTCTATAGATAAAGGAGTTAAAATAACTACTTATTGTGCAAGATGTATAGAAAATGAAATACTTATGTATTTTAGAAAAAATAATAAATATTTAAAAGATGTTTCTATAAATGATCAAGTAGGTTTCGATAAAGATGGAAATGAAATTGAAATAATGGATTTATTAAAAGTAGAAAACACTTCTTTAATTGATGAGATTAGTTTAAAAGATAATATTAAGAGTTTATATAAATATATTGATGTTTTAACTCCTAGAGAAAAGAAAATTATTATTCATAGATATGGACTTTATAATGAGAATGAAGAAACACAGAAGAGTATTTCAAAAAAATTAGGTATTTCTAGGAGTTATGTATCTAGAATAGAAAAGAGAGCTTTAACTAAATTATTAAGAGAATTTATTAAAAATGAGAAGATTTGAGTTCTTTACAAAAGACTCTTTTTTTTATATAATTATTTGTAGTGAGAGTGGTAGTGTGAAAGATAAAAAGATAAGAAAAGGTAAATTTATTTTTAATAAAAAAATGATTATTTGTTCTATAATTTTATTTGTAATTATAGGATTGTTTTGTTTATATAAGTTTTTATTATTACCACAAATTAAATTAACTGGAGGAAGTAGTATTACTGTTTCTTATAAAGAAAAGTATAAAGAGAAAGGGTATAAAGCATATCATTTTAATAAAAATATAACTAAAAATGTTAAGGTAAAGGGTAGTGTTAATACTGAAAAGTTAGGTGAATATAAAGTTACTTATTCAGTTAAATCAGGAATGTTTAAAAATAAAGTTGTTAGGGTTGTTAAAGTAAGAGATATTACTAAACCTAAATTAAGTGTTAATAAAGAGGATGTTTATATTTGTCCCGGGGCTGATTTTGTTCCAGAAAAAGTAACTGCAGAAGATAATTATGATGGAGATATAAGTGATAAAGTTAAAACTGTTATTTCTAAGAATAAGGATTTAGTTACTTATAGTGTTACTGATAAGAGTGGTAATAAGAGAGAAATAAAGAAAAAGATAATTTATAAGGATGTAGAAAAACCAAATATTGTTTTAAATGGTGCAGATGTAGTTAATGCTTATTTGGGAGAAGCTTATAATGATTTAGGTGTTACTGTTACTGATAATTGTGATGGGGATGTTCAAAATAAAGTTAAGGTTAGTGGTGGAGTAGATTCTAATACATTAGGTGAGTATACTGTTAATTATGAAGTTAGTGATAAGGATAATAATACTAATAGTATTTCTCGTAAAGTTATAGTTAAAGAAAGAAAAGGAATTGTTTATTTAACATTTGATGATGGACCTAATTCTGGAACGACTAATGTAATATTAGATATATTAAAAGAAGAAGGAGTTAAGGCAACATTCTTTGTTACTAATAAGGGTCCAGATGAGTTAATTAAAAGAGAATTTGATGAAGGACATACAGTTGCATTACATACAGCTAGTCATGATTATTCTATTGTGTATGCATCAGATGAATCTTATTTTAATGATTTAAGTATTGTTCAAAATAGAGTAAAGAATATTACTGGTGTTGAGAGTAAGATAGTTCGTTTTCCTGGAGGAAGCAGTAATACTGTTTCAAGACGTTATAGTAGTGGTATAATGTCTAGATTAACTACTGAATTATTAAATAGAGGATATAAATATTATGATTGGAATATTTCTAGTGGAGATGCTGGTGAGACTACTGATCCTAATGTAATATTTAGTAATGTTGTTAATAACTTGAGACAGAATAGGGAAAATATGGTTTTAATGCATGATATTAAAACTTATACTAGAGATGCTTTAAGAAGAATAATTCAATGGGGTAAGAATAATGGTTATACTTTTGAAAATATAACTATGGATACAGAAATGGTTACTCAAAAAGTTAATAATTAGATAGACTTAGTTCTATCTTTTTTATTGTAAAAAATAATATTTATTGTATAATTATAATAGGTGAAGTGTAGATGAGATATAGTTATAATAAAAATAAGAGAAAACTCAATTATATGATTCTAATTATAATGATATTAGTAATATCAATAGGATATGCAGTATTAAGTACTAATTTAAATATAGTTGGTGCTGGTACTATTAACAATCCAACATGGAATATACATTGGGAGAATGTATCTGTTAAGACAGGTAGTGTGTCTGCTTCAACTCCAACAATAGATACGAATAAAACGACAGTAAATTATTCAGTAACATTAACTATACCTGGAGATTATTATGAGTTTACAGTAGATGCAGTAAATGATGGATCAATAGATGGAATGGTATCAGTAGTATCAAATAAATTAAATGGAACAGAAATAACTACTTTACCAAACTATTTAGAATATAAAGTATCTTATGTAGATGATATAGATATAGCACCTAATCATTTACTAGCTTCAGGAACAAGTGAAAAATACAAGGTCCATGTAGGATATAAAAAAGATATAAGTGTTTCTGATATACCAGCAACTCCACAAACATTAAACTTATCTTTTTCAGTAACATATGTCCAAAGTGATAATAATGCAGTTAAACCAGCTCATCCAGAATCATTTGAAACAGATTCATGGAAAACTATAGTTACTGCTGTACAAAATAATTATACTTCTGTATATAGCGTTGGAGATACCAAAACTATAGATATGGGAACACTTGGAACACACACTTTAAGAATAGCTAATAAATCAACTCCGGAAGAATGTTCAACAGAAGGATTTTCTCAAACAGCCTGTGGCTTTGTCCTAGAGTTTGCCGATATAATCACAGAACATGATATGAATTCTACAGATACAAATGTTGGAGGATGGCCAGCAAGTTCTATGAGAACATATGTAAATACAGATATATTAAATGCACTACCAACAGAATTAAAAAATGGGATAATTGATACAACAGTAGTATCAGGACATGGTAGTACTCCAGGAGAGACAAACTTCACATCAACAGATAAACTATATCTACTGTCAACACATGAAGTATGGGAAGATGATGATGGATATACAAGTGAGGGAATAGATTGTTATGACACAGCTTATAATAATACAAGACAATTAGATTATTATGAAGACTTATATTTGATGAGCTTAAGCTACTCAGGAGCTATTAAGCAAAAAAATGGATTTGATTTTTGGTGGTTTCTGCGCTCGGTTTCTTCTGATAGTACTATCGGTTTCTACGGTGTGTACGCATATGGTGGTTGGAGTGACAACATTGCTGGTGATTGTGGTGTTTCTCCAGCTTTTAGAATAGGGTAATAATAGTTTAATAAAGACTGATTATTATTAATCAGTTTTTTTATTGCATAAAAAATTCTATTATTATATAATTATGATAGGTGACTAACTATTAGAAGTCAATTATAATTTTGAATATTTTGATAGTTTGTTATAAATCGGAAATTATCCCATGCCAAAAAGATTTCACTTTGTGAAATTTTTGAAAAAAATTATTAAATAATTATTTCAATAAAGACGGATTAAAATTTTGATTGTATTTCTCAAGTGAATAAATAACTCTAATTAGTTTTTTACAGACATGAGACAATGCAACTCTATGGCATTTACCTTCAGAACGTTTCTT
>JAFVEF010000036.1 GCA_017478105.1 Bacilli bacterium | reverse complement strand
TGTACTTCAGATTGCACATTCATGAACAAATAGATCTTAACTATCCCAAAATTTTAAAATTGAGGAAACTCAGTTCTTTTTGTCGTGATTATAATATCATATTTTTTTATATTTGACAAAACTTAGATAAACATAAAAAAATACAAAGATATATCTTTGTATTATTTTTTCTTTATTGAATTATATAAAATTTTTGATTTAGTACCTAATGAGTATTCTTTGAACTGTTCAATTGAACTATTTAATCTTTCTTCTTCATCTTGTCTTACTTCACGATAATAAAATGGATCTAATATATTTATTTTACAATCACCTATTTTATATTTTGTCTTTTCAGTTACTCTTTTTTCATAGTAATTTCCAATATATGAATCATTATCCTTATTACAAATACACATTTTAGGTATTTTTTCATCATGATTAGAACTTAAAAATAATTCTATCATTTCTCCATATAGATTACCAAATACTAAATATTTTGAATCATCAATTAGGATTATTCCTTCAAAACTATTATCTTCATCAATAACTATTTTTCCTAAATTATTTGGTTTATTTTTATAATCCTTTTCATGTATTTTAGTTTGATATAAAACATCTTTTATATATTTCATTTTTATTCCCCCTTTTTTGAAAGCTTTCTAATTATATCATATTTTTGTTAATTTGTTAAGTATTTTTTTATTTAGTATAATAATATTATATAGAGGTGAAAATATGGTAGGTAAAAATATAATTGCGCATAGAGGGATTTTTGATAATAAAAAGATTCCCGAAAACTCTCTTTCTGCGATAAAAAAAGCTCTTAATTTAGGATATTCTATTGAGATAGATGTTCAATTAACTAAAGACAATAAAATAGTTGTTTTTCATGATTATACTCTAGAGAGGATGACTAAAGAAAAAGGTTTTGTTCAAGAGATAGAGTATTCTAAATTAAAAAGTATTACTTTATTAGATACTAAAGAAATAATACCTACTCTTAATGATGTATTAAAACTTGTTGATAATAAGGTTTTACTTGATATAGAAATTAAAAATACTAAAAGGATTAAAGATACATGTAATACTTTAATGAGAGATTTAGAAAACTATAATAACTATATTTTAAAATCATTTAATCCTAAAATTGTCCATTTTCTTAAGAGATTCTATCCTAATGTTAAAGTTGGTTTATTATTAAAAAAGAATTATTCTAATAAAATTATAAGTAGTCTTATGAGAAGTAATTTTATCTTGAAATACTGTAAGCCAGACTTTTTAGCAATATCTAAGTCTTTAGCAAAAACAAAAAAATATCAAAAACTTAGTAAGAAGTATCCTACTATGATTTGGACTATTGAAAGTGATGATGATACTTCTTGTGATGATTTTATTTATATTTGTAATATTAGACCAAAAAAAAATTAGTATAGTTACTAATTTGGTGTTCGGAATGGGAGTTGAACCCATATCATTTCCGTCGGAGGGAAATATTTTATCCAATTAAACTATCCAAACAACTAAGAAATTAGTCTTCAACTAATTCACATTTAGTTCCAAATCTTTTGGCAAGAGTTATCCATTTATCAACTTTAGCAACACCATCTTCAATAATATTATCTGCACTACCTTCAATTTCTAATAATCTTTCAATATCTACTTTATCATAATTAATAACCATACTAGATGTTACTGTTGTATCAGTCCTAGTTACTGTAAAGTCATAGTATTCAAGACCATTATATTTTTCTTTAATTTTATTATAAGCATTTTCATACTGAGTTAGTTTTTCATCGCTTGCGCTTATTATTTTTTCTTCAGACTTTAATAGATTTAGTACTTCTCCGGTATAGTATAAATCATAACTAAGATTTGTTTCCATATCATTTTGTTTAGTTGTACCTCTTGTGCAATGTTTATGTTCCATTTTACTTGTATTTATTGTTTCACCATTACTTTTTATTTCTTCACCTTTATTTGAAGAACATCCCACAACAAGTAATAGTAAAAAAACTATAATAATTATTTTATTTTTCATCTTCGTCCTCCAAGTAAGAAAGAATTTTATTTTGATTCTTTATTATTTTTTCCATTTTATCATGTAACTCTTCTAAAATAAGTTCACTTTTTAAATCAGTTCGATAATCATTTTGATTCCTTAGACTGTCTTTTTTTGCTTGTCTATTTTGACTCATCATAATAACTGGTGCTTGTAGAGCTGCTAGACAAGAAAGAAGTAAATTCAATAGAATAAAAGGATATTCATCTAATTGGTTTTCTCCTTTTAAAACATAACCATTTAGAATGATCCAAAACAATAAGAATAAAATGAAGCCTAAGATAAAGCCCCATGAACCAGCAATTTCACTTACTTTATCCGCAACCTTATCTCCAAAAGTCATTTTAGCTTCTTCTTGTTTGTCTACATCTATACTTATTGGTTGATCTATTAATAAATCTAATAATTCTTCTTCATCGCTTTCATCTAATTCATTATTTTTTAAAAGCATCTTTACAATTTCTTTTTTTGTCTTTCTCTTTTCCATAATATCACCTTTTAAAATTATATCATAATAATTAAAAAATGACTAATTTAAATAGTCATTTAATTCTTTATAAAACTCTTCTTCAATGTCTTTGTCCATTTTCTTTAAAAAACCATGATTTAAAAAAGGTATTTCTAAGTATTTAGCTTTTTCTTTTAATAAATCTTTATATTTACTAACTTCATCTTTTACACAATCTACATTACCTACTATTAATAAAGTATTTGGAGTATCATTGTTATTTCTATCTAGAGGTTTATATTTTTCATCATCCATATTATTATCTTTTATATTATTATAATACTCTTCAAAATTATTAGTTAAATCTTCATTAAAGATTATATTCTTATTTATAGATTCATATTCAGTATTACTCTTATAATTAAGAGATAATGTTGGATATAATAATACTTCTTTTGATATTACCTTTTTCTTATCTAGATAATTAATAACCGTTATTAGATAAGCCCCTGTTGAATCTCCCATTAAAGTAATGTTTTCATGTTTTAATTCATTTCTTTCTAATTCTTTATATAAGTAGTATATTGTTTTTAGTAATTTATTTGTAATAGAACTAATATTTTCATATTCTTTATAGTCTATGGCGATTACTAAACTATTTGTTTTAATAGCCATTTTTTTTAATATTTTAGTATATTCTTCATGACAATTAGTTATTTTACCATTACCATGAATATATATAATTACTTTATCTATATTAGTTACTTTCTTTGGATAAAATATTCTTAATGGTAATATATCCTCTTCTATCACAATACGATAATCACTTATATTCATTTTTGATATAGATGGATGGATTATTTCTCTAATACTTCTATATAATTTATATTTTTCTTCTTTATCAAATACATTTTGCATTTTATCACCACATTCATCATAACATAAAAAGAGATTGATTTATTATCAAGCTCTTTTCATTTTACACTATTTACCAGCATTTTCTAAATTTTCTTTAATTAAAGATAATATTTCTTGTTTTAATCTATCATTAGATTCTTTTAAATCATCTGTTGCTTTAAAAGGTTTTCCTATTCTAACAGTTAAGTTTTTACTTCTAAATTTATAATCCCCTGTTATGGCGTAAGGGACAATATAAGAATCTGTTTTATGGGACATTGATACTGCCCCAAACTTTAAAGGTAATAGATAATTATCTAAAAACTCTTCTTTTGTTAGACGATGATCTTTTACTAATAATTCTAGATATTGTTTTGGATTTAATAAGTTATCTTGGAATTCTTCTTCAGTAATTATTTTTTTATTATATAATTCTTCTAAATAATTAGTTAAAGAAGTTTTATTCTTCTTCATAGCTTTGTAAAAATCATCATAAGTCATTTTATCTTCTTTATAATGGTATAATTCTTTTATTCTTTGTTCTTTTAAAGTATTTCTTGTTCCCTCAGGGAATAATCCTAGGGCATGTTTATTTTTTAAGACATCTAAAGCATGTTGAGTTGCTTCTTCATCTTTTTTACTTCTATCTACTGGAATACATCCAGCACTTTTAAAGAACCAGGGGAATTTTCCTTCTTTATATTGATGATTAAAATATTCTTTTTTGGCCATATAATGAATATTTCTTTTAGTTGAAGAGATTATATTACATTGATCCATAATATGAACATGGTTTCCAACGATTAAAAAAGAGCCTTCTTTAGGAATATTTTCTTTTCCAATTATTTTAGGATTATACCATAATTTGTATATAGGGCCTAATACTGTTCTAAATATTTTATATATTGTCATTTTATTATCCATTGTTATTCTCCTTAATGATTGTTTTTTCTACTATATCCATTAGTCTTTTATTCTCTTTATCTAAATTATCACTTATTTTTATAGGTTTTAAAAACTCTATTTTTATTCCTTTTCTAAATAATTTATATTTACCAGTAATAACAAATGGTACTAGTTTTGTATCTGTTTTATTACATGCTTTTACTGCACCTATTTTAAAGTTCATAATAGTTTTATCAGTTCTATTTATTGTTCCTTCTGGAAATATTCCTACACATAAATCATTGTTTAAATAATTATAAGCACTTTGTAGAGCATTTTTATCATGTATTTTACGATTTACTGGAACACATCCCATTCCTTTAACTATTGGTTTTGTTAATCCATGAAATAGTTCTTCTTTTGCGAGAAAATGAACTTGTCTATTAGTAATACCAACGATCATTACAGGATCTAACCATTTAGTATGATTTCCAGCTAGAAGAACTCTTCCTTCTTTATTTATATTATTTAATCCTATTACTTGTGGTCTATATAATAATTTAATTAAAAACCAAACTATAGGTTTAACAATTTTATAAAATAATGTGTCTTTCTCTTTCATAGTCTTTTCCTTTTATTTAAACTTTTTTCAAATGTTTTTTTATCCTTTTCTTGATAATAAGCTATAGTATTTAATACATCTTCATTATCTTTGTACATATATTTAAATAATTGTATTTCATCAGAATTAAGAATATAGTTTTCTAAGAATCTTCTTACTCTATATTCTGGTTGGTGTAAGAATCTATTTATTATTTCTTCTCTTTCTAATACTTTATCTATTCTAATAGTATCAGTTACATATAAATCATAATATTCATTATACTCATCAAAACTCTCATGAATATTTCCTAATCCAGTTACTTCGGCTATCGCAATATCGTTAGAATTAAAATATCTTAGAGTGTCTTCTAATCTTTTACAGAAATGATAACCATTACCATTATTACCATATTTAATTGGAGTATTAACATAGTAAGTTACTCCTTCATCAAATTTTTTTCCATAGCGATTAGTTAAATCATGATTAAATGCCTTATAGCCTTTTATTTCCATTATATCAATCCTATCTTATTATTTTTTCATGTATTCTTTTTATAAAACTATATTCATTTGTAGTTAGAATATTGATAGTTTTTTTACTCTTTTTTATTGTTATTTCAGAGACATCATTAAAAAGTTTATTTTCCCCATCTATTGTAAGTAATAGATCTTTTATTTTTAATGGTTTTATTGTTATTGTTCTTTCATTAGATAATACTAATGGATTTCTTAAATTAGATATTATACTATTATTTGTTGGGGCTAATGGGGTTATTTGGAAAGTATTAATTTTACTATCTACAACGCTTCCATTTAGGCTTAAATTATAAGCAGTTGAACCAAATGTTGTGGAAACTAATAAACCATCCCCTGAATATTTTTCTAATAATTCGTTATCTATTAAAACACTCATTTCATTTATTTTCAATAAGTTATTTCTTATAACTACTTCATTTAATGCATAATAAACATCTACTCTATTAGCTGTTTTAATAGTTATTTCTTCTAAATCAAATTCTTTTGTTTTTACATTATCATTTTTTAAATCATTTATAAAGTTTTCTATATTATCATTTGTTAGTTCTAAGGCAAAACCTAATTTACCAAGATTATATCCGGCAAAATAGCATGATAAGTTGGAATTCTTTTTTATCATATTTAGAAAAGTTCCATCTCCACCAATAGCAATCATTAGTTCAATATCATCATCTACTACTTCAAATCCATTTTTTATTAGTAAATCTTTTATTATAGATTCTTCTTGTTTTGCTTTATCACTAAAATTGGGATATAAATTAATTCTTTTTATCATAGGACACCTCTTTTATAGAATACTATTATTTAATTGATTTGTAAAAGATTTAGAAGTATTTTTTTTACTTCAGTAATTACTTGGTATTTTTGATTTTGTCTAGTATCTTTGTTTACTACTAATACTTTTGTATAATAATTATTAGTATCCTTACTATAAATACTTATATAGACAAGATTATCATTTGTGGTAATATTTTCTGGATCTATATCATTTAAAGTACCTGTTATTCCTATACCATAATCACTATTTGCATAGTTAGATATTACTTTACTCATTTCTTTAGCTGTTTCTATACTGTATACTCCATAGTTATCTATAGTATTATTTGATACACCCATCTTTTCTTTAAACTCATTTGAGTAAGTAATTGCGCTAAACTTTAATACTTTACTAGAGTTATGAATATTAGTTATTTCATTTACTAAACATCCTCCAGTGCAAGATTCCATTGTCGATATAGTTTTATTGTTTTCAATTAGTTTATTTATTATTTTTTCCATATTATCTCCTAAAAAAGAAACATAATTGTTTCTCTTATTTTGAATTTATTTTTTTAATTTTATTTGTTGATTTAATATGATTTCCTATTATATCAGAAACTTCTAATATAGTAACAAATGCACTTTCGTCCATTTCTTGGACAATATGTTTTAATTCATATATTTCAATTCTTGTTAAAACACAGTATAAGACTTCTTTTTCTCCACTTATTAGACCTTTGGCTTTTAGCGTTGTAGTAGTTCTTCCTAATTTTTTATATATTTCTCTTGATAGAGTTGTTCCCTTTTCAGTTATTATTAGAGCTGCTTTAGCTTGCTCTAGTCCTTCTGAGACAAAATCTATAACATTAAATGTTATGAAATATGTAAGAAGTGAATACATTGCTCTATCAAAACCAAAGATAAATCCTGCAACTGTATAAATAACTAGGTTAAACATTAAAACTATTTGTCCAACACTAAGAGATGTTTTTTTATTTATGACAATCGCAACACTTTCTGTACCATCAACACAACCACCAAAATGAATTATTATTCCAACACCTAAACCTAAGATTGCTCCTCCAAAGACAGTTGCGAGAAGTATTTCTTCAGTAAATGGTGAAAATAGTTCAAAATAGGATAAGAATAATGAAAACATTATCATTGTATATAGTGTTCTTATTAAAAATGCTTTTCCTAAGTTACGATAACCTATAAAAATAAATGGGATATTTAAAACAATTACTAATAATCCTAATGGTATTTTAAATAATTTATATATAATTATAGAAATTCCAGTTACTCCTCCATCTAAAATAGTATTTGGAATTAAGAATAATTCTAGTGCTGCGGCAGCAATTAAACTTCCAATTGTTAGAGAAATAATTGTAATTATATTTTTAGATGTCTTTTTCTTTATATTACTCACACTATTACCTCTTTTAGAAATTAAATTCTTCTTTTTATTTTTTCTTTTTTAAAAATATCATCATTATTGAAAATAATGTTATAAACATACCTATTATAATAATTGGAATACTTATATCTGGATTTAAGAAAAGTAGTTTAACATTTACTCTATTTGAATCTAGTCTATTATCTAATGCATAATTTGAAATACTAGCTTCACTTACATAATCTTTACCAATGATTGAGTTGGGTTCTGCATATGCTTCATAAGATAATTCTATTGATTTATTATTGTCTAACTTTGAAACATTCCACTTTATTTCTCCATTGTCATATACTCCATTATTATTAGCAGAGTTTTCTACATATTTAAACCCTTCAGGAACAACACTAGTTACTATAGAATCTACAGCTGATAATGTTCCAATATTTTTAACTAATACTTTGTATTTTACTTTTTCTTTTGTAACGGCAATTATATTAGTTTTATCATTAACATAATTTTTAATAATAAAATCAATTGTACCTTTCTTACCAAATAAATTAATACCTAAAGTATTTTCTTCTTTTTCACGATACATGATATTTTCTTTTTTAGACCATAATTCATTAGCTTTTTCATAAGATGTTGAGATTAAATCATCTAAATCATATTCTCCATATTCCATACTTAAGTTTTCATCAAGTGATTTTAACTCAACACTAGTTATTATAATTTGATCTTTTGTATCATAATTTACTTTTATTACGCCTCTTAATAATACTTTTTGTTTTTGATAATCTGTAGGAACTTCTTTTTCTTCTAAATAGAAAACAGTTGGGAATAAAACTTCACATTTATCTTCATTACAAATTGCATTATTACTTTGAGATAATTCTTCTATATCAGATTTTGTTTTAATACTATCTATTTTTTTTAATTGTTTATCAGAAAACAATCTTTTTATATTTCTTTCTTCTTCTTTAACTAAAGATAAATTATGATAATTATCTTTTAATACTGAATCGATAGAATAAATATACTTATAAGTAGTTAATCTTAGTTTTACATCTTTTTGAAAAGTATTATTCTCATCTAATTTATTTATATTATAATTTATATTTGTTTTTACTAATACTTTATCATAACTAGATAAATATTTATTATAACTAGTATTAATAACTGTTTTATTATTTAAACTTAAAGATAATAAAAACAGGATGTTTATAAATAATAATTTATACTTCATACAATCACTACTTTCTTATATATATTATTTTACTTTAGAAATGACATTTTTACAATAAAAAAAAGAAGTTTAAGTTATTAAACTTCCCAGACTGTTGACAAATAGGTCTATATTTTGACTTATTTGTCTTTTTGTTTGTAAAAATAAAGATATCTAGTATTTCTACTAGATTATGCATAGTGGTGTAATGCATATTTTTTGAGATTCATACACGCATAAAGGAGAGTCAACTCACGGTGGACTCTTTCTTTCCCTCTAAAGTATGTTTTCCTTAATCCATACTTTGTTTTTCCGTCGGCAAAGACTCTTTCTATATGTTGTGGCCTTTGTCTATACATTTCTTTCACATCATCATGATGTCTATATTCATTTACCATTTCTTTATATTCCTCCCATACATGTCTTAATATTTGTTTATATTTTGATTTTGTACATTTTTCTTTAAATGGACAATTCATACAATCTTTTGAATTTGATTTATAAACTATATAACCATTTTTATCAATTCGACCTGTTGGAATTAAATCTTTTTCATTTGGGCAAATATAAATATCATTATATTCATCATAGATAAATTCATACTTTTTGAACTTTCCTTCTCTATATCCTTTTCTAGTATATGGCATA
>JAFVEF010000035.1 GCA_017478105.1 Bacilli bacterium | reverse complement strand
TTTTGGCTATAGGAAATATGATCATTTTATTGCCAGAATATTTTTAATTAAAGGCATTATAAAAGAGTGATTAAAAATCACTCTCTATAAACAATTCATTTATCAAATTTATTGTTCACCAACACTATTTGACAAAGAACCTTTTTATGAACCTATACTTATTTTCATATTTGTTAGTGTTCCACTAATCATTCTATCAAAATTTCCATCTTCATTAATGTTAGAACCAAATGTAGCACCTATTTCAAAACAGTTTGAGGCAGGATAACTACTAAAATCATTGTTAATACCAAGAGGCTCAATATCATTATAGTCATATTGATAAAAGTATTTTGTTCCTTTTCTTAATATATTTATTTTTCTAACATCACTTGGTATTGTGGCTGTTGAAGACTGGCCTAACCCATCTTTCATTGATAATTCATATCCACCAGTTTTCTTTCTTAAAACAAGTCCTGGATATGTTGCGTTTGATTCATCTTTAGCATTAAATAAAGTTGCTTGGTTGGTTTGACTTTGATGATTAATTGAATCTAAGGTGAGAGTTACTCTAAATGATTTTTGATAATTCTGTTCACTAAATAGATATACATTAGTATTTAATCCGGATTCAGCTTCTCCATTGAAAGTATGACTATCTAATGAATAAACTTCTGTTAGTGGTTCTTCCATAAATTCTCTAACTAAATTTTCATAGTATTCATCTAAATCAGCAAATCCAGTATCGGATAAACGAACATAAACATCTACTAGGTCAGCTACTAAGAATTTTGCTGAATCTGGGTTTCCAACTGCATCAAGAGCAGTTCCAATTACTGTTGGATTATTAAAATAACCTGATAAAACATGGGCATCTACTGCGAATATATCTTCTCCGCCATTAATAGAATAATAGATTTTACCCAAAACTCTTTTTATTTTAACACTAGTTATTTCTTCTGGCTCAAATGTTATTTTTTTATTAGTTATTCCGTTTCCTATTTGAAGAAGCCATTTACTGTTTTGAATTCTTAGTAATACTCCTGGATATGGTTTATTTTCATATAGTGAATGGAATACTGTATCAACTTGACCATTACGGAATCTACTAGGATCGATATTATCAATTTCAAAATACATTTCGAAATCTTTTGAATAGTTTTCTTCACTGAAAAGAGAAATTCCAGTATTTATATAATCAATATGTTGCCCGTTAGCACAAGCTCCTTCTATATCTTTTCCTTGTCCTTTAAATTTACATAGACCATCAAATGAGTAATCTGCTCCTTCTCCTGATTCAAAATGAAAGTTTAAGACAGATGAGAGTGTTTTTTCTACATCTTGTGAGTAGTTACTATATTTAAATGTTAAGGTGCAAGTAACTTCGTCATTTGGTTTTAAAACATCATCAACATTTAATCCAGATAGTTCATAAGTAATGTTTTCGTTATCATAAAAGTTTTCATCATATACTATTCCTTTAAATGCCATATCTTTTGATGTATTATTTAATAATTTTACTTGGACAGTTACTGTAGATGTTTCTCCATCTAATTCTATTGTACTATCTAAGTTTGTATGAAAATAATTATTGATGGTAGATAAATCTGAATCTACTCCACTACTAGATAGTATAGAAGCGTCAGTGATTAGAACTGATTTATCTTTATCTAATTTAGCTGTTCCATTTAAACTTAAATTAATATCGCTAATAGAAGCATAACCAATTCCTAATAAAAGGGTTGATAACATTATTAATGACATGTATTTAATTATGTTTTTTATAGTAATCACCTCTTTATTATTTCTCTTTTATTATATATTTTTTCTAGTGTATATTCAATAAATCTTTAAAAAGTAGACATTTTACAGTCTACTTCTTTTTATTATTTTTCTTTGCTTTTGTAGCTTTTTTAGATGTCTTTTTAGCAGCTTTTCTTATTTCATTAACATCAAAGCTTCTTGTCATTTCTAATTGATCATACAAGTCTTTTTCTTTGTCTGTATTACCTTTAATAATGTTTTTAACATCTACAGTAGGCATTGCGGTAGTCATAGTTATTTGATCTTTTATAAATTCATCAGTATATTTTTTATTCTTATAGAATTTATCATTTGGTATTTCAGTAATATCATATGTAGGTATTTCTTTCCCATCCATTTTTGCTTTTATATCTACGACTCTTAAAGCATACGTATAGATAATACTATTAGTTGCAGGAATAATAAAGAATGAACCAGATTTTTCTTCGTTTTCAAGCATTAGTATTGGTTGTTTTAGAGTATCTCTTATTTCTAACATATCAGTAAATGATTCTATTTTTATTACTTGTGATGTTCCAATATCATATGATCCAGATATTTTTTGAATATATGAATCATAGTTATTTAGAATACTCTTTATTTCTTTATCATAAATATTTTGGGCAGTTCTTGTTCTTCTTATATATAAAATTGTATAGATTATGTAAATTACTGATAATACTAAGAAGGAACAAGATACTAGTAATAACCATATGGTATCTACTTTATCTGATACTACTATTTTTTTACTACTATTAGATATTGCATTATTTGAAATATCAATATTTACGGTATTTTGTGTTAGAGGGATTATTATACTAGATACTTTTTTATCCTTAAGTATTGTTCTTTCATCTTCTTCTGTTTCTACTGTAACATATAGACTAATACTTAAATTACTTTTAGCATTTCTTAATTCATATATATCTTTAAAACGATTAATTAGATTATTATAGTGTTCATAATCTATATCAATATTTTCTTTAATAGTATTCTCTTTTACTGAGTTTTTAGATTCTTTTTTTACTAAGTTTTCTTGAAAATGATAAAGAGTTGTATCACTGTTTTCATCTTCTACATCAACATCAGCACTTATTTTATATGAATAATTGTAGTCTAATTCTTCATTAAAATTAATAGTATATTTAAACTCAGTTTTTATAGATTCAATTAAACTAGCTATATAACTATTTCCTTTTTCAAGATATTTTTCTTTATAGAATTCATTTTCCTTTAAATAAACTTTATAGTCTATATCACTATTTTCATTATACTCAATATATTTTGTATTATTGTTTAATAAAAAAATTGTAAGTGTTATAGCTCCTATTAAAAAAGTAAAAATTACTATATATATGAGTTTTTTTATTTCTTGCTTTCTTAAACTTTCCTTTTTATTCATTCTATCCCTCTTTATCAAACATTTTTCTTAACCATAAAGATGGTTTTCCAATATATTTTATTTTAAATAGTACTTTTCCTATTAATTCATTATCTGTTACATACCAATTATCTTTTACTTTATTAGCATCTCCTTTGGTATAGTAACGTTTTTCTCCATTGATATTTGTTATTTTTATTACTCTGTGTACTATTTTTATATCATCTTTTTTAAATACTATTATATCATTTTCTTTTATATTATCTTTTGTATTTTTAAAGACAACTGCATCTCCTAATGATATTGATTTATTCATTGATTCTGACCCTATTACTAATATACCATATATAAAATCACATGATATAAAAGCAATTATAAGTAGTGCTACTGTTATGGAAGATGCAAGAGTTATTATTTGATTTTTTTCTTCTTTTTTTCTTTCACTAATTTTTTCAGTATTATAATATTTATCTAAATATAAATATATAAGTAATGGATAAAGCATTCTAAAGAATGTTCTTAAATACATATATCCTTCTGGTATTATTGGTAATATATATAAATAAAGACTTATTATTAATTTATATATTATTACTGGTTTAGGACCATATTTCTTACTTAAATAATTATATAGAAGATTACTTGATAAATATGAAAATATCAAGAAACCTATTATGGATAAGAAGTTATTTAAACTTACTAGTTTAAATGCATCTAAATAGATACTTACATCAATAATTGTAGTAATTATTGTTAGTAATACGATAGATTCTTTTGAATCATTATATAGTAACTTACTTCTAATTATTTCTGTTGATACTATAATCACAATAATTGGTATTATGTATTCAAAAATTGTTTTAAAACTATATAAACTTGATTTTAGGAATCCTCCATATAATCCCATCATATAGAATAATCCTACATATAAAATACCAAAAATAGTCATTAGTAATACTATTTTTTTATTATTTCTATATAGTCTTTTTCTCTTAAATAAAAAAAATGTTATTATTGCAGTTACTAATGTAATTATTGAATGAATTAGTTTATTATCTGATATGTGAAGAAGAGTACAAATACTGAAGATACAAACTAATAATACTTCGTAAGTAATAATTTTTGTTTTATCATTACCCATGTACTCTCACTTCCCATTCTTTTTTTAATTAAGCTTCTACTGGTGATGCCGTAACATCTACTTCTAATGTTGTTGTTTGATCAGTAATTGGAGTTGCTTTGGCTTTAACTTTTATTGTAAGTGTTGTTGTGTTACCGGCAGTAACACTAGAATCACCTAAAGTGTATGTTACATCAAAATATTCTGTATTTGTGTTTTCTTTTAAACTAGCTACTAAACTAGCAGTTAGTTCAGGGCTATTATTTAATATAGTATATACTGCTGTTGCTTCATCATCTTTTTTTGTTAAGCCTGTTACAGTTAATCTTGCTTGTAAATCACTTTCTATTGTGGCGCTAATTGTTCCATCTCCACTTGTTGTTGGTGTACCAGTAAATTTAACGTCAAAATTTGTATCAGCTGCAGTTATTGTTCCTGTACCATTTACTTTTAAAACAATATCTGATATTGCAGCATAACCAATTCCTAATACTAAAATAGCTATTAGTATTCCTAATATTCCAACTCTTTTTTTCATATTCATTGCTCCTTTTTTATATTTATATTCTATCCATATCTTGTATATATATTATAACTATTTTTTATTTTAAATGCAATTACCTATAATTTTGAAATTTTCTATTTTAGTAAAGCCATTTTTTGTAAAGCTTCATGAGCGGCGTTTTGTTCAGCTTCTTTTTTTGATGATCCTACTCCTATTCCATATAGTATATTATCGATTCTAACTTCTATTGTAAACGTTTTATCATGAGCAGGACCTTCTTCTTTTAAAAGATTATAATCTAATGATTTTTGATTGGTTTGTACATATTCTTGTAAAGAACTTTTGTAATCACTAAAGAATACTACATTTTTATCTTCAATGAATGGAACAATTATGTCTAGTATTACTCTTCTTACGGTAGCATAACCTAAATCTTTATAAATAGCTCCCATAAGGGCTTCAAAAATATCAGCTTGAATAGCTTTTTTTAAGCCTTCTTTTTGTTCTCCATTTCCAAGTAATATATATTTTTCTAAATGTAATTTAGAAGCATAGCAGTAATTGGCATTTTCGCAAACATAACTGGCTCTTACTTTAGTCATTTCACCTTCAGATTCTTTATGATTACTATATAAGTAGTCAGCAACTACTAAATCTAGAACAGCATCTCCTAAAAATTCTAATCTCTCATAATCGTTTTTTACTTTGTGTTCATTTACATATGAGCTATGTGAGAAGGCTGTTTTATATAAATTAATTTCTTTAGGTTTAATATTTAACATTTTAAATAGATCTTCCATTTTTATCACCATGTTTATTATATCAAATTTTTTATTTATATTGAAAAAAATATGTAAAAATAGTAAAATAATTTTGGTGATAAAATGAAATGGTTATTTATAAAGATGATAGATTTTTATCAGAAATTGCCTATTTCTAGTCATTATAAGTGTAGGTTTTATCCAACATGTAGTAATTATTGTAAGGAAGCAATTATTGAATATGGAGTTATATATGGATGTTTTCTTGGGTTTAAGAGAATACTTAGATGTAATCCATTTTGTAAATCTGGATATGATCCTGTACCTAAAAAGGAGTGTTGTTATGAAAAAAATTAATTTGATTATTATTGTATTTATATCTTTATTTTTAATTACTGGTTGTAGTAGTGATATTATGGATGATATAGAAATTATTGTTACTAATTATCCTAATGAATATATTGTTAAAAATCTTTATGGTAGTCACTCTACTATATCATCTATATATCCAGATGGTGTTGATACTAGTAATTATAAAGTAAGTGAGAAACAAAAAAAGGAATATGCTTATAAAGATTTATTTGTTTATAATGGATTAATTGAAAAAGAAAGAAATCTTGCTCTTGATTTATTAGCAATTAATCCTAATTTAAAAATTGTCGATACTGCTTATGTATTAGAAACTGATTATTCTCCAGAAGAATTATGGCTTAACCCATCTTCACTTTTAATGATGAGTCAAAATGTTAAAACGAGTCTTGATGAATATATTAGTAGTAATTATTTAAAAAAAGAAGTTCAAGAAAATTATGATAATTTAAAAATTAAACTATCTGAATTAGATGCAGATTATCGAGTAGCTGTTGAAAATACTTCTAATAAAGTTATTGTTGTTGGAGACAGTGCTTTAAAATATCTAGAAAAGTTTGGTCTTACTGTTTATTGTATAGATAGTGATGCTACTCAAAAAACAATTGCTGATTGCCAAGAATTATTTAGTAATAAAACAATTAGTTATATCTATACTTTTGCAGGAACTTCTTCAAGTGATATTGTTAATAACATGTTAGCAGCTTATCCTGATGTTAGTAAAGTTGAATTACATAAGCTTGATAATATATCTGATCAAGAAAGACGTGATAAATTAGATTATGTTACTATATCAAGAAATAATCTTGAACTTATAAAGAAAGAATTATATCAATAAAAAAAGAATAACTAATAATTATTCTTTTTTTTAGTATATTTTTTTATTATTTCTTCTGTCTTAATTCTTTCTTCTTCAGTTGGCTCTTTACTAATTATTTTATTAACTTTCTTTTGCCAATTTTTACTGTGAACTATTCTATTAACATTAGGATTGTTTTTTAAAGCTTTTTTATCTAATTTAGTAAGCTTATCAAAGTTTTCAATCCTTAAGTTATATATCGCATCTCCTATTGCAGTATATGGTTTACTGCTTTCAAAGAATTTATCTAAAATAACTTCACCATTTTTATAAATATATCCGATATATCCTTGATAATCTTTTAATCCCTTTACTCTAATTAATGGCATAGTTTGAACATAAAACTTATTCTTTTTGTTACCTATTTGTGTTAATCTGTCTATTTCTTCTTGATTCATGAGTGTTCTTTTAACTTTTGTATCCTTATCTATTTTGACAGATTGATATTCTTTTCCAGCAGGTATTATTTCCCAATTAACGTTTTTATATAGTGATAAAACTTTATTTTTTTCTTTTTCATAGATTCCTTTTAATACATCTTTATTTATAATACTATTTCGTTCAGTCTTTATTGAAATATTATCTTCAATTGAATCTATGTCTACTCTATTTAAAATATTCCTTTTTCTATCATTATCTTTAGTATTTATAGCCTGTTTTAATATTTCATATTGTACATATAGGTTTACTTTATTCATATCAAAATTATCTTTTATGAAATCATTAAAATTATTTTTTTCTATCTCATTTTTATAATCATATCTTCTTGTTATAAACCTAGAATATAATTCTACTTGTTTTTCTATAAATGACTTAAAATTTCTTCTTAAACAACATTTATAAAAGTATTTTTCTTCTTCTTTAGAATTATTCTTTTCCATTTTTTCTAAATAGTTTATTCCATCTATATAATCTCTATAAATATAGGGGAATTTATCAAATAATTCTTCTTTTATTTTTATATTTGATAATTCTTTTAATCTTTCATTTAAAAGAGTAGTCAATTCTTCTTCTGTTTCTATTTTTTTGTCTACTCTTAGATTTAATATATTACATAGACTAATACCAAATTCTTTATAACTAGGTTTAATACTATTATCTGGATATAGGGCTAAATAGTCTATAAAATCATAATTAAATTTACGGTATTTAAAAACTTCATGAATATTATTATCATTTTGTTTTTCAAAGAATGATCTAACTTTTATAGTATTTGTTCTACTTCTATCAATTAAACACTCTCTTATTAAAACTTCTAATGATAAGTTTATTATTTCTTTTTCCATACCAATCCCTCTTTTATGGGACATATTATATCATATTTTTATAAAAAAAGAAAGTTATTTCCTATCTAATCAAAGAATTCATAACTCTCTTTTTTTAATTCACTAAGTTCTTTTTTATAATAATATTCATTATTTTTACTTATTAGTAAATTATTTTTAAATACATCATTATTATATTTCATTACTTCAAATAATATTTTACGTTGGTCTTTTTCATTAGTTTTTAACTCAGTAAATATATCATTTATAATATCTAATTCATCTATATATGTTTTATTATCTAAATTAGTTAATTTATCATAAAACTTTTTATATTTATTATACTTCTCTTGATTTTTATTTTCACTATATAGAGTATTTTCTTCATCTTCTTTTATCTTGACTAATAATTTTTCTACTTCATCAAGATATTTATTTTTTAAATCAATTTGTTTTAATGATAATTCATAAGTATCATTATTTTCTTCATTTAGTTTTAATAATGTTTTAATTGTATGAATATTATCTTTTAAAATTTGTTTTTCTGAATCATTTATATTTAATTTATTAGTAATTGAATCTATATCTTTTAAATCTATTTCTAAAATATATTTTATATCATCTTTTATTTTAAGAATTTTTTCTATTATTTCATGTGTTTTTTCATCTATTTCTAAAATATTAAGTCCCTTTTCATAATTTTCTAATACTTCTTTAGTTATATTTATTATTGAATTTATTTTTTTCATTTAAATACCCCTATCTTTTTCTAGAAGAAGATTCTTTTGGGGGACTTTTTTTAATTTTTTCTAATTCATACTCTTCAATTAGTTTTTGAACTTTTTTATTTTGTTTATTTATTATTTTATTATATAATTCAATATTTCTTAGTGCTGTTTTTTCAACTAATATTACTTTATCTACATCATTACATTCAAACTCTTCTACTAGTTTTTCAAAGTATTCCATATCATCTATTGGATTTCTTTCTACAGATTCATCTAGACTTGAACCAATATTTTCTATTTTTTCAAATTCATTTTCTTTTATTTGTTTTTCTTTCTTATCCCTTTTTATATCTGTTTTACTTAAATAAGTACATATTTCATCATATAAATTATTTATTACTTCAATACTTCTTCTTGCTTCTTTAGGAATATTATTTTTCTTTATTAAACCTTCTTTATTCATTGTAGATAAATTACTGGCTTCTATTATAATATTTTCTATTTCTGATTCTTTTAAGATTACTTTTAATTTAGATATAAACTCTTCTTTTTTCTCTTTATCTAAATCTACTAAACAATTACAAAAAGATATAATTGAGGCATATATAACTTCTTGAAGACCTTCCATGTATTTATAGGTATCTAATTCATCATTAATTCTTAATAATTCATCTTGTATTGACATGGCTTTTTCTTCTAAAAATAATATAAATTTTGTTTTTATGCTTTCATACTTATTACTCATAATGAACCTCGCTTTTATCTTAACTAATTCTATTATATAATAAACTATTTAAAATTAAAAGATATGTTTATTCATTATCAATTTTTTCTAAATACTTCATAACTATTTTTAAACTTTTAGTAAAAGTCTTTTCTATTATTTCTGATGTTTTTATACCTAGTTTTGATATTGTATTACTGTAGTCTTTTTCTTTTTCTATATAATTATTTAATTGTATTTTTTTTCCTTCTTTTAAATCTTTTTCATATTTTTTTATGGCTTCATCTGTTAGTATCTTTTTATTATTATAGTAATTACTGGAATATTTTCCAAAATATAATGATAGAAAAAAGACTGTTAAAAAAATCATAATTATTTTTATAGTTTTATTCATTGATAGCCTCCAAAAAACAATTAGTGAATGCTACGGCGGTATTTAAGACTTCTTCTGGATTATTTTGAAAACCACCTATTTCTACTAGAATAGTTTTTGAATTAAAGTCTTGATTATATACTCCGTTTACTCCTGGTCCACTTTTTTTATATATACCTTTACTTAGATTAGGATATTTATTATTTATAATATTATTTATTTTTTCTGTGAATGTTAAATTTTCTTGATAATTAGCGTTTTCCATTCCCACAATAAATAGTATCTTGGCATAATTCTTATCATTTATAGTAATAGTTGTTTTATCTTTAGTTAAACTATCTCTATGTATATCTATAAAGTATTCTAGAGATGGGTATTTTATGATACTTTGTTCTAGTAAATATCTACTAGCTTTATAACTTTCATTATATTTCCATCTATTTTGATTTAAAATATCTTTTATAGATTGTTCTTCTACAACTACTTCATAACCATTTTTCTTTAAGATATCTTCCATTATATAATTATTCATAATAACTGTGGGATTTACACTAATATCTTGAAAAGTTGTTTCTTCATATTCTTCTGATTGATGAGTATTATATAAATAAATAGTTGGTGATTTATTTGTATTAGAGACTTCTTTTATCTTTTCTTCTTCTTTATAGTTAATACTCCATAGTTTTACGGGATTAGTTATTTCGATAGTTTTAGTTATGATCTTGTCAATAAAGTTTTCTTTTTCAAAAGTATTATTAATAATCATTTCGATAAAAGCTTTATCTTTTATTTTTACTTTAGAATTATTTTTTAAACTAAATAAAAAACCTATTACGATTAGTAATAGTATTATAATTATTCTTTTTCTTTTTTTCTTTTTCATAATAATCACCATATATAGTTTTACATATGATAAGTATTAATCTTGTCGAATAAAGTTTTTATGAAGAGAATTATTTATTCCATTTCCTATTAATATAGATAATTTATCAATCATATAATCTATATTGGTTGGAGTTACTATTAAATTATCTACTTCTTTTATTCTCTTATTTGTATAATTATAGATAATTGAATTAATATCTACTACAGTGGGTATTCCTATCGCAATAATATCTATTCCCACTGTTTTTTTAGATATTTCTTTTCTATTATTACCAATACCACTTCCAGGAGAAATACCTTTGTTTGTTATTTGAATTGTTTTTAAAAGTCTTTTAATGTTACTAGTTTTTAGGGAGTCAATTACTATTACTTTAGTAGCTTTAGAATCTTTAATAATACTTTTTATTATTTCAGCAGTTTCAATACCGGTATTTGCCATGACATTAGGAGTAAATGATGAAACATTAGAGTATTCTTTAGAAACATCTCCAAGTAAAAATAAATAACTTGTTATTAAAATATTATCTACTGTATTGGGACCTAGTGAATCAGGAGTAGATTTATTATTACCTAATCCTATTACTAGAAATTTATCATCTTTTTTGATATTTAGATATTTTTTTAGTTCTCTTATAAATATTTTTTGAACATTTAGAAAATTTTCTTTATCAGTTATATCTTTGAAATAGATTGTTGTATAGTTATAGATATTATCTTTACTATTTGTTACTGTAATATTGTTTTCTTGATACTTAGATTCTTTCCTTAAACTTTTAATATTTTGTTCTAAGATTAGGTCTGTTCTTAGATTTTTTTGATTTATTTTTATACTATGCATATAATCACCAGTATTATTATTTGTAAAAAGTGCTTTTTTATTTGCTTTTTTTATGTTTTTTTGATAGAATTAACTTGTTTACAAAAAGTGAGGTGAAAAAATGCCAAATATAAAAAGTGCTAAAAAGCGTATGCGTTCAAATGCTAAAAAAGCAGAAGTTAATACTTTTGTAAGTGCAAGTATGAAAACTGCTGTTAAGAAATTTGAAAGAGAAGTTAAAGCCGGAAATAAAGAAGAAGCAAGTAATAATTTAAATATCGCAGTACAAAGAATTGATAAAGCTATGTCTTCTGGATTAGTTCATAAGAATAAAGCTGCTCGCTTAAAATCAAGATTAGTTAAGATGATGAATACTATGGAATAACCAATTATAATTAATTGGTTTTTTATTTACTTTAATATTTATTTTTAGTAAAATAATAATAGCAAGGAGGATATATGAAAAGATTTATTTCCTTTGGATTGTTTTTAATCTTTGTAGGTTTAGTTATTTTAAGACAAGAAGACTTGATTACTATTGTGAATACATATATATTACCTAATAAGTCTTTTGTTAGTATTGAATCTACAAATGAATATTATCGTAATGTTGATTATCAATTTGTACAAATAACTGATGAGTATTCACCTCATAGTTTTAATGATATTATTAATCTTTACTATACTGTTATAAATGCTGGACAAGCTAGTTTTACTTTTTATTGTCCACGAGAATATGATAAATGTCTAAGAGACGTACAAATAATTGCGAATGATCAAAGTTTATTATCAGATATTAATAATTATATTCATCCATTTAATGGTTTTTCTCATATTGAAACACAATATGATACTTTAGGAAGAGTTACTATTAGTATGGTTAAAAGTTATAGACAAGAAGAAATTAAAATGATTAATGATAAAATTGATGAATTACTTCCACAAATAACTAATGGTATTTATGATACTAAAGAACAAATTAGAGCTATTCATGATTATATTATCAATAATACTAAATATGATTCTCTAAGAAGTGATTTTAATCAATTAAACTATAAATCAGATACTGCATATGGTCCTTTATTTGAAGGATATGCTTTATGTGGAGGATATACTGATTTAATGGCTTTATTTTTAGAAAGACTAAATGTTAAAAACTTTAAGGTTTCAAGTGAAAAGCATGTTTGGAATGCTGTTTACTTGGATGATAAATGGTATCATTTAGATTTAACTTGGGATGATCCAGTATCTATGGATGGTAGTGATTATTTAACTTATGATTACTTTTTAGTCACAACGCAAGATTTACTAGAACATGAAAAAACGCAACACAATTTTAATCAAGATAGATACCCAGAATTATTAAAATAATAAAGAGCTTTATAGCTCTTTTATTTTTCATCTAAATAATTTAGTACTTCGATAATAGTATCATTGAAACTATTTATATTTGAATTAAACCAAGTTGTTTGAAATTGATGATTAAAGAAAGTATATTGTCTTTTCGCAAATCTTCTTGAATCTCTTTTTATTTCTTCTTTTACTTCTTCAATACTCTTATTATTAAATAAATAATCATAAAACTCTTTATAACCTATTCCACTATTTAGTATTCTAGAATTATTATATTTATCTTTTAATGATTCTATTTCTTCTAATAGTCCATTTTCAAACATTATATCTACTCTTTTATTAATTCTTTCATATAAGGTTTCTCTATCAGTAGTTAGACCTATTACTTTTATTTTATATAATAGTTTATCTCTATTATTAGTTATTTGTTCATCATTTTCTAATTTATTTAATAATCTTACTAATCTTCTTCTATTATTAAGATCTGGATAATCTGATAATTTATATTCTTTTAGTTTATTTAGTATTTCTGCATTTGATAGATCTTTATATTCTTTATAAGTAGTTCCTTCTGTAAAAATATAATCATATAGGGCTGCTTTTATATAAAGTCCTGTTCCACCTACTATTATTATTCTTTTACCACGAGAATTAATTTCTTCTATTTTTTGGCGACAGTCTTTTTGATAATCAAAGACAGAATAGTCTTCATCAACTTCTTTGATGTCTATTAAGTGGTGAGGAATATTTTCTCTTTCTTCTTTTGTTGGTTTCGCACTACCAATATCTAAGTGTTTATATATCGCAACACTATCACCATTTATTATTTCAGCATCTAACTTTTTCGCAAGTTCAATACTTAGTTTTGTTTTTCCAATTCCTGTTGGTCCTACTATTACAATAATATCTTTCATTTTAACACTCTTTTCTAATCTAATTGTCTTTTAAATAATTTTTCTAATTCATACTTTGTATATGTGATAATTGTTGGTCTTCCATGAGGACATGTAAAAGGATTTTCACAGTATCTGATATTTTCCAATATCCATTCTTGTTCTTCTGGTGAAATATAAGTATTAGCCATTACTGACATACGGCAAGCTGTTGTGGCAGCAAGACGCCAATTAAACTTATCAAAATCAAAATCTTTTTTATCTATTATTAAATCAACTATTTTTCTTATAATAGCTTCTTTTTTATCTTCATCTATCCAATTAGGATGAGATCTTACAATTATGGTATTTCCACCAAATTCGTCTATATCAAAACCATATTCTCTTAAAAGATTGAAATGCTCTTTAGCCAGTATAAATTCATCTTTTCTTAATTCAATTTTTAAAGGTATTAATAAATCTACTATAATAGGCTTTTCTTTCATCTTTTTTAATACTTTTTCATAGTTAATTCTTTCAGCTGCAGCATGTTGGTCTATCAGATACATTCCATCTTCATTTTCCGCAACAATGTATGTTAATAATACTACACCTCTTGGAATCATCTTTTTTATACGAGATTTCTTTTCTTCTATTTCAAATGGTAACTCTTCTTCTATTTTTTTATCATATTCTTTTTTCTCTTCTTGAACTTCAAAATCTAATTTTAATTCTTCATATTGTTTTTCAGCTACTTTTTCTTCTTCTTTTTCTTCTGTATTTAATATTTGTTTTCTTACTTCACTTACTGAGTAATTATCTCTTACTGATATTTCAGGTATTAAATTAATTTCTTCTAATCTATTGGTGATAAGTTTTGATACTAGGTCTTTTAAAGTATCCATTTTTGAGAATTTTATATCCATTTTTGTTGGATGAATATTTATATCGATTAGTATTGGATCAACATCAATATTTAATATTATAACTGGATATCTATCTTTATGAATATAAGTATGATAAGTATCTACAATACATTTATTTAATTCATTGTTTTTAATGACTCTTCCATTGACAAGAGTAGTAATGGAATTTCTATTACCTTTTGTTACTTCTGGGTAGGAAATATATCCATGAATATAGTAATCATCATTTTCTCCTTCGATTGGAATCATTTTTTTAGTAATATCTATACCATATATTTCATATATTACTTTTAATAAATCACCATTACCATCTGTTTTTAATAAGATTTTATCATTATTAATTAAAGTAAACTTAATATTTGGATAAGATAAAGCCATTTTATTTAAATATTCTATAATATTAGATAATTCTATATAGAGATTTTTTAGATACTTTAATCTTACAGGAGTATTGTAGAATAAATCAGATACGGTGATGGTTGTTCCTGTTTGGAGATCAGATTTTTCTACTTTCATATCTTTTCCACCTGATAACGTTACTATAGTACCTGTTTTGCCATCTCCAGTTTTTAATCTAACATTAGATACACTTGCAATTGATGGAAGAGCTTCTCCTCTAAATCCTAAAGATTCTATATAAAACAAATCGTCTAAATTTTTTAGTTTTGAAGTAGCATGTCTTTGAAAGGCCATTTTAGCATCTTCTTCATCCATACCTATTCCATTATCACTTACTTCTATTTCTTTTACTCCGGAATCTATTAGTTTTATTGTTATTTCTGTTGATTTAGCGTCTATTGAATTTTCAACTAATTCTTTTACTACATTCATTGTTTTTTCTACAACTTCTCCAGCTGCAATTTTATTTGCAAGGATTTCATCCATTACTTTAATACTACTCATACTTCTCACCTCTTTTATTATAACAAAAAAAAGAGTCTTTATATAGACTCTAATCTACTTTTCCACTTAATGCTTCTGTAAATCTAATACATGTATCTTTACAACCTTGTTGTGCATCAGCGATTCCATTTCCAGTATTTTTTCTTTGAACTCTGTCTTCTAAAGTTACACCATTAATTTGATCATGGAACCAGGTACCCTCTGGCCTAAAATCTGTATATCCTACTGACTTTGCTTTAAAAAATTGGTATCCATGAAACGTCATAACATCTTTTCCAGAAGCATAAGTACCATATGTACATACTTGACTAACATAAGAATTAAAACTTCCCGGTGCATCAGAATTACATGCTGCTTTTCCCTCTGCATTTTCATAATAACGTATTTTCATGGTATGCGAGCTTGAGTTATTTATTGGTGTATCACTAGAACAATATTTATTACTTATTTTACTGTAATTACAAACGCATTTATATTGATGATATTCATATTGTCGGCAAGGAAGATTCGCTACACTATCACTACATGAACTGTATTTTCCGGAGCTTTTGTTACAAAATTTTCTTAAATAATCCATGGTATAAATATTGAATGATTTAGTTTTTATATTACCTGCATTACAATTTGTTTCTTTATTATTTTCTATATACTTTTCACTGTTGAATTCTGCATGACACATACTAGTTTTAGCTTTTCTTCCGTTACTGTTATATTGATAGTTAATATTAGAACAGCACATATCTACTACAAAACTATTTTCATTAAGCTTTGTTGGATCTGATGATGCTTGTTTTGATATTCTAACAGTTCCAGTACAGTTATTATTACTATCTGCTGGATCAATAGTATCTTCTAAGTAGCCATTATTAACTAATGTATCAAAATTAACTTCAGTGGCGGTTGGATTATCCATTATATATGATTCAGCACCAGAAATTGCAGAACTTGCCATAATGTCATAACCTTTATTTCTTGCACTTTCTTTATATCTAGTGTATGCAATCATAGCAAGTCCTGTCATTATTCCAAGAATTGCGATAACCGCAAGTAATTCTACCATTGTAAACCCTTTGTTTTTCATAAATCATCTACCTACTTTTCATAATTATTATACTATATTTCTTTTAAATAGGTAAATAGATTTTTCGCAATATCTTCTGGGACTACAGTCATTAATTCTTCAATTGATGCTTCTTTCATTTTCTTTAGTGAACCAAATTTTTTTAATAATTCTTTTTTTCTAATCTCTCCTATTCCAGGAACTAAATCTAAGAGACTTGATAAGCTTCCTTTTGATCTAATATTGCGATGATATGATATAGCATATCTATGTACTTCATCTTGTATTCTTGTTAAAAATAAGAAAAGATTAGAATCTTTTGAAACATTTAATATTTCAAAATTTTCATTCATAATAGCATTTGTTCTATGATGATTATCTTTCACTAAACCAATAATTGGTATTTTTAAATTTAATGATGAAAGTATTTCTTTACATACTTCAATTTGGGTTTTACCACCATCCATAATAATTAAATCTGGAGGAGTTAAATTTTCCATAATTACTTTATAATATCTTCTATATAATACTTCTCTCATTGCCCCTAAATCATCTTTTACATCTTGTGAAATCTTATATTTTCTGTATTCATCTTTTAGAGGAAGAAAATCATTAAAAACAACCATTCCTCCTACATAGAATGTTCCAAATAGATGTGAGTTATCAAATGTTTCCATTCTTGATACTTTATCTACCTTTAATAAACTTTTTAATTCATTTAAAGCTTTTTGTCTTTCTAAATCATCTTTCTTTAGAGTTTCTTCTTGTAAATCTAATTGTTCTTTGGCATTATCTAAAGCGAGGTTCATTAACTCTTTCATTTTACCTTTTTGAGGTTTTTGAGTTTTTACTTGGAAATATTCTTCTATTAGTTGTTCATCTAATTCCATTGGAATATATAATGTTTTTGGTAATATAACACCCTTATCATAGAATTTAATTAAGTATTCAACAACTTCATCTTCACAATTTCCTAGTGTTGTTATTATGTCATTATGTCTTCCAAATAGTAAACCATCTCTAATAAAGAATATTTCTATAGATAGATAATTTTTATCAGTATAGTAATTAATTAAATCAAATGAATCGAAATTATTTAGATCTATTTTTTGTCTTTTTAGTGTTGTTTCTATATCTTCTTTCATGCTTTTTAATTCAAGAGCTTTCTCATAGTTAAGAGATTCACTAGCTTTAAGCATTTCATCATTTATTTTTTTAGTTATTATTGAAGCATCACCTTTTAAGAAAGCAATTATTTCTTTTTTCATTTCATTTATAGTTTCTTCTTTTATATCTTTTTTACAGTATCCTAAACATTCATGAATATGATAGTAAAGACATAAATCTTTTTTTAGGCGCTCACATTTTCTTAATGGATATAGTCTATTTATAATATTTACTGTTTTTCTTGCGGCAGTAGCATTGGGATATGGTCCATATAAATGACTTTTTATTTTCTTTCTTTTAGTATTTCTAACTATTTTTACAACAGGATATTTTTCATTAGTTAATTCAATATATGGATATGTTTTATCATCTCTTAATAAGATATTATATTTTGGATCATATTTTTTTATTAAAGTGATTTCTAATATTAAACTTTCTAATTCAGATGATGTTACTATATAGTCAAAATCATCTATATCTTCAACAAGCATCTTAGTTTTACCAGTTACTGTTCTTGTGAAATAGCTTCTTAATCTTCTTTGAAGATTCTTAGCTTTTCCAACATAGATAATTACTCCATCTTTATTTTTCATTTGGTAGCTACCTGGTTTAGTTGGTACTAATGATAATTTTTCTTTAAAGTCTTTCATCTCTATCACCGCCTTAATTATAGCATATAATTAAAAAATAAGATTTAATATCTTATTTTTCTAATATTTTATTATTATTTATATTATTTTTCTTTAAATCTAAAGTAGTTACATATTTAACTAGTCTAGCTTGGTTAACATAAATACCTTTTTTTAATCCTTCTCTTGATGTTTCATTATACATTTTTTCTAATTCTTTGTAGCTACTAATTTTATTGTCATATTCATGACCAATATGGAATGATTCTTTTTCACTACATTTTTCTAAAACATAATCCATGAATGTATAAAAATCTAATGATATATTATCTTTTTCAAAATAATAATTATCTTTATCAGGATCATTTATCATATTATTCATTGCTTCTACTATATTTACACATACAATCTTTTTAGGTTTTCTATTAACTTTATTATCAATAATAGTTTTTGAGTTTTCTTCTGATAATCTATTTTTAGTAACTATTTCATCTAATGAAAGATTGTTAATAGTAGATTCATTTTTTAACATAGAAATATATTCATTAACTTGTTTCTTTTCTTCATCATTTTTAATCTTATTAGAAACATTTAATAATATAGTAGCAACTATAGTATTAATCATATTATCTTTATGAGTATTAAGATTATTCTTAATTACATCAATATTGATAATAGGATTTTTCTTTTCTAACTCAGATATTTCCTTACCATTTTTTATATCAATTACAAGATTATGATAATATTCTCCAATACTTATATTATTATCACTTAGATATTTAGATAATTTATCAAAATATTCTTCCTTAGTGTATTTTTCCATTGTATTCTCCCCCTTTAAATACCAGCTAATTATATCATATTTAGAGGGATTTTGCAAGTAAAAGCAGTTTTACAATAGAAAAAGTCATTGTATTAACAATGACTTTCTTACAGTTAACTTATCAGAATATCTCGTTCATGGTAAAATTTCCTAGAGTCAATCTTGCCATATCTTATTTTTACATATTGTGCCTACAATTCGCATTGCTCGTTCGACACAAACTCGGGACAAGCCCTCGACACACATCATTTTTGAAAAAAATGATGGATTCAAGATTATGAGATATGTGGGGACGGACGACTACTACCAATCGCAGTAAGAGCGGCCATAGTAGTTGACGTAACAGCTCGAACCACCAGCATCGCCCGCACCCACATAGCCACCCGCGTTAGAGTCAGCATACAAGCCGGAAACACTACAGTAGAAGTTGGAAGAACGTCCCGTACCAGACTCACTACAACGAGATGGATTTGTTGCATATCCAAAAGCAGTTTTTATTGCTTCTTTATTTGTTTCATAATAAGGACTAATATATCTTTCATCTACCAACCATGTAGATGTATCTATATCATA
>JAFVEF010000034.1 GCA_017478105.1 Bacilli bacterium | reverse complement strand
TGGTGGTAAATTATTAGTTAATGATTCAATAGTTACAGGAGATGCAACATATTTTGCTCATTGGGAATTGAATATATTTTTAGTTCAATTTGATAGTATGGGTGGAAATGATTTTGGTAATAGAAATGTTAGAAAAGGTGATAGTGTAGGAACACTTTCAATACCAGTTAGAGAAGGATATGAATTCTTAGGATGGTTTACTGATCCAACTAATGGAGAACAAATTAGTGAAAGTACTGTTGTCAATGGACATGTTGTATATTATGCACATTGGAAAGTAAAAAATGGTTGGGAAGGAAACAAATATTATCAAAATGGCGTTTTAGCAAAGGGCAGTGTAAAAGTAGATAAAGATTATTACTATTTTGATAAAGATAATAATTATGTTACTGGATTTAAAGATTTAAAAAAAGGATATACTGTTTACTATGATGAAAAAGGTAAACTAGTAATGGGAGAAAAGAAGATAGGTAATTACTGGTATTTCTTTGATTTAAAGAATGGAGCTATGGTTAAGAATGATTGGCGAGTAGTAAATGGATATTGGCATTATTATAGAAATGATGGTCATCGTGTTCATGGACAAGAAAAAATTGGAAAATACTGGTATTATTTAGCTGAAGGTACTGGTAATATGATTACTGGATTTAAAGAAATAAAAAGTCAAAATAAAATAGTTTATTATAATAGCTCAGGTCACATGGTTTATGGGCAAGAAAAAATTGATGGTGAATGGTACTTCTTTAATGAAAAATCAGGGGCTCTTCTTAGAAATAGTTGGAAGTGGATTAGTGCCCAGAATAAACTTGTCTATTATAAAGGTGATGGCAAAATGGTCTATGGTACTTATAATTTAAATGGTGTAAATTATAATTTTAATACTAAAAGTGGTGCTGTTCAGCCAAAAGAATGGTCTAGTGGTTTCAATAGTAAAGAAACAAATGCTATAGTATCAGCTCATAGATATGATTTTAATGTCGATAATTTTAGTACTATTATGAAGAACTATGGTGGATATGATAAGTATGTTAACTCTTTAGGTGGAATATTTACTAAGTATGGAAACAAAGAAAGAGTAAAAATATCTACTGTTGCGGAATTCCAAGAGATAGCAGACTATGTATGGGGAATTATGACAATGTATGGATTTGATTATTCTAATGGCTCTCTTAGTAATACTGGATATTTTGGTAAAGATAATCATTCAGCAGATGCGTTTTATAAAGATAGTAGATTGCCTGACTATACTATAAATAATACGTTCGATTATGGAAAATTGCCAGCTGATAAAATATTTGCAGGTGGTGGTGGGGGAATGACTACTAATTGTTCTTGTGGAATTACTTGGGCACTTAAGAAAGCTGGATTAATTGATCAAGATGCACCTACTATTGAAAGTGAGTTCTATAGTGATGACAATACATATTTTAGGAGTAGAGGTGCTTCCTTCTTTAAAGATCAACATAATATTAAAGTCGGTGATGTTATAGGTTTCTATAGAGATAGTGGTTATTTCCATGTTGCGGTAGTAGTGAGAGTTACAAAAGATAGTTATACATGTTATGACTCTGGACATTATTTTACTGATGGACGAGTTCATTATTGGACAGCTTCTATAGATGAAAATCCAGTTGAAGGATATGGTCATGGTGCATGGTACCAAATAATGAGATTACCTTTCAATTTAAAATAAAAGATTTTATATCTTTTATTTTTTGTAATATTGTAACATGAATTTTTATTTTATTTGTAAATATGATATACTTTTTATAAGGATAAGGTGATTGTATGTCGACTAGAGTTAAAATGTTTATTGCGTTTATTGTTTTTTCTTTAGGAATTACTGTTTTAATTTTTTCTTTAAGTAATAGAAATAATAGTAATAATAAAGTTGCGGTTAATAGTAATAATAATACTGAGACATTAAAATTAATTGATAATCAAAAGAGTACTGTTGAAGAAAATAAATATAGTAATTGTGTTTATGCAGATAGTGTTTCTTTGAGTGAACATAATAATGCTTCTACTGCTTCTAAATTAACTATTACTAGGGCTGATACTTTAACTAGTAAAGTTATTTTAGGAAAAAGTAAAGATTCTTTTATTTCTTTTTTGATTACTTTTAAAAATGATACTTCATCTAATCAAACTTTTTTAGGAGTTGATACTTCTAATATTAATAGTAATATTAGTTATCAGATTGAAGGGTTAGAAGTTAATGATATGATTTTTAAGGGTGAACAGAAAGATGTTACTTTAAAAATCTTTTATACTGGTGATGATATTAGTAATAGAAGTTATGATAATTATTTTAGATTTAGATTTGAAGATATTGCGAGAGTTGTTTTACATACTAATGGAAATAATAATAAAGAAAAAGCTTATACTGTTAGAACTGGATCTAAGTTAAATACTGTTCCTAGTGCGACTAGAACTGGATATACTTTCTTAGGTTGGTATATGGAAGATGACAGTATGTTAACTGCTGATACAATAATTGATACTAATCGTGATTATTATGCTAGATGGGAAGCTCATAAGCATACTATTAGTTTTGATTCTAATGGTGGTAGTCAAGTTAATTCTATAGTAAAAAGTTATGGTGAAGCTATGGGAGAACTTCCTGTTAGTAGTCTTGATGGTTATAGCTTTTTAGGATGGTTTACTTCTAAAGATGGTGGTAAATTATTAGTTAATGATTCAATAGTTACAGGAGATGCAACATATTTTGCTCATTGGGAATTGAATATATTTTTAGTTCAATTTGATAGTATGGGTGGAAATGATTTT
>JAFVEF010000033.1 GCA_017478105.1 Bacilli bacterium | reverse complement strand
TATATCCATATTGTGAACGGAATATCTTAATCTTACGATGCTTTTCAATTTATTAAAATTTTAGCATTAAAAGCCTATTGCAAATAGAATTAGAGTAGCTTAATTTTCTACAAATTCGATGACATCAGAAACATCTATCTTAAAGTAATTACACAAACGATTTACCATGGAGACCCTAAAGTTATGATCCGATTTAATCCTAGTAAATTCAGTTGCAGTAAATAATCCCTCATAAAAAATCAATTTGTTTGCTTTATAATTATGCTCACTAATATAATGAAGCAGTGGTTTGAAAGTAATAAATCCTTTACTCTCGTAATCTTGCTTTTTCACAGTATCTGTATTCCAATCAATTTCATGGGCAACTTCATGAACACCTGATTTTTCATATTTCATAACATCTTTTACATCGCATCCAAGATAAGAGATAAGGTTACTAACGTTCGATAATTTCATATTATCATTATTAGCAAACATTTCCGCAATTGTTTCAGTGATAACGCCATCTTCAATAATTTGCTCCATAGAAATACCATGAGCATCTAAATATTGAAATAACGGAGCAAATGTTATATTTTCCAATCCATCGTAATCTTCATCATTACCAAGATATTCTTTTTGAGTTTTTGTAATTATATATTTTTGGTCTTTGCTAACGTCTTTGTTAATAAGAACTCCATAATTTATAAACAAATCATCTTCACCATAAAAATACACGCGTAATGTGCCAGGCTCACTTTTTATATCTATTTTTTCAACATTAATTTGGTATTTTTTTATTAGTTCATATGAGACATATTTATTTTCATAATCCAAATCTTCTTCAAGATCGTCATAATTAAAAACAAGTATATCTTCCTTGCTTATATTATCACTAAGCTTAATATCGTGAACATATATAATATCAATATCACTATCTTCTTGATTTAATGCTTTATCAGAAAAAACATCACTAAATGAAGCAAAGTCTTCTTTAGAATACTCCCATTTACTACTTGTTTTTGAACCACATCCTGTTATTGTAAATAATACTACAAATACTAACAATACTAATACTAATTTCCTTTTCATATTATCCTCCATTAAATTTTATCTAGTATTATTATACCATAAAAATTTATATTTTTATCTCACTCATTAATTAAATTGAATAGCTCGCTATATATCCATATTGAGAACGGAATATCTTAATATTCCGATTGTTTTATTTATCCAATTTTATTGTTGAAAAAACTAATAATAATACTCCAATAGTAAATAATGCTCCACCATAAACTGTATTTAATTTATTTGCAAATACTCCTATTAGAATTCCTCCTGCACCACATAAAATTCCATATATTATATTTTTCTTTTTCATAAATCCTCCAAATATCTTAATCTTCCATGCTTTTTTTAAATTATAATTTGCATTGCTTTTTCATTTTTAATATCATACCCATTAATTTCTTTTCAACTTCAACATTATGTTTTAGTTCATAAGATTGAGTACCAGATACTAATGCTTCTTTTATACCCATAATTTCTTTTGATATTTGTTCTTTGTCTTCATACCAACCTAAAAAAGTATTGTGTCCAAAAGCATTAGAATTACTTTCATCACATCCAAATAAGGCATATTTCGGTGAATCTTTACCACCATTATACTTACCTGATGATTGAACCTTATTACAAGTTACTATAACATTTTCAATTGGCGATATTATAGTAATTTTTTTGTTACTATCTGTTTCTCCTAAGTATTCAAATGTTGAATCACCAGCTAAATCATCCAAACTCACATTAAATATTTTAGATAATTCTCTACCTTGCTTTAAATCAGGACTGGACTCGTCTAACTCCCAGTTACTTATTGTTTGTCTTGTTACTCCCATCTTTTCAGCAAGTTGTTCTTGTGAAAGATTAGCACCTTTTCTTAAATTCAAAATATTTTGACCAATATTCATATAATCATTCCTTTCACTAAACATTTTACTTTTTATTATTCATTTAATCTACCAAATTTCTTTGGAAGTTACGCAAATAATTTTAACATTTAAATCATATATCTATTTTACCATAGAAAAAAAGAATTTTTACATTCTCTTAAAATCTTAATCTTCCAAACTTTAATCTCCATAATTTGGTTTTGCACATTGATTCAAATCTACATTTATAGATTCTAATAATTCTTTTAAATATTTATTATCAGAATCAGTAATAAACTCATGTCCTTTACCTGAATGAATCATATATTCAGGTAAATTTTCATTTGTATATTGAAAAAGATTAGCATCAACACTATGCCTTATTATTTCAATAACATCATAGTTATACTTTCCTTCACTAGATTTAACATATTGTAACATTAAAGTACAAGCCACACCTGGTCTACAAGCTTTATATTCAGTTAATAATGTATATTTATTATTTTTGTAAATATTTAATTGGACTGGTATATCGCATTTACTATTTTTCTTTTCGACTGTAAAAATTAAATCTTCATATACCAAATCATCAATTGTTATTTTACTCATATCTAAGTTTAAATAATCATAATAAATATTCTTTTTGTTCTGCACTTCATTAAACAATTTATTAATATTTTTACTTTTATCAAAATTCAATACTTGATATTCAATTATACCTGGAAACATCTCTTTAATCGATGAAACATACTGATTACCATCTTTTGGATATACTATATCTTGTAATTTATTATTTTTAAAAATAGCTTTAATTGGCATAGAACTTCCAGAAGATATTGCTAACCCACTACCATACTCTTCTTTTTCAATATAATAACTTTGCTCGTAGATCCATAAATATACATATTTATAATCATTCTTTTTTTCTATACCAAAAGGATGATAACTATAAAAGACATTAAAATCTTTTTCTTTTGAATCTGGATTCTCTTTAAATTCTTTTTCTTTTATAAAACCAATAACTTCATCATATAAATAATCTGAATCATTAACTAAATTAACTTTTAAATTTTTATTATAATAAATTAATCCGCAAACTATAATCACGAAAATTGTTGATAAAACAATTAATAATTTTTTAGAATTCTTTTTTATCTTATCTGTTTCTTTTATTGTAGAAATTATAGCTTTTTCTTTTGCTTCTTCACTCTTATCTTTTTCCCCATTAATTAATTCTTCTATATTTATATCTAACTCTTTGCATAATTTCTTATATAGTGATACATCTGGAAAACTTAGTCCTCGTTCCCATTTACTAACAGCATTTATACTAACACCCATTTTCTCAGCGAGTTGTTCTTGAGTCATATTTTTTTCTTTTCTTAATTTAGCAATAAATTTACCACTTTTATTTTGATCCATTTTCTCACTTCCTCAAAAAATATTATCATTTTTAATTAAAAATTAACACACACTATTGGTTTAATTTTGTCTATACTACTATTTTAACATATTAAAAGAGAATTTTTTTACATTCTCTTAATATCTTTATATTTTGAACTAATTATTATCTATTAATTTATAAGTTGTATTAAAATTATCATCAATAGTTACTTTATATAAATATTTTGTTTGTTTTCCTGAATTATAATCTTTAAATATAACTTCAAGATTAGATGTACCACTTGCTTTAGGAATCAAATATAAATCAATACTATATTTGTAATTATCACTGTCAAAATTTGAATTTCTACTATCAAATTTAACTTCTAAATTATTTTCATTACCAACAAATGCTTTAAATTCTGGTGAGCCACACACATCATTATCACAATTTATATCAATATTAAAGTTAATTTTATTATATTTATCTTCTTCATAATATTTAACTTTATATTCTTCTAACTTTAATTTAATCTTATTAATATCAATATTATATTTAAAATCTTTTGTATTAAGTATATCTTTAACTAAATATTTTTCTTCGCCATTAATAATAGCATATACATTATCACTCTTTATACAAGGAAAGTAGTAAGTTCTAAAATCATCTTCATAAAATTTTTCTAATGCTTCATCACAAGTTTCTGTTTCATCAACAATTTTAATTGTTGGATTCATCTTTTTCATATAATCATCTACATTTTTATCATATAGCTTATTGCGAAAAGCAACGAGTAGTATAGTTGCGAGTACAACAATAAATAGAAAACTAAATATTTTAATGTAACTTTGTTTAGATATTTTATTCTTTTCTAATAAAAATATATTTCTAATTAAGTTATTTACTGATTTTATTTTAATTATTCCATATAAAATTAATGCACCAGATAAATTTAAAATTACATCATCTATATCAAATCTTCCAGAAGAAGTAATTAATTGTAAAAATTCGATTAATAAAATAATTCCTGTTGTAGTTAAAGCAAAATATTTAAACTTATTTTGTTTTTTAAATAGTAATGGCAGAAAGAAAGCCATAGGCATAAGTGCTACCAAATTACCAAGTAGATTGAATAATATTGAACTTGTAGAATACATACTATCAAATTCTGTTACATATCCAATAATTGTTTTAAATGGGATTAAATTAACTGTATTTTCAAAGTATTGTTTGTAATCAATATTAGCATTTATTAAGTTTCCGACATTTCTTCCCCACATACTATCAAATAAAGTAAGAGTTATAAGTAATACCAGATATAATCCGAAAAATATCCATAAATTAATTTTCATAGGTTTAGTATTATTTTTATATTTAGATAATAATAATCCACCAAAATATAAGAATAAGCAACTCCCACATAAAAAGAATAATCTACCAAATTCTGACAGATGAAGTGTAGTACTTCGATCAGCTATCAAATACAGCATTAAAAATAATCCAGCGATGGCATAAAATATAAAAGAAAAAATCTTTTTTTTCATAAACGTATCCTCCTATCATTTACATTATATCACAAAAAATCAGGATTTTACTCCTAATATACTAAATCATAATATCTTAATATTACGATATCTTGTTATTTATATTTATAAAAACCTTCTCCGGTAGATTTGCCTAGTTTACCATCATCAATATACTTATTTAACATAGTAAGCATACCTTTGTAATTATAAGGTAAAAGCATTTTCTTTAATAAAGGGCTCATTAATCCAGGTACCTTTTGATATTGTTCAACGATATTCTTTGCTGTAACAAGACCTACAGTATCAATAATCTGAAATGGACCTTTAGGGGCCCCAGTTCCTCTTGTCCAAGCAATATCTATGCTTTCTGGATCTGACACTTCATTTGTTAATAAATCCATTGCGCTCAATAAGAATGGTACCAACATAGAATTTAATAAATAACCAGATTTTTCTTTCATAACAGGTAATGGTAACATTCTAATACTTGTTGCAAAATGCATTATTTCATCAAAATACTTTTTATCAGTACCATTATGTGCCATTACTTCTGCAGTATTCTTTTTCCAAATTGTATTTGCAAAATGTAATGATAAATATTTTTCTGGTCTACCAGTATATTTTGCAAACATTGATGGTAGTAAAGTCGAAGAATTAGTAACTAATACAGTTTTTTCATCTAATATTGGAGCTAATTTTTGATAGAACTTAATTTTTTCATCTTTTATTTCAGCCATGGATTCAATTACTAAATCTGCATCTTTCATTGCTTCCTCTAAATTTACTACTAATTTAATACTATTATATGCAATATCAACTTTAGATAAACATTCCTCTTTGTTAAAGCTATCAATATCAGCTATTCCTCTAGCCCAATTTTCTTCATCGTTAGGTTCCATAGATTCTATTGTTTCAATATAATTCTTCTTTAATTCATCTAGTTTTGGTTGAGTTCTTGTCTTACTATCTTCACTTCTTAACCAAATAGTTACATCGTAACCACAATATGCTGATTGAAATGCTATTTGACTTCCTAAAACCCCTCCACCAGCAACTACTATCTTTTTATAATTCATATAAACACCTCTTTATTATTAATCATTTTCATTATATCACATTTTTTGTAATTTAAATGTTCGGAATATTACTATATTGCGAAAACCTTTATTTTCTCTGCAAACACTTGCTTTTTTTATAAATTCTGCTATAATATAAGTCAATTTTGAAGGGGGAAAATATGAATAAAAAAATTTTAGATGAAAGAAAAAAATATTTAGGACTTACAAAAGTAGATACTAAAAAAATCTATAATGACATTTTAGAAGGTTATAGACAAGCAATTATTAAAGCACCTAGAGATGTTTTTGAATACTCAATTGATATTGTACTTTGCAATATGAATTTTTACAACAAATTGGGCGATTTAAAGAAATTGAATGAAACATGGGGAGATAGTAATTTCTTTGTTGATACTACAAACTCTGAATATGTTAAATTATATGTTGATGACGAAGGTAATATTGATAGTGATGAAGGAATATATTTTAAAGACGCAATAAACATTGATGAAATTAAGGATATATCATTTTCTTTAAAGGAACTTACTGAATTGTGTAAAAAAGATAATGTATTTATTAGAATATATGCAAGAGAAGAAGAAAACTATGAAACAACTGTTGAAATAAGACCAAACAAACCTTTTGAAATGCATGATAGCGTTAAAGAATATCTAGAAACAGTTAAATAATATATGTACTAGGGATACTTAATTGTATCCCTTTAATTTGCTTTAAAATAATTAAATTGTGATGTTTTGCTCCATTCATAAGCATTCCACATATCTGTATGATTAGTTGCTGGATCTACCATTACAATATTATTTCCATCTATTCCAATAACTGCAACCCAATGTTGATTACCTTCTGTTGCACCTTTTACTTCAACTGTTAAATAATAACCATTATTATAATACTTTGTAATGAGTTCTAATTTTTCGGTTCTTGTTTTACCTCTTAAACCAATATTACCAATATATTTAAAATCAGGTACAATTTTATTAATTGGAGAATATTGTAAATTACCATGTTCATCAAATCCTCCATTTTTATTAAGTGCTTCAACGAATGTTCCAGGATTGAATGGATTAATAGTAGCAGGTGCAGTACCAGATTTTTCTATAAGAATAGCTATTGATGTTACAAGGCAACCAATGTTACCAATTGTACTACTTGTATTTCCAATTCTAATATTAGACCAAGTAGCACCTTTTTGTCGCCAATTAACATACTCTCCAGAATCAATACCATAAACAATACCATTCCAAAGCATTGCATAATCATCACTTAATAATTCATTATATTGTTTCATTTGTGCTGCATTGAAGAAATATTTATTTTTCATTTCTTCAGCAGTTTTCGAAGTTATTTTTATATGCAATACTCGTTTTTCTTTTTCTTCTGGCATTTCTAAATCATTAACTCCCTGAAAAGTAATATTTTCTGTTTTTACTTCATGAGTTAATGTATTCATATCCCAAAAAATATCTTTTAATACTTTTAATTTTGCATTATCCATTGTAATAACTTCTTGCTCATTTACTCCATTGGATTGTTTTACTGCATAAACTAAAAGCATATCTTTCCAAGTAGCCATATTTCCTTCAAGAACATACTCGTCGTGTGGATTAGAGTTTTGTATAGACTCTAACTTATCAGAAAAATCTTTATTACACTCTATAATAGCATCTTGCATACTCATAGAGTTTGCACTGGACTTTTCACCAGAGAAGAATATACCAAAAATAGATCCACATAATAGTCCTATTAAGCAAATAACTATAATAACTATTAATGCAACCCAACCACCAGCAATTATTGCACTAATAAGTGCTTTTGTTGCAGCAATTATTGCTTTAACAGTAGATATAGTCGCTTTAACTGCTAGCTTTACTCCTTGATAGGTTCTTTTAGCAGACTCTTTTGCAAGTTTCATTGCTCTTTGAGATGCCTTAACACTTTCTCTTGCAACCTTTTGAGTATTCTTTGCAACATGCTTACTTGTTTTAATACCTTTGGTAGTATTTTTTATTTTTCTTTTTTCAGCAAGTTTAGTCTTAATACTTTTTACCTTTGTTTTTGCTTTTCTATAATTTTCTTTTGTTGTTTTAACTGATTGATTTCCTTTTTGTTTTATCTTACCAGAATTATCAACAATTCTTCTTCCAGCATTAGTTATTTTATTAGTTGCATATTCGTTAGCATTTTGCTCATTACTTTGAATAGCAGTTTCACTTTTTTGTTTTACATTAACAATGTTATCTTTCGTTTTCTGTGTTGCTATGACACTTTTATCTAGGGTTTTAATTGTACCTTTAACAACTTCTCTTGTCTTAATGTTAGACATATTATTCTCCTGGCTTTGTTGTCATGAGTTTATATAAATTAGTATTAACTGGGAACTTGTTTATAAATGGTACAAGTGAACTACCATAACGAATAAGTCCACAACCTGCATCAGCATTTGTAATATAACTCAATTGTTCATCTGATATATTTAATAATTTAGCAAGTTCTTTTCTATCTGTAGTTGCTTGATTTAACATAACAATAAACTCACTATTAGATAGCATAGTAGAAGCATCTACACTTGATAAAAGGTATTCTACATTTTGGGTAATAGCTGTCGGATATGCATTTCTCTTTCTAAATTGCCTCCAAGCAGAATTAAAGAAAGTTGCTGAATATTCATTTTCAAATAATACATGAATTTCATCTATAAAAATATGTGTTCTTTTACCTTTCTTATAATTCTCTGATACACGATTTATCATAGCATCAGTTATTACTAATAATCCCATTGTTTTTAATTGTTTACCAAGTTTATAAATATCATAAGATATAATTCTACTATTTGTATTAACATTAGTTTCATGTGAGAATACATTTAAAGAGCCATTAGTAAATAATTCTAATGATAAAGATAGCTCATGTGCTTCTCGTTCAGGTTGTTCTTCTAATTTTTTTCTTAATGACATTAGAGTAGGAACAACACCAGTTTTATTATAGTCATCATATACAAGAGCAGTACATCTATCAATAATAGATTTTTCTTTTGATCCAAGTCCTTTTTTATCTAATTGTTCAAATAATGATAAAACAAACTCTGATTTATCTACAACAGGATTAGCACCATCACCATATCCCTCTGTCATATCCATAGCATTAATATGGTCTTTACTATTTGCACTTATTCCTATTACCTCGCCACCCATTGCTTTTACAAGAGCAGAATATTCACCTTCAGGATCACATATCAATATATCATCATCAGTAGATAATGATAAAAAGACAATTAATTCTTTTGCACTAAATGATTTACCACTACCAGGTACTCCCAATAAAAATGATGATTGATTTAAAAGATTTGCTTTATTAACCATTATTAAATTATGACTAATTGCATTTTCGCCATAATAAATACCACCTTTATCAAATATTTCTTGAACTCTAAATGGATTTAATACTGCTAAACTTTCAGTAGTTAATGTTCTTAAATTCTTTATCTTTCTAACACCAATAGGAAGTGCAGTATTTAAACCATTTAATTGTTGATATTTTAATGGAACAATTTGACATAAATGTTTTCTAGCGGTTATTAATACAGTTTCTGTATCAGCTTCTAATTGTTCTTTGGTATCTGCAGTAATAACAAGTGTTAAATTAGCAAACATCATTCTTTGATCTCTTGTTGTTAAATCATCTAAAAACTCTTTACTTTCTTTTCTTTGTTGTTCCATATCGTAAGGAATAACTGCAGAAAAGTTATTATTAGCATTTTGTTTTCTTTGCCAATTAGTAATATTTGTTTCAACACCCAATAATCTATTTTCTACCTCTCTAACTGCTTCATCAGTAGGAATTGGTATTACATCAATACTCATCATCATATTTTGATTCATATCAGTTAATTCTGCGATAAAACTATCTTTGATATAACTTGCATAGTCTTTTAAGAATAATACTCTGCCAAACTTTTTACCCATTTCAAAATAATCTGCTTTAAATGAAAAGCCATCTGGACAAATATAATCTTTAAAACTATTTCCTCTTTTCATTAATTCTTTTAAATCTAAATTATAGTTTACTTCTTCGCCAATTCTATAAAAGTCGTGTAGTATTCTTAATTTTTCTCTTGCATCTAGTTCTACACATTTACTACCTAGTTTTGCTAGATGAGATATAATATCATTACTTATTCTTCTAAAATAACTTTTTGCTTCTTCATAGTTCTTTTTAACAACTGATACAGTAAGATATATTTCTCTTACCATACCATTACTACCAATTGCTTTATCAAGTAACATTTGGTTATATTCTTGTCTATAAATGTCTAATCCATCATTTTTAAATGGTAATAATATTTCTTTTTCAAAATCTTTTTTATTAATTCTTCTTAATGCAACAGTTATTTTTGTAGTAGCACCACTGTCGAAAGAGTTTAATAGTTCTGAATAATCTAAAAACATTGACTCTTTATCTTCTTTTGAAGCAACTGCATAATTTATATCAGTAAACTTATAAGTTAGTGCATACTTATTTTTACCAACTAGAAAAATACCATTTTTCCATATTCTTTGAATTGGTATTACTTGTTGAATATTTTTAGGAATACCAAAATCTTCCTTTTCTTGTTTTTCTAATAATTTTAATGCTTTTATCATTTTCTTTTTAATTCCTCCTTTTCTTTGTTATCTAAATAAGGCTTTATCGCCTCATAATAGATGTTTTCTGACTCAAACTTTAACTCTCTAGGTGTTAATACCTCTGACACTAAAAAGGCTTTTATAAACTCCTCTAATGGCATACCATTGTATTTAAAAAAGCCAAGTCCTGCAAAAGGTAAAGCACCTAAAATACAAATCCAAGAAACTATTTCTTTATTAAAATAATCACTTGTTAAGAAATATAAACCTACTGCCATTCCACATGCCAAGAGAGAAAAAATGAACTGTCTTAAAGACAGTCCAAAGAATACACTCTCGGTATAATTTCTAATCTCACGATTTATTTTAACTTCCATTATCTTTCACTCCTTTCAGAGTTTTTATTTTGTATCTTTACTTCGTAAATATCTTTCATATATTCTTCAATATTCTGCTTAATATTTTTATTTAGCAAAGATACTTGTTCTAAATAATTGCCTTGTTCATAATCCTTTTTTGATTTATAAATGAATACTATTGATTCGTTGGGATTATCATAATTAAAATCATCAACTTCACATATATATCTGCCAAATTGAAATATAGTTCCCATCTCAATATCAGGATTAGTCTTAACATTATTATAATCTTTCAAAATATCACTACCTTTCCATTTCTTTATTTCTTTCAAGTTTTCTATCATCATTAAAAGATGTTTCTAAATTACCCCAGCCAATAATTTTATACTCTCGGTCATCAAAGGTAATAACATCATCTAACTTATATTTTTTTACTTCTTCTTTTAGTTTAGTAATATCTTTGTTGGTAAATCTATCGGCATAAAGTTCTTTCCAATCGTCATTAGTAATATGACACATTGTTGCTTCTGATTCGCATACATTATCATATATTTCTTGCATTAGTTTTGAACATTTCGATATTTTAGGTAAATGTAAATATTTTTCCCATTCATCTTTTATTTCCTCTTTATAATCATTTTGTGAGTTTTTCCAATCTGGATAATAATCTCTTTCAAAACTTGTTATAATGTTTGCTTTTTCTTTACCATTTACTGATATAGAAGCATTACACCTTATATCGCCATAATCTGATAACCAGAGATTTAATATTTTTACTGATATATTTTTATCAATATCTTCTTTAACAACCTCTAAATCATATTCATTGATAATTCTATAACTTTTAGTATCAACTTCTGTTTGAACTGCAACAAGTCTATCAATAATATCTGCTCTAACATCATGATCACATCTATCTAAAAATTCACCAATTGTAGTTAATATTGGTGTCATAGATTCAGCAGGATACTTATATACTTTTAGTTCACAACGATTTCCCATACTTCTGCTCATATCAACAATAAAATCAGGTAAGTCATTGTATCTAACTACAAATTCATCAATACCATTATCAGCATAAACTAACTTTTCGCCACTTAATAATAGGTTTTTAATTTCGCCTTTAGTACAAAATTCAAATGTATCTTTATACATAATAATTACCTCTTTAAAAATGCTGATTCACAAACAAGAGGCGAAACTGTTGTTCCTAAAAATTCAATATATTGTTTTTTTATTTTTTCTTTATTATCATTATAATATTCTATTAATTTATCATATTGTATCCTTAAATCATTAGTATAATAATCACTATTTTGAAATTCATCGGCTATTATATAGCAAAAATCAAAAACAATATCATAATTACCATGCATATATTCTTTAATCATTTTATGCATTATACTGCATCCCAAACTAAATGCTAGATAACATCTCTCATTTCTTCTATCAAAAACATCTCTAGACATGGTTACAGTAAACTCTCCAAGTTTAAAATTATCATGAACATTGTCATAAAATTCAAGTAAATCTTCTGGATTACTTTTGAACTTTTTATCTATATAAAAATCAGTAATATTATTATCCTTACAATATTTTAAATATTTCAACATACTTTTTTTATTTGGAACATCAAGTTCATGCATATTATAGTCAGTATAGTAGGTTTCAATAATATACCATAAATAATCATGTGCTTCATCAGCTATAAATTCAATTTGTTTATCTTCATTCATTCTTAAAAATAAAATATCATCTAATACTGATGTAGTTTTTTCTAATTTTGTTATTTCAAAACTTTCAGGATCAACACTTAAAACTAACTCGCCATATAAATTAGCATAAATAATATCGCTAACTTTATTGTCTTTTGACAATATAAACTGCAATGTGCAGTTTTTCTTTTCCATATATTCATTTAATTTCTTTTTTAAATCTCTCTTTAATTTATTAATTTTTTCTTTTTCCATAATTTAATCATTCCTTTCCTTTATAATCCCATCATTTCTCTAACGACACGATCGGACATTTTAATCGTTCCTACTAGAACTAACATATTAAATATTAACTCGCCAATATATTTCCAAACTTGTGTTACTGCAGCAGCATCTGTATCAACAACAGGTGGTGTGCTTGCAAAGAGTGAAAATATTATGCACGATAAAACTATAATTGCACCCTCTAAACATACTGCCGAAAAAGATTTCAAAAAACTTTTTCCAACTTGTTGTGTTGGCTCTCCTGCAAATGTGGATAGAGGTATAGGTGCAATTGCTGTATATAAATACAATTTAAAAAATCTTCCATATACTGTTAATATCATTATGAAAGATAATACTGTTACGAATAATCCACCAATTAAGGTTACTGCCCAAAGTGGTATTGATTCAAAGAAACCGCAACTATCTATTGCTTTTACTATTGCATCTGGTAAGACAGTTTTTGTAGCACCACCAATTCCAGATGTGGTCATAATCGTGGACATTAAACCTTGTACTATCTTAAATATTGATAGCATAAGTTCTAGTCCATAGGTTACAACACCTTTTGCAATAGCAAATCTTACAAATAATTTTAAAGCGTGTTCAGGTTTCTTAACTTCAGTAAATGAACCACAAGTCTTAATAACACCTACAACAAAAAATAATACTAATAATGCAAGTGCAATCGCTTGAACTGCACCATTAATTTTTAATATTACTTGCCATATTGTTCCACCTTTAAATGTTTCAGGAGATTGTGTTATTAACTGCCATATTTCTGCTAATTTGTTATTCCAAGTATCAAGTGCATTTTCAAGATTTTGAGTTACCCAATTTGCTTTGGCTAATACAAACATTGTTCCACCTCCTTAATAAAGCGACAGGGAGGAGCATGACTCCACCCTTAACTTTGATTAACCTGCAATTAGTTTTAGAATAGTTTTAGCACACATGATGATTACACCACCTGCAAAAAATAAAAAGCCATTTGCTCTTTGTGAAGCATCATGGCTTGTAAATGATAATCCAATTTGAACTATTGCATATCCTACAATAATTCCACCAATTACCTTTGTTAATTGGAATATAAAATCTGACAAATTATTAACAACACTAATTGGATCATCTCCAGCTGCAAACACAGTAGGAGTAAGAATAGATAATATTCCAATTCCAACTAATGCTAGTGTATAGATTTTAAATCCTTTCTTTAATCTTTTTTCAATTTTCTCTTTTCTCATTTTTACCTTTCCTTTCTTCTAAATAATTATCCATATCTTCACTAGATATGATGTCATAATCTTCATCTATATTTTCCATAGATATAAATTCATTGTAATTTTGCAAATTATAATCAATAGATATAGTTCCAACAGAATTATTTGTCTTTCCATGTTCATAAGGTTTTGCACTTCCATCAGTAGTTTGTGCAACATTAGGATGCTTTAAAATATCATATTTTAAATCTTTTATAGGTCTTTCCCCACGAATAAATAAAATAGCATATTTATTATCTAACATTCTAACTTCGTCAGGAGTAAGCAAATCTCTACCAGTTTGTTGATAATTTGTTGAATAGCTCCCATTTCTACCATGACTCTTACCATAGGTATTCAAATCCAAATTTTCTTTACCAATGAGTTCACTTACATACTTATGAGTGGATTGTTCATTACCACCTAAATATAAAAATGAATCACAGTTACCAACAATAGACTCCCATTGTTTTTCAAACAATGCTTTTAATTGTGCTAGGTTTTGTAAAATAATTGATACTGATACTTCTCTTGACCTCATAACTGATAATATTTTGTCAAAATCATCAGGTAAACTTACATTAGCGAACTCGTCCATAATAAAGTGAACATGAACAGGTAATCTTCCACCATATTTGTGGTCGGCAGTATAAAATAGTTGTTGAAATAATTGAGTATATAAAATACTAACTATAAAATTGAATGATGTATCATTATCAGGAATTAGAGCAAAAAGAGCAGTTTTCTTTTCGCCTAATGTATCTAACTCTAATTCATCAGTCATAGTTAGCATTGATAAACTCTCTAAATTAAACTTTTCTAATCGAGATGCTAATGTTATTTGAATAGATTTTAATGTTTTAGCAGAGCCACTATGATAATCTCTATAATACTTTAAAGCAATATGCTCTGGATTATTTATTTCTAATCTTTCAAATAATATATCAAGAGGACTCATATATAAATCATCATCTTCTTTAACATCTCCTGCTCGTAGCATTTCCATAACCATAGTAAAGTTTTGTTCTTCTTCTGGTGCTTCATACCAAAGATAGAATATTAAACTTAATAAAAGCATTGATGCGGCAGTATCCCAAAATGGATCATTGCTTTGACTACCTTTTGGAGTAGTAGATTTAAAGAGGTTAGTAACTAATTTTTGAACATCATTATCATTTTTTAAATATACAAATGGATTATAACAATGACTTTTATCCATATTAATTAAATCTAATACTTTGACTGAATATCCTTTTTTCTCTAAAAGTTCGCCAGTATCTCTAACAATTTCGCCTTTAGGATCTAGGATTACCATTGAAGAATTACATTGCATAACATTAGGTTTTGCAAAGAATCTTGTTTTGCCTGCACCAGAGCCACCACAAATGAGAAGATTAAGATTTCTTCGGTGTTTTCTTCCATCTAAACCAATTTTAACATTTTGAGTTAGTATCTTATTGTTATTACTATTTTTCTGTTCATATTTCTTATTAATACTAATAGCATTTCCCCATTTAGCACTACCATATTCTTCATTTCTACGATAATTCTTTCTAGTAGAGAAATATATTCCTATTGCTAATCCATAAGCAAGCAATAAAAAAAACACAGTTTTAATTGTGTTATCGCATATTTTAATACTAAATGGGTTATTTAATGCCTTACTAAAATTCTTTATTATTTCTGCGAGTCCACCATCTATATGAGGGGCGATTAAAAGAGCTAGCCATATTACAGGTATAATTCCGAATATACTTAATATGATTTTTTGTTTTTTAGAATCTTCTACCATTACCTCTCGTTGTCTTCCTTAAAATTAGTTTTTTTTTACTATCAGTTTCATCAATCATTTTAAGCAATATATCATTGACTTCGTTTCTAGGCTGATTATCATTTTTTAATTTATATCTCATGGTATTTAGAGCATTTATAATTATCTTTGAATCAAAGGTATCTAATTCTACCTTATGATTATCACTAACTTTTAAAATTATTTCATCAACAGAATCTGTTGATCTTTCTTGTGCTGATAAATAATTTCTTAACATATTTAGTGATTTAATAATTATAGTTCTTTCGCTATCGGTTAAATCAAATCTTATTTTATCTTTCATTTGATTACCTCGCTTGTTCCTTATTTTTTAACTCTTTTCTTTTATCATCAAGATACTGTCCCATGCGACTATTCATATCTTGAGCAACTTCTTTCATAGAAGTTAAATCTTTTGCAATGTCTTGCTTTTCCATATTAGAATATTTAGAACTTAATCTATCTAAACTTTCAACTGGAGAATCAATTCCATATTTTTTGCATACCATATAACCAATACAATCTGCTTTGTCATTATCTAACTCATTTGTCATTTCAAATAAATTCATTTTAGCTATTTCGGTTGCAACTGCTTTAATATATTCTTCATTAACATCACTTCTACTAACATATAATACTTTATCATCAATATTACACTCGCATAGTTTACCACTATCTAAACTATCAACTACTTTAACATCAATAGGACAATCATGTAGCATTGCTTGTAATACATATCTTTTATCAAAAGTTCTTGTAAAAGGTTTTGTATTAGTTTCTTGAACATCAATCATATCCTTTGCATTATATGGAGTAAAACTTTTACCATCAACTTCATAAGGATCGCCTGGTTCTAGTATAGTGATAATTTGTTGAGAAGGATTTTTAAATGATATTTTTAATTCCATCCAATCCTTTCTAGTTTTTAACTGTGTAGCAGTAGGACATTGTTTTTCAATTAGTAAAGCATTTCTAGGTGTGTACATATCAAATCTACTTTGAATATCTAAATATTTCTTCAAAGCATCTGGGTTACCTTTCAATTCAGAAAGTGCATCATCAATTATTTGATATGCTTTTTCTTTTTGTTCTTTTTTTCGTTGTTTATATGCTTCTTTATCATAACCATCTTTTGTGTTGGCTTTCGTAATAATTTCATCTATCATCTTATCTTTCCTTTCCTTTCTTATTTTTGTTAGAAGGTTTTATCATGTTTTTATCTTTATCAACATTTAAACTTTTTCCTTCTTTAACTTCTTGTTTTTCGTCTTTACTTGCTTCTTTTTCTTTTAACTCTTTCTTTATCTCTTTTAGAGTTTCACGAACAGAAGGTCTTTGTTCTTTAGAAGCCACCCCTGATTTGTTTTTGTTCTCTGATGAAGGCTCGGACAGAGGGTTTTTTTCTGTCTTTGCCACTTGGGGGTTTGACATTTCTTGTTGCTCCTTTTGAATAGGTTTAGACATAATGTCATCAACAAGTTTTTCTTCATTGGACTTAATTTCAACACCTCGTTCTTTTGCATCTTGTAACATTTCTTCCATTTTATCTTTTTCTACTTCAGTTCTAATGTCTGCAAGATTAACGGCTGATAATTTAAATCTATCAAAGATATGATTAACTCTGATAGCATCTTGTTGTCTTACCATAATATCAACAAGTCCATCAGTATCAGGATGTTTTTTATCAATTAAAGCAGTATATAATATTCCATACTTTTTTGATTCATCATGAAACTTTTTTAGTTCTTCCTGCTTTAATGAAAAAATTTGTAAAGGTTTCCCAGACTTTAACATATTATTCAAGTTTGTTTTACCTTTAGTCATTTGTTTTTGCTTTGCCATAGCAAGTAATGCAACTGCAATTCTCTCAACACCTGTACCAGTTATTCTTGCAGCTACTTCAATACCTTCTAATGACATCTTAACAATACTTTCAGCAGCTTCACTTGAGTTCATCTTTTCATTTCTCCTTTCTCTTTTTCTTCTTCGAACTCTTTGATGTTTTCTTTAACAACACCAAGTCTTTTTTCTATTCCTTCACATAAGACCACCTCCTTTCGTTTTGGCTCTAACAGTCTTGTAAGAGTATCAATTTCTTGACGAATTAATATTTTTTCGTTGTCATCTTTAGTTCGTTTTATCTTTCGCCATAAATTTTCTCTCTTTGAAGATAATTCTTTAATATCTTGATTTATAGTATCTTTATAAAATAAAAGTTGCTGGTATGTTTCAATCTTATGATTTACCAACAACTGTGTTTGCTTTGATATTTGATCTAACTTTTTTACTTCAACTCTCATAGCTGGAGTTAATATTTTATTTGGATAGTCTTTAGTATAAACACCTAATATATAACAATAATATTTATATAAACCATAAATACCATGTGCTTTTTCTTTCTTATGCTCCTCAAAAGTTTTCTTTTGATTTGCTGGATTATATGCTTCAATAAAAGGTACTCGTGTAGCAGTTTCTAGTTCAATTCTTTTCTCAATAGATTCGATAGAATAATCACTACCAAATGCTCTCTCAATACGAATATTCTTTTTATAAGGTTGTCTATTTATTGAAAGTTTTCCATATCTATTTTTTATTTCATATCCCATCTTAATCATAATGTTTTCAAAATCTTTATAAGAATATGCCATACCAATGGCACGATCTAAATCTTGTTTTGCAATAGAATGATATGTGTTCTTTTTTACATATCTTTGATAAAAGTTTTCATAATTAACTTTATTAACTTTTATTTTCTTATTATCTAAAACAGATAATCCATATTCCTGACATAAAGAATCAGATAAATGTCTTAATAAAGCATAGTTCTCATTACAATTATTAAACTTTTTACCATCTTTAAATGAAACAGAGTTTATAACAAAATGATTATGAATATGATTAGTATTTATATGAGTAGTAACGATAACTTCAAATCTATCGCCCCACATTTCTTCTGCAAGTTTCATACCAATTAAATGAGCTTTATCTGCAGTTACTTCTCCTTCAACAAAAGATTGAAAAGCATGATAACCTAAAACACCATCTTTCTTTTTCCAAATTGCTTTGGTATCCATCATATCTTGATAAGCATCATCAGGTAAGCAATTAATTCCAGAAACATAACATCCTTCTTCAGTATTAAAGTTAAGGTTATCATACTCACTAAACTGATGAAGTTCTTGATAACTTTCATTTGCTTTAGTAGTCTTTTCAGGATTTGATACATAATCTATAACATGATCTAATCTTTTTTCGATTTTCCATATTCCTGTTGTTGCCATCTTTCCTCCTGTCTAGAACACTCACTTGATATTTTTAAACACGAGTAAAAGAAAAGTAGGAGTGGAGATAATGTAATAATTAGTAATAAAATTATCATTGGTCATCCACCTCAATTACTTCCATCAAAAATTCTTTCTTTAAATCATGTATAAATTGTTTAATCATATCAACATTTCTTTTATAAGATAGTTCATCTACAAATCCTAGTGAATTTGCTTTCTTTGCTATTTGATTCATATTATTAGCAAGACTACGAAATACTTTTAAATTTTCATAAAATCTATCATCAGGTTTTTCTTTTAGTTTATAACCAACTAATAACTCTCTAATATATTCACTTTCTGTTAAACCAACTTTTTCAGAATTATCAGCAAGTATCTTGCATTCTTCTTCACTAAACCAAAATTGTTTTTTCTTATCTCTATATCTCATACAACCATCCTTTCTAAATTTTGGCATAAAAAAAAGAGTGTCAGTAATTATTTACTAACACTCAATAATTAAAACTTAATCTAATTATTTATTTACAACATCTTTTAAAGCAGATCCTGCTTTGAAACCTACGCTCTTACTAGCAGCAATTTTGATAGTTTCTCCTGTTTGAGGATTTCTACCAGTTCTTGCAGCTCTATTTGAAATTTTAAATGTACCGAATCCAGCAACAGCAACATTGTTTCCTTTTGCAAGTTCATCTTTAAATAAATTGAATGTACCATTGAATACTTTTTCAACATCAGCTTTAGTTAAACCAGTTTCTTTAGCTAATGCTTCAATCATTTCAGACTTTTTCAATTCTTTCACCTCCCATTATGACTTACATTTTCTATTATAACATATTCTTATCAATATTTATCAATATATTACTTAATTTGTCATATAACTTTGTTTAGGGGTTTGGGGTATCCCTAAAATGGATTTGGGGGATTGCGGGAGTAATCCTCCTGTGCTGGCTAAGACATAGTTTTCTTTTACAAGAAAACATTATTTTTCTCATAGAACACTAAATTATCTATAATTTTCATAACATTTATGACGATTTATTTGTAAAAAATCGCATAAATAATCATTAAAATCTTTTCCACTTTTAGGTGGATCATTTATAATTTTATAACTTTCTGAAAAAGAATTTATGAGTGCTTGTGTTGCAATTCTTCCAGCAGTATCATTATCAAAATGAATATAAATTGTATCTACATTAGAGTTATTTTTTAGAAAAGTGGATACAGTTTTTGGAACTTTACTATTTAAAATATCTTTCCCAGGACTATAAATACCAGCTAAAGAAAGAAGATTTTCTTCATCCCATTTTTCATTTTTTAATTCTTTAAAAGTAGCATAAGATAATAAATCAATAGCACTTTCAAATAAATGAACTGAATTATTCTTTACTACTGATTTTAATTTAAAAGAATATGCCTTATCGCTACCATAAGCATCATGCATATAACGACTAGAATTTGTTCCTCTTACACCTGCATATCTCGGATTATTTTCTTCATCAAATCCTACAAATACAACATTGTTTTTAGGATACTCTTGATAGATATATCCTTTATTTATACATTCATCAATTATATTTTTACTGATTCCTCTTGATTGCAAATAGGACATAATTTTATAATTATTAGATGCTTTTTTAGGTAAATCTAATCTATCTATTTTTTCTTTTTCAGTTAGTATTTGTTTAGGAATATATCTTTTTTCAAGTCCTTTTTGATTTAATAAATGACTTACTGCATCAGTAAATTTATATTCTTCAACTTGAATTAAATATTCAAGAGCATTTTTGCCGCCTATATTTCTTGAAAACCAATACCACATACCATTGTTTATTTTTAAACTATCATGTGTTCTTGTATGATAGGTATTTCGAGATTCATAAACTAATTCATCAGGGTTATAATTTTGCAAATAAGTGAGCAAATCAATTTCTTTTGCTCTTGATATTTGCTCTGGAGTAAAGTAAGCCATTATCTCTCATAATCCTTACTTTTTTTGCTTAAATCTTTTTCAGGTTTAATAGGTTCTAACTCTATATTGTTATCAATATAAGTCTTTATAGCACAAATTAAATCATCTTTATTTCTACATCTAAATCTTTCACTTGAAGTATTTTCAGTTCCTATCCATATTGTTTTATCAGTCCTATCATAATCAATATTAAAATTAAAACTTTTCTTTAATTCTTGGCTAGGATAAGGTCTATAATCCGTATCATCTAAATCTTCATAATCTAAAACAATATCTCCATTACGATATTTATCATAAACAATATCTTCTGCTTCATCATAAGAATTAGCTTCTTGTTCAACAACTCGGCTTAAAGTTTCTACAACTTCAACATTATATAATTTCATAATTTAATCATTCCTTTCTTTAAAATAAATAAAGGAAGAAAACATTAATTATTGTCTTCTTCCTTAAGAATTCCCATTCTTTTAAAATAGTAATATGCTTCTTTATTACCAATCATAAACATTTTTTCATATATAATATATTTCATTTCAAACTCATTATTTAATATAGTCATTAATGAATCTATTTCTTTTTCAGTCAATTTTTTAGGATTTTCAGTTTCATATATCTTCATTAAATTAGGATATTTTCGCCTTAATCCCTTATTAATTTCACTTAATCTATGATAGGTTTTATCATTTCTTTCTGCATCTTGTAAAACATCATTAATTAGTTCATCAAATTCTTCACTTGATCTTTTATATAAGGTATCCATTTTTTTAATGCTCATCTTTTTCCCTTTCTAACACCAAATATTCAGTTGGTATATTAAATATATGAGCGATTTCATCTACTAATAGAATAGTCGGCTCTATCTTTGTTTGATTAGCTTCTAATCTTTCTATAAAGTTTTCTTTTCTATTAAGTTTTAATGATAATTCTTCTTGACTCATATTAGCTTTTTCTCTGTAATATTTAACATTACTAATAACAATTTTTCTTAACTTACTGTTTGGATTTCTTTTTCGCATATAACTAAACATCTTCCTTTCTATTCAGCATTATAAGAAAATTATACTACATTTACAAATGTACAAATTACCTTTCATATTCATCTTTGCACATTTGACTTGGAGCATTATCATCATCAGACATTTCTAATATTTCAGGTACTTTTTCATCAAGATTTAAAGCAGTGTCAACTTCTCTTAATCGTTTCATAGCATCTTTTAACTCTTGTTCTTGTGGAAAAGGTTTATGAACTTCTTGTTTTGCAATTTCAAATTGTTGCTTTAATGTTTCTAATTTTTCTTGATTATTCGTTAAATAATCAGGTAATTTACTTAATTGATTATCAATACGAATTATATTACCACTAGGATCAGATCCAAGTTCAACAATATAAGAATGTTTGTTTTTTACATCAAGATAAAATGTTTTTTGTAAGAAATTAAATCCCAAAGACAAATCAAATCCTAAATAATTACCAATAGGTATCTCATTATCTATTGTAGGATTATTTTTGATTATTTCAAGTAGTGCTGTACCAGCATTTTTTCTTTCATCATAGGTTATACCATTTAGAATAATATAACTAAAATCATCTGTTTTATTCTTGTCTAAAAGTGATATATCTTCTTGAATATCTTTGATATTATTTTCAGTTATTTTAATATCTCGTGGATATTGTTTCATAACTTTATCTTCAAGTTCATATATCTGACTTAAATGACTTTGTTTTAATAATTTTAGTTTAGATACCTTTGCATCAAGTTCAGTTTTTTCTAAAATAAGAGGATTTCCTGCAGCTAATGCTTTTATTTCAGCATAGGATAAAACAGTTTCATCAACATCACTAGCAGTACGAAGTGGTGTTTTAGAAGTCATTATTTGTGATATAAACTTTTGCTTATTTTCTACTAATTGGTAAAGGTAAGCATCAAATGTTTTTTCAGTTACATATCTAAAAATAAATACTTCTTTGTTTTGATTTCCTTGTCTTACAATTCGTCCTGCTCGTTGTTGTAAATCAGCAGGTCGCCATGGGCAATCTAAATCGTGAATAGCAATAAGTCTATCTTGGCAGTTAGTTCCAGCACCCATTTTTTGAGTAGAGCCAATTAAAACTCTTACTTGTCCTTTACGAACTTTTGAAAACAATTCTTTTTTCTTAATCTCATTATCAGCATCATGAATAAAAGCTATTTCTTCACCAGGAATACCTTTATCTATTAACTTGTTTTTAATGTCATTATAGACACTAAAAGAGCCATCATCTTTTGGTGTTGATAAATCACAGAATACTAATTGTGTCGCTTTTATATCATCATAATCTTTATAAAATTTATAAATATTATTAGCACAAGTGCTTACTTTTCCATTTTCTTCATCAGGTAATAAATCATTTATTAGTCTTTGGTCTAATGCTAATTTTTTACCATCATTTGTAATTTTAAGCATATTATCTTCGTGTGGATCAACACCACCACCTCTAATTTTTTCAGCTCGTTCTGATAATTCTTCAACCATTTTTTCTTGTATCTCACTAGGTGCTACTACAATGTTTTCATAGTTTGCTTTTGGTACTGGCAAGTCTAACATATCAGCAGTTTTTATATCTGCGACTTCTTTAAATACAGATATTAATTCTGGTAAATTATAAAACTTTGCAAATCTAGTTTTAGCACGATAACCTGTTCCTTCTGGAGCAAGTTCTATTGCAGTAGTAGTTTCCCCAAAAGTAGAAGCCCAAGCATCAAAGTTTTGTAATCCTAACTTATATAGTGTATTTGTTTGTAAATATCTCTGCATTGTATATAACTCAACCATTGAATTAGATATTGGAGTTCCAGTTGCAAATACAATTCCTTTTCCTCCAGTTATTTCATCTAAATATTTACATTTCATATATAAATCTGAACTCTTTTGTGCTTCAGTTTGAGCAATTCCACTAACATTACTCATCTTGGTATAAAGAAATAAATTCTTATAATAATGTGCTTCATCAACAAATAATCTATCAACGCCTAATTGTTCAAAGGTAACAACATTATCATCTTTTCTTGAACTATCATTAAGTCTTTGTAGTTTTGTTTCTAGTTGTTTTTTTGTTTTCATAAGTTGTTTTACAGTAAATGATGCACCAGACATTTGTCCATTATCAATGGCATCCATTATCTCACTTATTTCTTTTTCTAATAATGTCATTTGTCTTTCTACTGACATTGGAATCTTTTCAAATTGAGAATGACCAATTATTACTGCATCATATTCTCCTGTAGCAATACGGGAACAAAACTTTTTACGATTAGCAGTTTCAAAATCCTTTTTTGTTGCTACTAAAATATTCGCACTAGGATATAATTGTAAGAACTCACTAGCAAATTGTTCTACAATATGATTAGGTACTACAAATAAAGATTTATTACATAATCCTAATCTTTTACTTTCCATTGCAGCTGCAACCATTTCAAAAGTTTTACCTGCACCAACTTCGTGAGCAAGTAAGGTATTTCCACCATAAAGTATTCTAGCAATAGCATTTATTTGATGCTCTCTTAATGATATTTCAGGATTTATTCCATCAAATATAATATTACTACCATCATATTCTCTAGGTTTAATAGCATTAAATAATTCATTATATTTCTTTTCTAGTCTGTTTCTTCTATCAGGATCAGACCATATCCAATCTTGAAATGCTTGCTTTATTTGTTCTTGTTTTCCCTGTGCAATAGCAGTTTCTTTACCATTTAAAACTCGTTTCTTTTTGCCTTCTTCATCTTCAAAATAGTCATATATCTTAACATCTCGGAGATTTAAAGTTTCTTCAAATATCTTGTAACCATTAATTCTTTTAGTTCCATAGGTAGATCTAACTTTTTCGTTATATCTATCATAACTTTTATTTTCAATAGACCATTCATTTGTAATATCAGAATAATTTATTTTAATTTTTCTTTTAGAGTAATAGTCGGTATCAAACAATTCAAACATGAATTTTTCATAATCTTCAGGCGGTATCCAAGTAGTTCCAAGTCTTACACTAATTTCACTGGCATTCAAATCTTCAGGTTTTGCTTCATATAAATATTTAAGGTTAATATCATAAATAGGATTAGTTTCATTTGCAAGTTCTGCTTCCTTAATCTTTTCACGAATGTCTCCACTTAAATATTCATCAGCAGTAACATATCTATCCTCGTTAGGTATTTTAAATATAATACCCTCTAAATCGCTTACAAGTTCATCTTTTGATTTGTGAGATATTTCACTCATATAATCTAAATCAACCATTGCTTTTTCACCAATAGACACGATTAAAGCATCATTAGAACTTTCTATTTTTTGTGGTGCTTTATGTGCCATAATTGTTCTTTTAGAGAACATATCAGCTTTTCTTAATAAATTACCATTCTCATCTAATATCTCTAATGAACAAAGCAAATAATAACTATTATCACCATTAAAAGCAGAAGCATTTGCACGACTATTTATTAGTCCATATTTTTTAGTGAAATTATCATATAAGGTATTTAATTTTGCTTGTTGTTTTTCTATATCTTCATCAGGCATATCTTCTAATTGTAAATCAATTAGTTCTCTTGTAGTATCTCTTAATTCAATTAACCCTTTAACTCTGTTTTCAGCAGTTACTGATAGTTCTTGTGGATACATTCTACTATTTTCACGATAATATACTTTATCATCAATAACTGTATAAGAAAAGTTTTTAACATTTAAATCTGCTTCGATTGAATTATCTTCTTCGGTTAATTCTTCTAATTGATAATCTTTTATTTCAGCATGAATATTAGATATTGCATTATCTAATAATTCACTTAAATCTTTATCTTCAAATGGAGTGCAAGTAGTCATATCAAAATGTGTTGTAGTTTCCATTTTTCCTAAAATCATATTAGGATTATCTACAAAATACTTGTTCATTACAATTCCATCTTCGCTATTATCTAAATGCACCCAATCAGGCATTATATCAGTTATGGAATCTCTTTTTTGTAAGAATAAAATATCACTTGTTACTTTAGTACCTGCAGCATCTTTAAAGGTGTTGTTAGGTAATCTAATTGCACCTAAAAGATTTGCTCGTGCAGCAATATACTTTCTAACATCTTCGCTTTTCTTATCCATTGTTCCACTAGAAGTTATTAGTGCAATAACACCACCTGGTCTTACTTTATCAATAGTTTTAGCAAAGAAATAATCGTGTATCAAAAAATGGTGTTTATCATATTTTTTGTCATATACTGGAAACTCACCAAATGGTACATTTCCTATTGCAACATCAAAAAAAGAGTCTGGATATTCTACATCTTCAAACCCTTTAATCGCAATAGATGACTTTTGATATAATTGCCTAGCTATATTACCACTTAAATCATCTAATTCAACACCATATATCTTTAAATTGTCATTATTTGGTAGTAATCCTATAAAGTTTCCAATACCACAACTTGGCTCTAAAATATTACCTTTTTGAAGTCCCATGTTTTCTAATGCTTTATATATTGATTTTATAACAATAGGAGGTGTATAGAAAGCAGTATTAACTGACGCCATTGCTTTATTATACTCATCACTATCAAAACCTAAAAGAGTACCTAATTCTTGATATTCAGTAGCCCAATCACTATCTTTTTTAAATGCTTGAGATAAGCCACCCCAACCAACATATTTAGATAATATTTCTTGTTCTTCAGGAGTTGCATATCTATCTTCATTTTGCAATTGCTTTAATGTTTTAATAGCATTTATATTGTTTCTAAATCTCTCTCTAGGTTGTCCAACACCAATATTATCATCAACTATTTTATAATTGATTCGTTCCTCGTATGGTATTTCAGGATGAAGTACATAGTTAATAACTCTATTTCTTAGCTTCTTTATAACCTTTGGTATTTCTAATTTTGGATTATCTATTATTTCTATATTATCTTTATCGCTTATACTAGATAAAACATTATCTTTACCAATACTTAAATCTAATTGCTTTTCATCAAAGTTATGATAGAAAACTAATAGACTATCTGGTGTAATGGTAATAGAAAAATCTTTATCTTCACTTAAATAATTTAAAAACTTACTTATTTCTGTACTTTCTCTTAAAGTTACTTCGGAAGTTTTATCACTATTGAATTGAGTAAAGCTAGTTTCATTATATCCTGTACACTCACTACTTTTAATAGAAATAGTAAGGTTTCTTTTCTTTGATTTAATATGATTCCATTTTTCTAATTCAATGGAAGAAACATAAAAAGTTCCTTTATATTTTGTATCTAAAGCATTAAATTCTTCTACAATTCTATCTGCTAGTTCTTGTTCTTTTGGTATAAATAACGATAGTTGAGAGGAGTTATTAGTAGTTGATACTATATTTTCTTTTTCAGTCGGTACTATTTCTTTTTGTTCAGTAATATCATACTTTTTACGATATTCTTTCAATCTCTCAAAGTCTTTATTGTCTATTAAATCAACTGTTCCGTTTTCATTATAATCAAATAAGTCATTGAATAAAAAGTCGTAAAATTCTTTTCCTTCCCAAACATTTCCCTCATCATCATTAGCAATGATAATACCATCTTCGTTAAAGTCCATAATAATATCATCTATTTTATGACTAGATAATATATGGTCAATTAAATCTATTTCATCGTTATATTCGCCATAATAATTATCAGTTTCTTTTGAAATAGTATTTTCAAAATTTTCTGTAAATATCTCACTTAATTTATCTATAATCTCATTGTCGCTTAAATCTTTATTAAACCAGTCTGCATCTTCAACTATGCTTTCCCAATAATCATCTCTAACTTTAGTGCCAATTTCTACTGTAGCTTTATTATTAAAATAATGAAGTTCAACACAATGTTGATTATCAATAACTCTTGCTACTGTAAATGAATGTTCCTCATCTAATGAATCAACACTTGTTATAGTTTCAGTTATAACTTCATTTTTAACATTTTTTACTTTTAAATGTTCATTAGCAGGATTTTCTTTTAATTTAGTTTCAAAGTCAATAACACTCATTGTTCTACCAAAGAGTGGAGCATTTGGATCATATAATTCAATATCAAATAACCCAATCTTTGTTATCTCATATTCATCTAATCCAATAAAAACTTTGTCGCCAACTTTATAATCATATCTATCTTCATTTGAAAAAAGAATACCATTTTCGGTATTCCCATTACTATCTAGTTGAAGATTAGTTCTCTCATCATTATTTCTTCGGCTTGATTCTTGATATTGTTCATCATCCCAAGCCATTTCATTTGATTGACTGACTTCAATTCTTCCGTTATATTGAGTTTCTTTTTCATCTCGTCCATTATTGTCGATACTCTCGTTTGTGCTGATGTTTCTATCTCTTTCAAATGTGTTTGTAGAGTTCCTTTCATCAACATTGCTTCGTATGTCCCTTTCTTGTTCTCTTTCAAGTATTGAAGCCTCATTGTCCCATACTTGCCCATTTTGAATTGTTCTTCCTCGATCGTAACTAAATTCGGTAGTAGGTAATTGCCCACTTGAGTGTAAGTCATGTTCATAATTATCGCTCCTTTCAGCATTTCTGCTTTTTTCATTATCATCATAAACTATCTGATTACTTTTATCAAATGTACGAATTTTTTCAATTTCTGCTATTCGTATATTTTTAAGAGATACATAAATCTCTCTAATACCCATCTCTGCAATATCACTTGCAGCAGTACCTAATCTTGCAATACTTTCAATATCTTGAAATATTGGTATTTCTATAAAATCAGTATCATTAAAAAAAGGAGTAGGATTTATACCACTCCTGTTAATAATCATATATGCAATACTATTCTCTAGTATTTTTTTATAATACTTTTCTATAACATCATTTGAAATATTTTCTAATCTAGTATCAAACTTATTTGAAATTAAATCGTCTAAATAATCATTGTAATTATCTTCCATAAGATTTGTTGCAACTGATTTAATTGCATTAACTAAATTATCTTTGTTATTTAATTCACCAAATTTATTTTCAAGTGATTCAATAACTTGATCTTCATACACTTTAGGTACTTTCCATATTTTTAGTTTTTTACCTTTTCTTCCATAAATACTATGAGTATCATTTAATCCCCATACATATCTTATTCTAGGTTTACCATTAAACTCTGTTAAAAGACCTATTCCAGGAGTGCCACGATTAACTAATCTTTTATAAGTGTCATTCCAAGTATCTATATCAGTACAACTAATAGCATTAGGTCTTTGAGCATATATAAGTAATTGCTCACTAAAACTATTAGTATAATTCATTGATGCAGTTCTTAAAAAAGATTGCCAATTTGTTGCATCTTGAGATACTTCTTTAATCGTATCTTTGTATAAGGCATTAACTACTGTTACTGTTGTTGCCATTTCGTCCTCCTTTCTTTAAAATAATTTATTTATTTTCTCTATTTTGAATTAAAGTAGAATAATAATCATCTATATCAATATTTTTTTCAGCTCGTAATAATAATTGCCAAATCATATCACTTGCTTCATTAGGGAAGAATCTTACATCAACAAATTGTACTCCATCATCATTTGTTCTAGGAACAGAATAAGTTAATAATTTATTTTTTAACTTTTCTGCTATTTGTGAAAAGTTTTCTTCTTCCAAACCAATGTTATAATTAGCATTTAATATACTAACTAATTGATTAAATAATTCATTTTCTAATGTTAATTTAACCGATGGTGTTCTTGATTGATAAGCCATTTTGTTTCCTCCTTCCTTATCTTTCATTATCACGATTTTTATCTCGTTTTTGTTCACTTAATACATTTACATGACTTTCTTTTATCTCAACATCTTTATTAGGACTTAATTTATCTCTCAAATCCTTAACAGTTATGCTTTCAATAGTATCCTTTAATATTCTTTCAGCTTCTTCTTTGCTTTCAGCAACAACTGTTACTTCCATATTTCCATATAAATTTACTTTATAATCGTACATACTATTTTTCCTCACTTTCTTTATTACAATATAAAAAAGCAATCATCTTTTTAGTTCGGATTGCTTTCTTTAAATCTAAAATAATTTTAATTTCATTAGGAGATATATTCATTTTATCTAAATCTTCTAATTGAATAGCAAGAATACTTTTTTCATCAGTAAATCCTGCATTAAATAACTTTTCTAATAACTTTGTTATTCCAGATAAACTATATTTAGCCATTATATTCTTTCCTTTCTACTAACTCACTAATAACTATAATTTGTTTATTAGTATTATGTCTGCAAGTTACAAGTGTTAATGTTGTTTTTTCTCTATTTCTGACTATACTAGCAGTTCCAGTTTTCTCTACATCATAAATATTAACTATTTTATATTTGTATTCAAAACCACCATAGATAATGCTTATTTCATCATCTTTATCTAACTTATAAACATTTCTAAAATAAGCAGTTCTACCATTACCAGAATGTCCTGCTAATATAAAGTTTCCATTTGATACATCTGGATAACTTGATTCTTTTAATATTTGAATATTTTGATTAACATTATTGCAATAACTACCTTTTTTACATAGACCTTTTTCTAAACCAATTTTGGGTATTTTAATAACTGCAACATAATCAATTTTTGTTTCTTGTTTTGTTTCTTCAACTTTTTCAGTTGTTTCTTCAATTACTTCTGTATCAATATTTTCCTGTTCATTATAAAATTCTTCTATTTTTATATCTTCAATTCTATCTAAAAAGTAGTTATATGCATATTTACCACATATTACACAACCGCCTAATAAGATAAGCAAAGAGCCAACTATTATAAGCTGACTCTTTTTAAATCTTTTTTTATTTTTTTCTTTTTCTATTCGCATAGATCATCACTCCTATTCCAGAAAATACAATTAAACTACCAATTACTTGAATAATAATATAATAATCTCTAACACCTGTATTTGGTACTTCTATTGGTGCTAATTCATTAACCATTGTACATTTAACAACTTCGCCATCTTCAAGAACTTCAAAATACATTCTTTCAGGATTTAAAATATAATCAGGTGTTCCAGTTTCTTTTTCTAAAATGAAATACTTTCCATATCTTAATTCATCAATGATAATCATTCCATTGTCATCAGTTCTTCCAGAAAAAATAGGTGTTTCTTCATCATCAACAGAATATATCTCTATTAATGTGTTAGGGATTGGTTGATTTGTACTAAAATCTAACTTTGTAAATTCTAACTTACCAATAATAGGTTTGTTTTTCATTTCTGCTTTTACAACTTCGCCATTGTCTTTTATTTCAAAATATACTATTTCATCCGTAATAACATAACCAGTTGCAGCTTCACTCTCGATAATATAGTATTTTTGACCAACACTTAAATTTTTGATGATAATCTTACCATTTTCATCTGTTGTACCTTCAAATATTTTTTCATTATTTTCTGTGAATACTTGTATAGTTGTAAATGGAATAGGTTGTCCATCAACTAAATCAGTTTTTGTAAATTCTAATGTTCCTTTCTTTAAAACATTAGTCATTTCACTAGAATTATAAACAACTCTTGTTTTATTATCCTTTTCAACTAATTCTATATGATATTCTGTTGTATCTAAAACATAATTATCATTAGTCTTTGATTCGACAACTCTATATTTTCCAAGTGGCAATTCTGCACTTACTGCATAACCATCGCTATTAGTAGTCATAGTTCCTACAAGTTCATCTTTTTCATAATATAAATGGTTTCCATCAGATGATTTAATATCTTCATCAGCATAAATATTATAAACAATACCTTCTAATGACTTTGTATTATCATAATTAAAACTATCATCTATTGCAGTAAAAATCTCACCACTTTTAAATATTTCTATTTTACCTTTTATTGGTGTGTTTTTAACATACAAAGCGATAAAAGGTCCATAAGTTGTATATGCAAAATGAGTATCATTTCCAATAGTAAATTCAACTCCATTTTCATCTAACAAATACCCTTTAGGACTAGATACCTCTATTAGTCTGTAATTTCCACTTTCCAATTTTAAATAGGTTGTAAAAGTACCATTTTCATCGGTTTTAAATTCACTATAAACTTTACCACCAACGAATTGTGATACATATTGATTTTTATCAATATTAAAGATTTTAAAAGTAGTATCTTTTAGTGCAATCTTTTTACCAGTTTCACTATCTACTTTAAATACTTGTAAATAAGCTGATAAAGCATTATTTAAAATATTATAATATTGTTCTTGTTCACTATTGTAATCAACAGTAATAAAGAAATCATATATTTTCGCAAATCCAGTAGTTGTATTTACTTGATGAAATTTCCATACTCCATAAGGTAAATTAATAGTTGCATATCCGTTTTTGTCAGTAGTTATTTCATCAAATTTATCTCCATTAGGATAAAATATTTCAAAAGTAATATTTTTTTCAGCATTTAAGAATGTTGTTTCTCCATCTACAAACTCATATTGTTTTAAGATAGAAATATAATTCTTAACTACTGTTTCAAAAACTTCAACTCTTTCTATTTCTTTACCTCTCATATCAAAATGATATTTAGTATTATCAAGTAAATATCCTTCACTTGGACTTATTTCTTGAAGATAATAGTCATTCCAATTTAAAACTGCTTCACTTTTAGCATAACCATTTTCATCAGTTTCAATTGTTGTAATTAATTTACCTGTACTTGTTTCGTAAACTCCATATTTTGCAGATTTTAAGGTTGCTTGTCCTTGACTAATACTTTCATTTGTCTCTTTATCTTTTTTAACAATTTCAACAGGACTTGAATAACTATTAATTCTAATTTTAGCAATAACAGGATCTACCATACCTGGCACCATCATGTTTTGTATTCCATCGCCAACAAATAATTTATAACTTGTTGTATAAGGCATTTTTTTAGTAAATGATACATCTATTTTTCCACTTTGAGTTGGAACAATAGTAATTGTATTACCATCTATATTATAATTAGCACCACTAACACTTACATCGAATTGTGATAATAAATTATTGGTATCTGTTAAAGTTAAGGTTTCTCCAACTTGAACTTTGTAAACACCTGTATTAAATGATGGTACATCATAATGATGTTCTATTAGTCTATTTATTTCGGCTTTTTCTGCTGAAATATCCATAACATTTCCTGCACCCCATCGAGCAGTTGTAAATTGAGTATTAGCACCATTACCAATAATCGTATCCCATAATAAACCTTGAGTAGCCATACGATATTGTTCAGTTTGGTGTCCTGGATATGTGTATCCATAATATCCAATTAATAATAATCTTTCTTTATATGAATCTGATAATCCAGTTGCTGAATAATCTCCCTGATTATAGGTTACACCTTCAGGAACATTTGGCTCTATACAATATGCTACTGCACCGTCCATTGTATAGTGCTTAAAATACCACGAATGATGGTCGCTTCCATCTCCTCGTGATCTATCATAATAATATGATGTATTTTCTTGGTGTAATGTTGCTGCTTGTACTGCATTAGCTTTTACAGTAAATCCAACTAATAAAGCAAATGCTAACAACATACATTTTGTTATTTTTTTCATCTTATCTTTCCTCCTTTACTGTATGCCTAGATGAAAAAAGGCATAAAAAAAATCGGTTAGTACCTTTAATACTAGCCGAATAATACTTAATTACTTATATAATCTTTTTAATTCTTCATCCATGTTATTACCACTAATTGTAAGAAAATGTAAAAACCAATGTTCTTTTCCTTCTTTCATAACAATAATACACATTGAACTACCAATAGTCCTACTTTTAGGGTTATCAGGGTGTTCTTCGTTCCAATCTAATATTGAATCTAATTCTTTATTTTGAATTGATAAACCTGCAGATTTACAAGCACTTTCGCTATCATATTCAGGAATACCTTTTGTGATTGAATAATAAGTGGAATTGTATTTATCATCGTTAGAAGAAATACTTATATTAGTAGTTTCTTTTGTTTCAACAGATTGTGTTGATTCATTAGTATCTTGTTTATTTTCTTGTATTTGAGTAGTATTTTCACTTGGATTAACATTACTATTTGAATTGTTATTGTTTGTGTTTGTAGTTTTAATTTCGTTTTTCTTAACTGACTGTTGTTTTTCGGCAGTAGTTTTTTCATTACTTTCTGAAAAAGAATTATTGGTATCAGCTGGTTGAGATTGTTCTTCAGTTAGGGTTTCTTTATCAACAGTTTCTGTTGAAATATCGTTTCCTATTTCGGTTTTATCAACAGAATTGTGGAAACTATTAAAATTATCTTCCGAATAACTTTGTCCATTAAAGGCTGATCCAATACCTACAAACAAACTCACAATTACAAATGCAATAAATGCACGAACTATTTTCAAATTCATCACTCCTTTTCTTGCCACCATACTAGCATTTAAAATTTATTTTGTCATTACTGCAAATTATATATTTTTTTTCAGTTAGTAATAATAGTTAGTATTTTTTTTAGGGTGGATTGTAAGGAGGGACTTTTTAGAATAGGTACTCCCATTATCGTTCTTGTCCTTTTCGTTCTCGCATTTTCTTTTGGTATTTGTCATACCATTCAACTGCTTTGATAACATATTCCTCTCGTTCTCTATCATTTTTGAGAGTATCTGGGAGTATGTTATTAAGTCGATTCATACTTACTTTTAGTTTGGGAGTTTGATTAGGTTTAGATTCTTCCATAATTTCTTCCATACCTTCAATAGACAAGTATTTATTCTGGCTCATATTTTTTAATTTAATTGCTTGTGCAAGTGATGGAGTACAATCATAGCATTCAATTAAATCTAATAAATCTGTTTGCTCATCTTTTGTTAAATAAGATAATTCAACAGCAGGTCTAAATGCTATACTTGGCGATTCACCTAAAACACTATTATCAACCATTTTTAATAGTTCAGGTATTAACTCTGTCAAACGAATATACCTTCTGACTTGATCTTGACTTTCACCGACTTTTTCTCCAAGTTCTTGCCTTGAAGACTTATGTGCCACTGGCACAGAAGTTAAGTCTGTTCTTTTACCTTGATGTTTTATTGCTTCTAATTTTAACTTATAAGCAAATGCTTTCTCGCTAGGTAGTATTTTTTCTCTTTGTAAATTACTATCTACCATAATGATTGTTGCTTCATCATCAGTTAAATCTCTAACTATACATGGAATAGTGTCTAGTTCTGCAAGTTCACTTGCTTTCTTTCTTCGGTGTCCAGAAATCATTTCATATCTACCATCTGCTTTTTGTCTTACGATAGTAGGAACAAGAATACCTTTTTCTTTAATACTATCTACCATTTCTTGCATTTCATCATTAACAAGAACTTTAAAAGGATGTTCTGGGTAATCATCTATATCTTTAATAGATATATTAACTACTTTTTCTAAATTTGCCTCATCTCGCTCTTGTTGGGTTGTAAATATATCATCTATCGATGGTAGGTGCATTTTGTTTTCTTTCTTTTCCAATATTCTCAACCTCCTTTGCAAATAGCAAGTATGACTCTGCAACTTTATTGTTCTTATCATAAGCAAAAATACTTTGTCCTGACTTTGTAGCTTCTGCTACTTTTACAGTATTAGAAATTTGAGTATCAAATATCTTTATATAACTCCCATAATTTTCCTGTAAAGTCAGTTTGGTTTCTTTTGACAAATTAGTTCTACCATCTACTAATGTGAGTAGTATTCCACCAACATTAAGGTTTGGATTTATTTGTCTTTTAACTCGACCAACTGTTCCTAATAGTTGTGTCATTGCTTTAGCTGCTAAATATTGTGTCTGTACAGGAATAATAACCTTATCAGCACAAGATAAAGCATTTAAAGTAATCATATCTAAACTAGGATTACAGTCTATTAAGATATAATCATAATTATTCTTAACATCTTTAAGACAATTTTTCATTGTTTGCTCTCTGTTCATAGCAGTTATTAATGAAAAAGATGTCGCAGATAAATCCAAATTAGACGGTATTAAATCGACATTCTCTTTGTGGTGTAAAATTACATTTTCAGTATTAATATACTTGTCATATATAACTGAATCCATTAAATTAGCAAGAGTAGGTATATTATCAGTATTATAATAACCCATACAAGTTGTTAAATCGCCTTGTGGATCACAATCGACCAACAATACTTTCTTACCTAATTTAGATAATGCTACACCTAAATTAAATGTTGTAGTGGTTTTGCCAACTCCACCTTTTTGATTTGCTACTGCAATAACTTTGCAAATAGACATAACTTACCTCCTTTCTTTCTATTTAGCCATCATAAAAATAATGGCTATGTATGGCATAAAAAAAGAACTGAATCATCTTCAATTCTTGTTATGTATTATTGGTTAAAAAATATATCACATTTAGTTACTTAAGGATATGTCGCCCCCTATAATTGAGTGTAGTACATTTTATAAAAATTGCCATTTTTTTGTCATTTTTGATGATTTTTACAATTTTCAAAAATTGCTTTTTTCCTTATTTTATAAGGGTTTGCGAGGGTGTTAGTTAATTGAAACTCGGTATCAATATGAAGAATTTTTCCAGGAATATAAAAATAATTATTCCTATCAATATCTAGATTTTTAACACTTCTCTGAATTATTTCTTCATCATCCAAAGAATTATTATCAGAAATAACTATATCATCAAGATAAGAATCAGCTAATAATCTAACATTAACCCCTTTTAAATAAACGACATTTCCCTCTATTTTTTCTATTTTAAAAACTATATCATGTTTATGGGATATTCTAGTAACCAAATCTCCTTCTTTAAAGTTCAAATAATCATCTCCCATAAATATATATGTAAAAAAAAAGAAAATAGAAATCTATTTTCCTAATGCATTTGCTAAATCAACAAAAACATCTACATCTAACATTTCTGCCCTAACTGATAAATCATAACCATATTTAGATAAGACTTGGCTTACTATATTTAAATCATAATTCTTCAAGTTATTTTTAATAGTTTTTCTCTTGTATTTAAAAGAATCCCTAACTAATTTATCAAAATAACTAAAATTCTTCACAGTCTTCTTATTATTTTTCTCTGTAAATGTTACTACAACACTATCAACATTTGGAACAGGTACGAAGTTATTTCTCGAAACAACAAACTCTCTACGAACATCATAAAAATAATTTAAAAGAACTGTTATAGAACCATAATCTCTACTCCCGCATTTTGTAGAAAATCTATCTCCAACTTCCTTTTGAACCATCATAACAATTTTATTAAATGATAACCCTGAATTAATTAACTTCATTAAGATAGGTGTAGTAATATAATAAGGAACATTACTAATAAAAAAAAGTTTATCATAATCAAACTTAGCTATATCCTTAGATATATCAGATAATAAAAAATCTTGAAATAAAACAACTACATTATCATATCCTTCTAGTCTCTTATGAATTTCATCTGCCAAATCATTATCAATTTCATAAGCCAAAACATTTTTTGCCTTTTTAGCTAACTCCCTAGTCATAATTGCTCCACCAGGTCCAACTTCAATAACTAAAGAATTAGAATCAATATCAGCCTGATTAACTATCCTATCAACAACACTAGTATTCTTTAAAAAATTCTGTCCTAATTTTTTTTTAAACTTAACATCATATTTTTCCATATAATCACCAATCAGATTTATTATAAAGCACTAATCAAAATAAAGAAAGAAGAAAACTAAAAAGTTTTCTTTTTATACAACAATGTATTAAATATTCTAAATAATTCATACACTAAAAATAATATTGTAGGTATCAATAGCCACAAAAAGAAATTAGATGGTTTATTAAAAAAACTAAATAATAAACCAAGCTTAGGTATTTTAAATAAAACTTTACCGTATATATCACTAGTATTAATTTGTTTTGTATCAACTAAATTATTATTATCACCACGAGTAGTATAAAAAGATTCCCCACTATCTATAACCCTTTTATTAACAACCCTATGAGTAACTAAAAAATTAGGATTATTAGAATCACTCATATCATAAGTAATAATATCACCAATTCGATAATTATCATTATTCATTCTTTTAATGATAACACAATCTCCAACATTTATAGTAGGAGTCATACTTTTAGAAACAATTATATAAGCCCCAAATGCAGGTACTTTACTAGGATTTAATAATAAATCTCCAAAATAATAAACAAAAAAAGATAGAAGTACAATCATTAAACAAATAAAAGATACAAGTAATGACTTTATTGATATGTAAAAATATGATAATAATTTATTCAAACTCATCAACTCTCCTACCATTATTATTATATAATACAAAAAGAAAAATAAAAAATTAATTATAAAAAAAAAGAATTGCTTGACACACTATTTAGCAATTCCATTTACCATAACATCTACTCCATAACTACCAATAGTAGTAGTCGCTGAATCAGATAACCAAATTTTTAATCTATAATTATTAGAACAATCTTTACTACAACTATCAGTATATAAAACCATGCTACCTTTAGCTGATCCTAAATCACTTTTTTTCTTAAGAGCACTATACTTATTAGGTTCAAATACTTGTACATAAGAACCACTATCTTCTTTTTCAAGATAAACTCTAATATCATCATCACTAATAGAAGAATTATTAATATCTTTAACAACAGAAATCTCATATTCATAATCCTTTGCTTTAAGCATATCCACTTCCACAGAAAAATCAAAATAACTTCCGTCTTTTAAATCAGTAATCGCAACTTCATCAGAAGTTGGAGACATATTAGATACCTTTAATCCTGGAACATCACTAGAATAATTCAAATATACTTTTGCTCCATCACTATTTTTTTCAATTACTTCATCTTCCCTATTACTAAAAGCAATAAAACCTATTGAAACAACAAGGATCATTACAAATATAATCCCAACTATTAAATACCAAAAACAATTTGATTGTTTAACCTCTTTATTCATTTTTCCTCCTATATACCTTCAATACCAACATCTAAAATGATAGACTCATCTAATTTAGATATACCATAACTATCAGAAACCCATACTCTCAATCTATAATTCTTTTTAGAAAGTTTCTCAACACTATCACTAAATAAAACCACATTTTCTACATTCTTTTTTGAAAAATGTAATTCATTATAAGTAATAACTCTATTATCAGAAAAACCTTTTAATGGTTTATCATCCATATCAGTCAAATAAACTTTAATATAATTATCATTAATTTCTCTAGAATCAACTGCATGTTTATTTATAGTAATATTGTATTTTCTAGATTTTAAAGACTTATTAACAATAGAAAAATCTAAATAACCAACACTACCATTCAAAGAATCATCATATTTAATATTCTTACCAAGATTATCAGATAAAGGAAGCTTATTACTTATTTTTAAAATATCATTACTTTCAAATTTAATCTGTAAATAATCTTTAGAATCATCATGCATCTTTTTCTTCTCTATTAAAAAGCCTATAAATAAAACACTAAAAATACAAATAAACAGTATAAAAACATATAAATACCTTTTATTTAAGCGCATAGATCAAATATCCTCCAACACCCTATCATCAAACTAAACATAACATAATTATTAAATCAAGTCAAACAAATCAAGAGTATTTTTAGTAGTAATATCAGATACTTCTTCAACACTTACATTTAATAACTCAGCAACTCTATCAGCAATTACAGAAATATATTTAGAAGAATTTGTTTTTCCTCTAAAAGGTTCAGGTGTTAAATAAGGTGCATCCGTTTCCAAAACTATATTGTCTAAACCAACACCTTGCACCACTTTAAATAAATTACTATTTTTAAAAGTTAAAACTCCACCTATGCCAAGTTTATAACCCATAGATATATAAATATTAGCAGTTTCTAAACTACCACTAAAACAATGAATAATACCTTTAACATTAGGATATTCTTTTAAAATATTAATTGTATCTAAAGTTGCATCACGACTATGTATCACAACCGGCATAGATATTCTACTCGCAAGATCTAATTGATATCTAAATAATTCTTTCTGCTTTTCCATATTTTCTTTACCATAATGATAATCAAGACCAATCTCACCTATTCCAATAACCTTTTCATTATTAAGCTGGTTCTCAAGCAATATCAAATCTTTTTCACATATAACATCAGCTTCACTTGGATGATAACCTATAGTTAAATAAACATCACTATATTTACTCGCAAAAAGCATGGATTCTAAAATTGATTCCTTATCACAACCAGAAACAATCATTTTCGAAATTCCTGTTTTTTTATTTTCTTCAACAACTAAATCTATATCATCATAATACTCTTTAGATAAATGACAATGTGTATCAATAAACATATTATAATCACCACAATAACAATTATATAATAAAGAAAAAAAAGATACAAACGTATCTTTTTACTTATTAACATCAATTCTCATAAATAATGGAGTTGGATTATTTAAATTATAATTATTATCTGAAACAAATTTAAATACATCATTAGAATTATTTAATTGCTTCATTATACTATCACTAGTATCAGGCAAGAAAGGCTTTAATAATAAAGCAGAAACTCTAATAGCTTCCAATAAATTATATAAAACAGTCTCTAATCTATCTAATTTAGATTCATCTTTTGCTAAAACCCAAGGTGTTGTCTCATCTATATATTTATTACTTGCTCTTAATAAACTAAATATTTCACTAATAGCATCACTTATTTCTAATTTATCCATTCTTGAGCATACTTTATCATATAAACCATTTATAGAATTTAAAAACTCTACATCTAATTCATCAGACACATTCTTATTAGAAATCTTACCTTCAAAGTATTTGTTTCCCATAGAAATAGTTCTTTGAACTAAATTACCTAATATATTAGCTAAATCACTATTTATACGTTCAATAAGTAATTCGCGAGAAAAGACTCCATCATTAGAAAATGGTATTTCATGTAAAAAATAATATCTAACTGCATCTACACCAAATTCTTCTACTAAGTCATCTGCATAAACTACATTACCAACAGATTTACTCATCTTTCCATCACTCATTATTAACCATGGATGACCAAATACCATTTTAGGTAATTCAATATCTAAACTCATTAAAAAGCAAGGCCAATAAATAGTATGAAAACGGATAATATCTTTTCCAATTAAATGCAAATCACAAGGCCACTTATATTTAAACTCATCAGTACAATTAGAAACATCATAACCAATATTAGTAATATAATTAGTTAAAGCATCTAACCATACATAAACAACATGTTTAGGATCAAAATCAACTGGTATTCCCCATTTAAAAGAAGTTCTAGAAACACACAAATCTTGTAATCCAGGCTTAATAAAATTATTAATCATTTCATTCTTTCTAGAAACAGGTTGAATAAAATCAGGATGTGATTCTATATATTCTTCTAATTGTTTTTGATATTTACTCAATTTAAAGAAATAAGCTTCTTCAGATTTTTTTTCAACTTTTCTTCCACACTCAGGACACACATACTCTCCATCATCATTTTGAACAACCTGCGTATCTGTCCAAAAAGCTTCATCTGGAGTACAATACCATCCTTCATATTTACCTAGATAAATATCTCCCTTATCAAACATATACTTAAAAATATGTTGTACTACCTCTTCATGATGTTTATCAGTTGTTCTAACAAACTTATCATAACTAGTATTCATAATATCCCAAATTCTCTTTATTTCACTAGCTTTAGAATCAACAAATTCTTGTGGACTCACTCCAGCTTCTTTAGCTTTTAATTCAATTTTTTCACCATGCTCATCAGTCCCAGTTTGAAAATAAACATCATATCCAAGTAATCTTTTAAATCTAGCAATCGCATCAGCTAAAACAATTTCATAAGTATTCCCAATATGTGGCTTACCTGATGTATAAGCAATTGCTGTTGAAATATAATACTTCTTTTTATCCATAATCATCCCTCCAAAAAAAAATTACTATATCATAAGGACGAAAATAATTCCGCGGTTCCACCTTATTTTATAATAATTATTATACACTTAAATAGTTAACGCCTATCTACGTTTATACCTACATATCGATATAACAGTTCAAAAGCCATACAATATACAATCATATACTCTTTTTCACCAACCAAGAGTTCTCTAAAATACAATAAATATATCGCTCTTCATCACAACATTTAATACGAGCCTATTATAGCAAACAATATTTATAAAAACAACACTTTTTTAATAATCAGTAAATAATCTAGAATTATTTATAGTAAACAAATATCGATCACTTTGCTCATTAACTCCATTCATTAAAGTAGTATTTTTAACAAGTACTTTAATATCTATATTCTCTAATAATTGTTTTTTATACGAAGTTTTAAAATACTTAGTTATTTCCTTAATAAACTTATTTTTAATACTTTCATCTATATCACCAAATAATAAATCAAACTTAGATTCAATATCAGATTTAAAACACTCACTAATACTATCCTTAATAATACTATTAATATATTTATCAATCATAGTAAAATCTTTCTTACAAAATTTTATAGTATCATCAAATTTACTAGTATCAATATTTATTTTTTTTAACAATTGTTCAATCCTATAGTCCTTTAAACATAAAACCTTTTTTTCTAAATTTATTCTATATTGATCAATCATTTCATCTAAATTATTCGTAATTAAAACTATTTTATTCTTTTTAGCTAAATCTAAAAATTTAATTTTAATTTGATCCATAGAATCTAATGGAGGTTTTTTAACTAAAGACAAAATATCTTCTTCTACTAAAACTCTAGTATTATTCTTTATTATTTCAATAATAGCATTTTTATAACCTTCCACATGTTGTTTTTTCAACTCCTCAATACTATCCATTAAAATTACCTCCTAGCATATTAAATTTAGCAATTCATAAAAATTTAGTCAATACTATTTCCAAATTTTTCATAAATTTGTTTTAACAATTCCACTAAATAATAAATAGGATGTTTATCTAATTTAACGATATCCAAAACAATAACCATATTGGTACCCCTACTTAAAAATCTAAACATATTTGTAATCTTAAAAGCATCCATAAATACCTCTTCAGTATCAATTTTAGAAACAACTGAAGAAGGGAATATTAACTCTATTGAATTCTTAGTTTGATTGACATTCTTTATATGTAGATTATTAGCTAACTTTTCAAACCACTCTTCATACATATAGATTATTAAATCCTCATTTATTTGACCAAATCTATCCTCTAATTCCTTTTTAACATTATCAAAAGATTTTTGATCACAAATCGAATTAATCTTTTTATGAATTTCAATTTTTAAATCATCATCAGAAACATAATCATCACTTATATGAGTAGTAACATTAACTAAAGGTTTACTACTATCATCAGTAATATCTTCTTCCACCTTTTCATTATTTAGTCTTTTGATTTCCCAATCAAGCATTTTTAAATATAAATCAACACCAACACTATCTATAAAGCCTGCTTGCTCATTTCCTAAAATATCACCTGCACCTCTAATAGATAAATCTCTTGTTGCTATTGAAAAACCACTACCAAGCTCCGTAAACTCTTTAATAACATTTAACCTCTTAACAGCATTTTCAGTTAAATTCTTAAACGGTTGATACATTAAATAAGCATAAGCTATTTTATCGCTTCTACCAACCCTTCCTCTTATCTGATAAAGTTGACTTAAACCAAATCTATCAGCATCTAATATTATCAATGTATTAACATTAGGAATATCAATACCAGTTTCAATTATAGTAGTACACAATAAAATATCATATTTATGATTAATAAAATCATATAAAGTTGATTCCAAATCATTCTTATTCATTTGTCCATGAGCAATACCAATAGTAGCATCAGGAGCAATATTCTTAATTCTACTTGCATATTCATGAATAGATTGAACTCTATTATAAAGAATAAATACCTGTCCATCTCTTGATAATTCTTTATATATAGCATCTTTTAATATTTGTTTATTTTCCTCAACAACATATGTTTGAACAGGATATCGATTTATTGGAGGAGTTTCAATTAAAGATAAACTTCTAATACCAACAAGTGACATCTGCAAAGTTCTAGGAATAGGTGTTGCAGTCAAAGTAAGAACATCTACGTTTGTTTTATAAGCTTTAATTTTTTCCTTATGAGCAACTCCAAATCTTTGCTCTTCATCAATAATTAAAAGTCCTAAATCCTTTAAAACAACATCATCAGATAATAATCTATGTGTACCAATAACCATATCAATAGTACCTTCTTTTAATCCTTCAAGAATCTTATTCTTTTCTTTAGAAGAAGTAAATCTATTAAGTAAAGCAATATTAACAGGAAAATTTTTAAATCTTTCTAATGCATTATCATAATGCTGAGTAGATAAAATAGTAGTTGGACACAAAAATAATACTTGCTTTGAATCAAGCATCGCTTTAAATGCTGCTACAAAAGCAACTTCGGTTTTTCCAAAACCAACATCTCCACATAATAACCTATCCATAGGAGTAGCTAATTCCATATCACCCTTTATTTGTTCAATTGCCTTTCTTTGGTCAACTGTTAACTCATATGGAAAATCATTTTCAAAATCAATAAGCATATCACAATCCTTTGAAAAAGCAAATCCTGATTTTGATTCCCTAATAGCATATAGATTTAATAATTTTTCTGCCATATCAGTAACTTTAGATTTAACTCTAGCCTTAGTTTTTTGCCATTCAGTACCACCTAATTTACTAATTTTAGGCATTACCCCTTCACGACTAGAATATTTACTAAGAATATCTATTTTTTCAACTGGTATATATATTTTATCAGTACCTTGATATAAAATCTCTAAATAATCCTTAGTAATATCATGTAAAGATAAAGTTTTAATACCATTATAAACACCAATTCCATGAATACTATGTACAACATAATCCCCTACATTCAAACTATTAACATCATTAATAGAAGAAGAATATCTATAATTTGTTTTATACTTTTTAACCTTTTCTTTCACATTAAATAATTCAAAAGCCGTTAAAACAACATAATTATTATAAAAAAAACCTTGACCAATTCCATATTCAACTAAATTGACACAACCCTCTTGAATATTATTAATATCAGTTTCCACAACCTTCATATTAAGATATTTCATAATACTACGTATCTGATATCTTTTTAAACAAATAATAACAGTCTTTTTATTCTTTATTTGTTTTCTGATAAAAGAATTAATCTGTTCAGGATCTTCGTGAAAATTACTAATAGTCTTAACATCATAATCAACCATTTCATTTATATAATTAGCAGAAGACATATTATTTAAAGACATATAATAAATTGGAAACTCTTCATTAAGCTCATTAAAATGAAATATATAATCTCCATTATAGTTAATATCCTTATTCTTCTTAAATTCAACTATTTCTTCAAGAATACTTAAATAACTAACTTTTAATTGGTCATAATCCTTAAAAAAAGTAATACAATTTCCAATAAATTGAGATATATTACATACCTCTTCATATTCAGAATAATATTTTTGTTTACCAAAAAAATCTTCATCAACTTTTTTATCAGTAAGAAATTCAAAAAAAGGATATATTTCAACACTATCAATTTTCTTTATAGACTTTTGTGTTTCAGGATCAAAATACCTAATTGACTCTATTTCATCATCAAAAAACTCAATTCTAATAGGATATTCCTCATCAATAGGAAATATATCAACAACAAATCCTCTAACACCAATTTCTCCCGTTTTATTAACAATAGTATCACGATAATAACCCATTGAAATAAATTTTTCCACAATACTTTTAGGAGAAATACAATCTCCTATTTTTAATGACAATATAAACTTTTTATAATTACTTCTTGTAGGAAGATATCGCAAATAACCCATAAGATTAGTAATAATAATTCTATTTTTTTCTTTACTAATAGCGTTTAATGTTTCAAGTCTAGTAATCTTTAAATCAGGAGAACTTGCTAGAGCTTCACTAGTTAAAAAATCATCCATTGGAAAAAGCAAAGTATTATCATTATAATTATTTAACGAATTATATAATTTATTTGCTTCATAAATACTATTAACAACAACTAATATATTATTATCAGTAGTTTTATTTATTTTATCGAGATACAAACAAAAAAATTCATCGGTTAAATTATATATACCCATGTCTTTTTTCAATATTACATTTATAAAATCAAACATAACAATCACCTGTTCTTTCGATTATATTTACTCATTAAATCACTAAATGGAAGTAGGAAATAATCATCAAGTACAGAGCATAGTTTTAAAAATAAATCATTAAGAACACTATTCTCATCCTTAGAAAATTTACCCAAAACATAATCTTTAGATTCAATATCATTATGCTTTGATATTCCTATTTTTAATCTTTTATAATCACTAGAAGCTAATTTATTTTCAATATCCCTCAAACCATTATGTCCACCACAAGATCCAGCAGATTTTAATTTAAAATTACCCAATATAATATCCATATCATCTGAAACAACAAGAATATCGTTAATATCAATATCATAATATTTCATTGCTTTAATAACAGAATTACCAGATAAATTCATAAATGTTTGTGGTTTTAAAAATAAAACCTTTTCACTATTTAAAGTACAGGAATAAACCAATCCATCAAATTTTTTAGACCAATTTGGGATAATATTCTTGCTTGCTAAATAAAAATCAATAAATGAAAAACCAACATTATGACGAGTATTATCATATTCTTTTCCAGGATTACCTAACCCTACAACAAGTTTCATTTTATCACTTCCCCTCATGATATTCCTTATAAATAATTGACTTTGCTACATTTCTTTCCAAAGCAACTTTTTTAATAGCCTCTTTCTCACTCATATCATCTAAATACATTTTAACATGATCAACTATACTTAAATCAGTAAAATCAATCAAATTCTTATTTCCTTCAACAATAATTACAAATTCACCCTTTAATAAATTTAAATTATCTAACACTTCTGATACTTTTCCTCTAATGTATTCTTCATGTACTTTCGTTAATTCACGACATAAACAAATATTTCTATCACCCATAGTATCTAGTATGTTTTTTAAAGTTTCACGAATTCTATGTACTGATTCATAAAAAATTATACTAAAAGAATAATTTTTAAGACTTTCTAACTCTTTTTTTTGCTTACTACTTTTTGAATTTAAAAAACCATAAAACAAAAATGGAGATGGTTCAATTCCTGAAGAAGTAAGAGCAGGTACAAAAGCCGTTGCTCCAGGTAAACTAATAACATTGAAACCATTTTTAATAATTTCTCTTGCTAAAACATAACCTGGGTCACTAATAATAGGAGTCCCTTGATCAGTTATCAAAGCTATATTTAATCCATCAGCTAAATAAGATAATACTTTATTAACAACAGAAAGTTCATTAAATTGATGACAACTAACTAATTTTTTATTAATTTCATATTTATTTAACAAAACAGAAGAGTCACGTGTATCTTCACATAAAATAATATCAACACTTTTCAAAACATTAATTGCTCTTATTGTAATATCTTCAATATTTCCAATAGGTGTTGGAACCAAGTATAAACTTGGAGTATCATCATAACTATTTTGAATCATACTAATATCTCCTTATTTAATTTACTATATTCATCAGTCATACTACCATCATCATTATACATAATAAGTGGTTTTTCTATTGTAAGACCAACTTTTCCACATTTTTGTCCTTGCAATAAAACAAGATTAGCATTTTTATCTACTTTTTCATATACAAATTTAACTTTTTTAGGTTCAATCCCATGTTTTCTAAACTCATCAATTAACTCAATAAGCCTATCACTTCTATAAACAATAGAAAAAGAACCATTATCTTTTAAAACCTTCTTGGCACACTCACATATTTCAGTTAAATTAATACAAACCTCATGACGAGCAACCTTCTTTTCATAAGATAAATTTAAAGAAGAATTATCATGAACCTTAAAATAAGGAGGATTACATAATACTAAATCAAAACAATTCAAATTAGCATTAGAAAAATTTTTAACATCATCACATATTATAGAAATTCTATCATTAAGATTATTATAACTAATAGATTTTTTTGCTAAATCCACCAATTTATCTTGTATTTCTACACCAAAAATATTAGACTTAGTCCTTCTAGATACAATAATAGGTACAATACCATTACCAGTACAAAAATCAAGTATTTTTTTATCTCTTAATCGAACTGTAGAATAATTTGCTAAAACTATACTATCCAAAGAAAAAGAAAAAAAATCAGTATCTTGGTAAATTTTTAAATTATCATAACCTAAAATATCATTAAGCATTTCCATCGTAACTAATCTTCCTTTTCAAAAGTAACAATACCCTTTTCTTTTAAATCTACAGAATATTTTTTTCTAAACACATCAATAGAAACTACTTTCCCCATACCTAAAGGAGTATCAGTAACTAATCCAACCTTAGGTAAATCTTTTTTTAATGCTGTATATGTCTCATTTTCATAACCTAAACAACAAAGTAATCTTCCACACATACCATTTATTTTAGAAGGATTTAATGCCAACATCTGATTTTTAGCCATATTTATAGAAACACTTGAAAAATCATTTAAAAATGTATTACAACATAAGAATAATCCACATGGTCCTAAACCACCTATTTTTTTAGCTTTATCACGTACACCAATTTGTCTTAATTCAATTCTAGTCTTATATTTAGAAGCCAATTTTTTAGCTAATTCACGAAAATCAACTCTATTTTCAGATAAAAATGAAAATACAAGTTGAGAATTATCAAAATAATAATAAGCATCAATTATATTCATATCTAAATTTAATTCCTTACTTATCTTTTTAGCATCACTAAGAGCTTTTTCTGCTTGATGAATATTTTTCTCATTTTTCTTCAAATCATCTTTTGAAGACAATCTTAAAACTTTATTTAAAGGCAAAACAAGATTATTAGACTTTTCTTGATAAACTTCTTTGCATACTTTTCCAACTAATAATCCATTATCAGTTTCAAAAATAACACTATCACCTTTCTTTAAATCTAATCCATTAGGTGATAAATAATAAATATTATTCAATATATCGCAACTAACAGCAACAACATCAATCATAATTAACCTCCACTAATAATCTAGCAAGAATTGAATCTAACCATAATTTAAAATTAACATTATAATTTAACTTTTTTAATTCACTCTCTATTATACTCAAATATTTTAATAAATAACTATCCGTTTTTGAAGACAAAACATCATAAATTCTTTTATCAACACTATCACCAGAGTACTTATTATGAAAAAAAGAAATAATCGATTTTTCAACTAACCCAAAATAATTCAAAGCAACATTTTTATCCACAAGATAACTTTCAGTTATAGATTTATAATTTATAAAAAAGTTTTTAGGATTTAACAACAAACTTAAAAAATCTATAAATTCATCATCATAGTCAAAATCTAATTTTTCCTCTTTCAAAGATAAAATTTGACATCTCGATAAAATAGTCTTAATTATTTTATATCTATTAGTAGTAACCAAAATAGCTACAACATTATCAACAGGTTCTTCTAAAAACTTTAAAATAGTATTTGCGGATGAACTATTAAGTTTTTCCGCGTTTTTAATAATATAAATTCTCTTTCCATTTATTAAAGAAGTATTAGAAAAATCATCTTGTAAATCAGTAAGTTGACTCTTTCTAATACTATTACCAATAGGTTCAATTACCTTTAAATCAAGATAATTATTATTATCAATTTGACTAATCAAATTATTATTACTACCAAATAATTTTTCATAAGATATATCACATAAAATCATCTTCACAAAAGATAATACATAATTATAATCTTCTTCATAATCAGATAATTCAATCAAATATGCATGAGAAATCTTTTTATTCACAATTATAGAATCAACATAATCAATAAATTTTTGTTTCAATAAAGATTTATCATTCATAAATACACCTCTATAACATCAATTTAAAAACAGCCAATAATAATATACCATTTATTCCTAGAAAAAAAGTACTTGAAAAAGTATAAATATTTATAGGAATAATAATCCCAAAAATATAATTAAACAAATATAACAATAAAAAAGAAAAAATAACTTTTTTAAATAATTTAATCAATATATATCACCAATATAAAATATGAAAATAAAAACATATTATTCAATAATCTTTCTATCATTAATTGCTCTTTCTAGCGTTAAACTATCAACATACTCTATATCAGCACCTATAGGTAAACCACTGGCTAAACGTGTTACCTTAATATCCATACCCTCTAATATTTTCTTTATATACAATGAGGTAGTTTCACCTTCAATAGAAGGTTTCAAGGCAAACACAATTTCTTCAAACTTTTCCTCATTTAATCTATCTAATAGTTTATTTAAGCCAATATCTTCAGGATTAACACCATCTAATGGTGAGATTAAACCATCAATTACATGGTATTTTCCATGAAACATTCCTAATTTTTCAAACAAGAAAACACTTTTAGAATCTTCAACAATACATAATATTTTACTATCACGTGTTGGATCTGAACAAATACTGCAAATATCAGAATCAGTTAAACTATTACAAATAGGACACTTATGAACATTATTAATAACATCCATCAAACTACTAGAAAACAATTCAACCTGTTCTTCTTCCATATCCAAAACAGAAAAAGCTAATCTTTCAGCTGTTTTTTCACCTATACCTGGTAAACATTTAAAAGATTCAATTAAACACCTAATACTTTCAGGATACATAAAAATACCTAAAATAATCCAGGAATATTCCCAAATTTACCCATCTTAGATTCTGTTTCTTTATCAATTTTTTTATTAGCCTCATTAATAGCAATAACAAGCATGTCTTGTAATGCTTCCACATCATCCTTATCCAAAGAATCAGAATTAATTTCAACAGATTTAGCTTCTCTTGTTCCATATAAAGTTACTTTTACAAAAGAACTCTCTCCAACAAATTCAGTCTTATCTATTTCATCTTTTACTTTCATCATATCTTTTTGTAAAGCTTGAGCTTGTTTTAACATAGCTTGCATATTCATACTAACATCTCCTTTATTCTACTTCTACAATATCTCCAAAAAGATTAATTGCACTACTAGTTATTATATCATCATTATTTAAATTCTCAAATATTTCATCAGGTTCTTCCTCAATTTTATAACTAACATTATTCTTTAAATTAGAAATATACTCACTTTTAATTTTTTCCCAATCATCATCACTTACAATAGCTATTTTTTTATTTGAATTAGTAATTTTATTATAAACATCTTCAATACTAGATAAAATAACTAAATTTTGATCAACAGTAGATTTTAAATTAAAACTAATAATCATTTCATTTTCACTTACAGCTCTTAAATTAGAATCTAATAAAGAACAAACAATATAACCTATCTTTTGATCAAAAGAATAATCTTGTAATTCCTTAAACTTATCCTTTTCCTCAATCAATAATTTCTTATTAGCCATAGCTAAAGTATTATTAACTCTAACTTTCATAATATCAGCTAAATTAACAACCTTCCTAATATTACTATTTAAATCAGTTAAAGACTTCATCTTACTTTCATCTACAAGAATATCATCAGGTTCTTCTTTACCTAAAACAACATCTTCTATAGCATTATCACCATCATTACTTTCAATAATAACAGCAGTAGAATCATTTACACCTTTTGAAATATTACTAACAGTATTTTTAAATAATGAATTATCACTTATAAATTTTAAGACAATCATTTCAAAAAAAACTCTAGAGTTATCGCTATTTTTTATATCGAACATATTTTCGTTTAAAACAAATAAAAATTTCTGTAATAAATCAATCGAATAATCAAGTAAAGTATTACTCAAAAAATAATCCACAATGATTTTACGCAAATAATTCAATAATTGAATATAAATTTGAACTAAATTTTTACCATCATTTTCAAAATCACTAATAGATAATAAAACATTTTTTACATCACCAGAAAAAACATAATTAGAAAATTCTTTAATCATACCTTCAGAAATAATACCATTAATCTCAGTAAAATCATCCATTGTAATATTATTAGGATTATAAGATATAAGTTTATCTAATAAACCAATAGAATCACGCAATCCTCCCTCAGAAAAAACAGCTATATTATACAAAACATCAGAATCAATTTTAATCTTCTCATTTTTACATATTTCCACAAGCTTATTTACAATTATTTCAGGAGAAATTCTTTGAAATGAGAAGCACTGACATCTAGAAATAATAGTCTCAGGAACTTTTTGAGGATCAGTTGTAGCTAAAATAAAAATAGCATGACTAGGCGGTTCTTCCAATGTCTTTAATAAGGCATTAAAAGCTTCAATAGATAACATATGAACTTCATCAATAATATATACTTTATATGTCAATTCAGCAGGAACTAATGATACTTTAGATTTTAAATTTCTAATATCATCTACTCCATTATTTGAAGCAGCATCAATTTCAATAATATCAACACATTCGTTAGAAAAAGAATTTTTGCAATTAGAACATTTTCCACAAGCTAAACCATCCTTAGAATTCAAGCAATTAACATTTCTAGCAAAGATTTTTGAAACAGTAGTCTTTCCAATACCTCTAGATCCAAAAAACATATAAGCGTGAGAAAAAGTATGATTCTTAATAGAGTTTTTTAAAGTTTTAACAATATGATCTTGTCCAACAACAGAATCAAAATCTTTAGGTCTATATTTTCTATACAAAGCTTGATACATAAAAACACCTCAATTTAATTATATCATAAATAAGAACTCAACGTTTGTCTTTAAAAAAAGAATTTAGTAATTTTTTTGATTTTCCACAATATAAATTTGTTTCAAAATTAACTTCTGCATTACAATTATCAGCATTAAAAATCTCACTTATAATAAAAGAATTTCTTTCATCTGAATTAGATAAAGCGGAATATACATTTTTAATTCTAGCCTGTTTAATAGCACTAGCACACATAGGGCAAGGATCTAGAGTAACATAAATATCACATTCATCAAGTCGCCAATTATTAAGCTTTTTTTCAGCTTTTGTAATAGCAATTATTTCAGCATGAGATATTACTTTATTCGTAGATTCTTTTTTATTATAACCAGTTGAAATAATTTCATTGTCTTTAACAATAACGCAACCAACTGGAACTTCATCACACTTTAATGCTTTTTCAGCACATTTAAAAGCTTTATCAAAAAAATTAGAATTCATAAAACCTCCAACAAAAAAAGTGCACATGAAAGGAGGATCTTAAGGCTGCTATCTTCCAATTCTGACCTGGTTCAATCACTTTCATTGCACAAACATATTTTAATATAACATCAATAAAAAGTAAATACACAATGATATCAAACTGTATAAATTATTTCCCGGGAAATATTTTTATCTATGTTTCACGTGAAACTTTAGTTTATTTCTACCAATTTATTTCCCGGGAAATATTTTTATCTATGTTTCACGTGAAACTTCAGTTTATTTTTACCAATTTATTTCCCGGGAAATATTTTTATCTATGTTTCACGTGAAACTTCAGTTTATTTTTACCATTTTATTTCCCGGGAAATATTTTTAACCATATTTCACGTGAAGCTTCAGTTTATTTCCACCAAATTATTTCCCGGGAAATAATTTTATCCATGTTCCGCGTGAAACTTTAAGTTTATTGTTACTATTTTATTTCCCGGGAAATATTTTTATCTATGTTTCACGTTAAACTATAATTTTATCTCTACTAATTTATTTCCCGGGAAATATTTTTATCTATGTTTCACGTGAAACTTTATGCTTTTTATACCAT
>JAFVEF010000032.1 GCA_017478105.1 Bacilli bacterium | reverse complement strand
GATTACATGAATTTTGTAATACCTGTAAAAAGGTTTGATCACCATGACCTCCCGCTTTCCAACATTTAATAACACTACCATCTACTGACACTTTACCACTATCATAAAAATGATCATTAAATATATCAATGATTTTTTCTTCAACAGAACTAGCCATAGTAACAATTTTAAAAGTACTACCAGGTTCATATGAGGCCCATATTGGTAGATTTCTACTTAAAACTTCCTTACTATAGTCTTTATAATTATTTGGATCAAAAGAAGGAGTTGCACTCATACCTAAAACCTCTCCATTATTAGGATCAACTACTATTCCTAAAGCCATATCTGCTTTAAACATATCTTCAATATTACGCATTTCTCTTTCTAGTGATTTCTGTATATTTATATCAATCGTTAAATTAATATTTAAACCACTAGTAGGCGCAACATAATAATCACTCATCTCTAATCTATTACCATGTGCATCACTAAAATATTTAATTGCTCCATTAGTACCCTTCAAATACTTATCATATTGTAATTCTAATCCACTAAGTCCTTGATTATCAATACCTACATATCCTAATGTATGAGATAAAAAATTACCATAAGGATAATACCTTTTTGATTCCTTTACTAAATAAACACCATCTAGTTTTAACTCTCTAATCTTTTCCGCAACATCATAAGATAATCTTCTCCCATAAGGATGAACCCTCTCAATTGATACATTCTTATAAACATGTTTTTTCATTGTTTCATAATCAATACCAAGAACATTAGCTAATTTCTTACTAACTTCCTTTTTATTCTTTATTTGATTAGGAACTAATACTAAAGAAGTAGTAGTAAGATTATCTGCTAAAACATTACCATTTCTATCTAATATTTTTCCCCTATCTGCTTCTATCTCTAGATTTCTACTCCATAAATCTTTAGCTAATGTATTTAATTTAGTATATTGAAAAACCTGAATATAAAATACTTTAATAATAACTAATAATAAAGGAATAAGTAATAATAAAAACAATATTTTAATTCTAATATTAATATTTTTATTAAACATATTACACCCCAATAAATAATATGAATAATTAAAAAAAATAGAAGTCTAACTTCTATTTTTAATACAATCCAATAACTTTCTAGATGCCATAGTAAGATAATCATTATTATAAAAACAAGAAACTTCATATTTAGGTAATCTATCATCAAATAATACATGAATATTACTATCTAAATAATTTTGATAAACAACAAATCCAACACCAATACCCCTCTTAACAAACTCTACTAAAGATAAATAATCATCCACTTCAATTGAATAAGTTATGTTAAGTCCTAATAGTTTCAAACAATCATCTAATCGATCACAAATGAAAGATTTTTTTTGTATTATTAAATCATCTATATCTTCTAATTTTTCTATCTTATGATTATCATCATAAATTATACAAGTTTGTAATACTTCTACCTTTTCTTCACTAATATCTTTTTTTAAAACACCATCATATTTACCTAATGCAAGATCAATCTGTCTTACTTCAAGCATATCCATAATCTTATCTAAATCATCAACTATAATAGAAATATTAATATTGGGATAATTATCTTTAAAATAAACTAAGAAATTATTTAAATAAACACCACTTAATTCCTTAGAAATACCTATTCTAATTGATCCAATATTCAAATCATTTAAATTTTTTAAATGCTCTTCTGCATCATTTAATATATTAAAAGCTGTACTAATATATCCATATAATTCTCTAGCTTCTAATGTAGGTTCAATTCCCTTAGAATTTCTAGTAAATAAAGGATAACCAAGTTGTGATTCTAATTCTTTTAAACTATAACTAATTGCCGGTTGTGATACATATAGTTTACTAGCTGTTTTTGAAATACTCTTTTCTTCATATAAGTATAAAAAAATCTTATATAAATTATAATCTATATTCATATGAATCCCCTCAGGGCTTATTATAGGTTAATCTTATATAAAAGTCAAACAATATAACATTGCTTTATAACAAAAAAAGAGATAAAATCTCCTTTAATCTACTGGTAAATAAATCTTAGTACACTTATCTGTTTCATATAAACAAAGTCTACCACCTTCACCATTATCATAATACTCATAAGTGTATTTATTAGAATTCTCATCTTCAACATTTATATAATATTTATTATTCTTACTATCCCATTGATAAGTACCTCTAATAATAGTATCACCATCTTTATAAGTATATTTACCTTCCTTTAAAACAATTGCTATATTATCACTCTTAAAAGTATTTTCAAATACCATTGGAGTAGTTCCAAGTAAAATAAGACATATAACTACTAACACGACTCTAATTATTAATACTATTGTCTTCATATTACTTCCAAATTTTTTAATTAAAAGACTTTTAAAATAAGGAACAAAACTCAAAGTAGCCAACAACCATAATAAGATTACCCAAAAACTCTCACTATTAAATATTGATCCAAGTAATAATATACCTAAGAAAAATACCATTACATAAGATAGAATATTATAAAACTTAGTTTTTTTATTATCAACTTCTACTACTTTTTCTGAATAATTATACTTAGGTTTAACATCCCTATTACCACTTCTTTCTAGATAATTCTTTTTCATATCTTTTAACTTATTTAAATATGAAGTACTTAAATGATAATTACCATTAGAATTATCGATAATAGAATTAATTATTTCTAAGATTGTTAAGACTATTTTTTCATCTAAAGCTTTACCTTTATCTTCAATTGAATCTAAATAAACAAAACCATCTAAACAAGCTTCTAATCTATTTATATATCCTTTAGTTTGATCTTTATCTAATTTATTATTTCTATAAACATCTAATAAATATTTATAAGAAGCATATAAACAAGATCCAACTTCATCAATACTATCATCCATCTCATCATGAGAAAACTTCATTTTTTTCATTAAATCTAAAGCATTTTTTAATCCATAAGTAGCTGAATTAACATCAAAATTATTATACTCAGATATCATAGATCTTGCTATTCCTTTTCTAAGTACCACAATAGGATTATCTGGTTCTATTTCTTCTGCTTTAGAATAAGCATTATAAGCTTCCCCAAACTCTCTATTATTATAATATCTTTCTCCTAGTTTTAGATAATTATCTAGTGTAGGAGAATCCTTCAATTCAACTTTTAATAAGTTTTCTACTGCCTCTTCCACTACAATTTGACTATCACAATATTCACACTTAGTAAATTTTAAACTTGTATCAACTTTAATATTAGCCCCACAACTAGGACACTTTGCCGCAACTAATTTCATCAAATCACCACCTCTTATTATTTTAATTCATTTTTCCATAAACCATGCTTATTACAATAACTATAGGCAACCATTCCCTCTTTATAATAAGTATTTAAAACGCATTCTTCTCCTGGCATAAAATGCTTAATAACTTGACAATCTAAATAATCAACTAAAATCCATTCAATATAATGATCATCTTCCATAACATGATTAACAACTACATCTACCCTATCACCTTTTACAATAAACTGCGGTAAATGCTTTTCAAAAGATGCCTCAACACAATTATACTTCATCTCATTAACAGGACCATTTTCTTTTAATAAAGCCAAAATATTTCCTGTATCATCTTTTATAATTTTCATAAATCACCACTCCTAATATTACAAAAAAAATCATATCAGTCCTAATATTATGATATAATTATTTTATAAAATATTCAAGGAGGATTTATGATAAAAATAATTAATCTAAAGAAACAATTCACAAAACAAACCAATAACAAAAAAGAAAAGTTTTTTGCAGTAAACGATGTTTCAATAGAAATAAAAGAAGGAAAAATCATAGGTATTTTAGGCCCTAATGGAGCAGGTAAAACTACTCTTCTTAGAATGATAGGAGGTATTCTATATCCTACCAGTGGAAGTATATTATACGATGATAAAACTATTAAAGATAATGAAATAGAAATAAAAAAAGATATGGCTTATTTATCAGGAAATACTAAATTATATAATACTATATCTCCCTATGAATTATTAAAAATGACACTAGAGTTTTATGATTATAAAAAAGACTATGACAAAAGAATTAAAGAAATATCAAAATTATTAGAATTAGACTCATTCTTATATAATAGAATAGAAAATTTATCTACTGGACAAACTCAAAGAGTAGGAGTCGCAAGATGTCTTATACATAATCCTAAATACTATATTTTAGATGAAGCAACATCAGGTCTAGATATAATATCTAGTCAAATAATATTAGATTTTATTAAAGATGAAAGAAAGAAAAATAAAGGTATAATATACTCTACTCACTATATGGAAGAAGCTGAAAATATTTGTGATTATGTCTATCTAATAAATCATGGAAAGATAATTGCTGAAGGAACTCCAACAGCTATAAAAGAAAAAACAAAAACAACTAATTTACGAGATAGTTTCTTTAAAATAATTGGAGGAGAAAAGTATGAATAAAATATTATTAGTATTAAAAAAAGAAATAAGAGAAATATTTAGAGATAAAAAGTCTTTATCAATGATGTTAGTAATACCAATAATAATGCCTTTATTATTAATTGGATTATGCTATTTATTTGAAATAGAACAAAAAGAAAACCCTGAAAAAGAATATAATATTGGTTTTAATTATCAATTAGATGAAATTGAAAAAGAAATAATTACAAATTTAAACATAAATAGTAAAAATAAAAATATCAAAGAATTATATGAAAAAGGAGATATTAATGCCTATATTGAAAAAGAAAATAATAATTACTATATAAACTATGATGAGAATAATCCTGAAAGTCTAAAAACTATGGCTAAAGCTACTTCTTATCTAGAACAATATAAATTATATCTTCAAAATAATTATTTAATAGATAAAAATATTAATCCAGATGAAGTAATTAATATAATAAAAATTAGTTATAATACACTTAATAAAAAGAATGATAATTTCTATATAAATTATATAACTAGTTATGCTTTTCTATTTATTATAATGGCTATTACTATATCTGCAACTTATCCAGCAACTGATACAACAGCCGGAGAAAAAGAAAGAGGTACACTAGAAACACTCCTTACTTATCCAATTAAAAGTAAAGATATAATAATTGGAAAATTCTTAAGTGTATCCCTATCTTCCATGGTAACAGGAATACTAAGTTTTATTTTAACGACACTTGCATTTATTTATATTTCTAATAATATCAGTTTATTTAAAGATTTAAGTATCATTCCAAATATTAAACAAGCAACAATAACTCTTTTAATAATTATAAGTTATTCTCTTCTAATAAGTGGTTTATGTATTTCAATTGCCTCTTTATCTAAATCATTTAAAGAAGCCCAAAGTAAATTAACCCCTCTTACATTTATTAGTGTTTTTCCAGGAATGATTACCTTTCTTGCTGATATAAAAACAAACTTTTTAATATCAATTACTCCATTTATAAATTATATTCAAATATATAATGATATAAATAAAAATAATTATAACTATTTGTATATAATATCTATGTTTATTTCAACAATTCTCTTAATAACAATAGTCTTATATATAATAATTAAACAATATAAATCAGAAAAAGTATTATTCAATTAAAAAAGTATTAGAACTAATCTAATACTTTATTTTTTTATATCATTACTCTTATCTAATTCATTCTTCATATAAGAAGAAACAATATTAGTATAACTATCAGTAATTCTTGAGTTAAATACCGCAAGTAATATCTCTGTAGGTATTGCTTGAAATCCTTCAGCCTTTTCTTTTAAATATTTATTCCATTTAGAAGGATTAGGATAATTTTTAACTAAATCATCTATTAAATCAGAAGAAGATAAATCTACTAATATTTCTTCAACATCGGATATAGGATATTTACTATCAGTTTTACTATATTCATTTAATAAATTCATACTATTTTTAAATACATCTATAGTTTTTTTATTACTCTGTTCAACTATATTATCCATATCAGTTAAAAACTTATTTGTATCTTCCTTACCAGCTTGTAATTGCAAAAATTCATAATTCATAGTTGTATTAACATCTTCCATAAATGGATTTACAAACTTATTATTATCATGATTTATTAAATTATTATACTTCCATTTAGATAAATCTAAATCCTTCATAGTCACATTATTATCATCAAGTAAATTTTGTAGTTTAGCACTTCTTAATGAATGAACATTTATATCTCTACAAATAGCTTCAGATACAGTCATAACACTTAATCCTTGATTAACATCTTCATTATTTTTAAGTCCTAAAACTCCACATAGATATTCATATTTTTCATTAGGCTTATAAAACTCTTTAGAATATAAAGCTTCAACTAAGAAGAAATAATCAACTATTCCTTGCGAATCATTATTTTCAATTTTCTTATCTAAAGTTCTAGAATATCTATCTAAAGATACCTGATCATCACAATTTTTATCTTTATCATAATAATAACCAACAGTAGTATATTTCTTTACTAAAGAATTATCTTTTTCCTTATCAAATATCTTATAAGCTTTTTTTCTATTTTCAAAAATCATTGAAATAGAACTACTAGCTCTATTATTTAAAACTTGATATTCTCTTAAAAAAGCATTTTTTTCATTCTCAGATAACTTTTCATGAGTAAGTATTTGCTCACAAGCTTGTATCTGTCCAATACAAGGAACTAAATCTTGATAACAGTAGCTTACTTCTTTATCCATTTTTTCTAAAGAATAATTAACTATACTAGAATTTAATAATACATCTATAGAAAATGGTAAATTATTACTCAAAGATCCATCTAAATAACTATTTAATAAAGCATCTTTTTCAAAATCATCTAAACTATTAAATCTATTCTTAACTTCACTCATAGCCTCACGACAACGATTAGAAGTAAGTAAATTATTTCCTAATTTCTTAAGAATTTTACCACTAACTTTAGCAGTTTCTTTTACCATGGTAATTAAATTATAAGAATAATCATTCTTTTCTAATTCCTCAGTAAATTCACGACTAGCCCATACATTAGAAGCAGTATAATGCTCTACATCTTTATCATATATAACTAAACCCTTAGTTAATTTTTTAGCAATACTAGAAACAGAAACAGTATTAGTATTTTCATTCTTATTATCACTAATAACATCTTTAGGTAAAAGATTTAATACATCATTTAAATCAACAGTTGCATCTAAATTAGTTTTATTTTTAATAGGTTTATCCAAAGAATTATTTAAACTCTTTTTAGAAACTACTAATTTATCATTAGAATGTTTTCTTAAATATTCATTATTCGCAAAAGATGGAATATTTAATTGATCGGATTTTTTATCAACTGAAACACTATTTTTCTTTTTAGCAGCATCTGAAAGTAGTTTTTCCCTATATTCTTTATTCGCATTATTCGCAAATGAAGCAATAGAAACATCTTTCATATCAAGAGGCGCTTTACTAGGTTTATAATTAGTTTTCTTCTTATTACCAACAACCCTTTCTACTAAAGCTTTCTTTTTATTACGAACTTCTTTAATATCATTAACAGATAATGGAAGTTTTCTACTTTCATTTTCTTTTTTCAAAGAAGTATCTACATTATATAATGCATCAATTATCTTCTCTATTGAAGAATCATTATTCTTCTTATAAAGATTAGTAACTTCTAATAATATTTCTTCCTTAGCATCTTTTAATAAATTCTTTTCTTCAGCACTTCTCTCTTCACTTTTCTTAGAAATAATATCTTTTAAACCCTTATTCTCAAGAATACTATTCATAAGTTTTCTACTACGTAATGTTTTATTTATATTTAAATATTCATCGACATTTAATCCTAAAGCCTCAGCTTTTAATAAATCATTCTTCAAATGATTCTTTTTTCTTTGTAAAGATTTAATCTTTCCTTTTTCAAGATTAATCATCTTAAGTACTGAAACAGAAGATTTATTTCTTTCTTTCTTCTTATCTCTAAAATCATTCTTAAGTTTATTAATATCCTCTTCAGATAAATGTTCTAAATTTTCAAAAGCCTCTTTTTGTGAAGCTACTATTTTTTTCATTTCATCTTCTAACTCATTGAACTTTTTAACATACTCTTGAATAACACTTTTAACTTTATCTAATGCTGTATCAACACTTTTAATCTCGGTAAGTAAATAGTCATTAATATTAGTCTTATCTTTAATTTCTTTTTCAAGTTTATCTATTTTTTGAAAAGCTAAATCTAATAATTTTTCTTGATCGCTCTTATTAGAATATTCGATAGAATTTCTTAAATCCTCAATTTCCTTTAAATTATCTTTTAATTCTAAATCATTAGTATCGTCCTTCATATGAACTTCATACCTTGTATCTTGATCATCTACTCCACTAAAGATAACATCATAATTATTTATATCTGAAACAGGATAACCATTCTTTAATAACTCCTCTTTAACAATCTCTAGAGGCTCTCTTCCATTTAAATCTTCTTGTTTTAAAACACCCTCAAGTATTGGTTTATAATCATCACTCATGAGTTTACCTCCTGTTCACTATCTTTACTTAAATTCTCTAATACTTTAAGAATCATATCAAATTCCTTTTGATCACTTATATCATGTAACTTAAAATCACCACTTAAAGGACTGTAGGAAGAAATATAAATATTTTTTCTGTCATTAGAAGCAATCTCATTATTTGAATAACCAATATAAGACTTCATAGTATCTTCACAATCAAATGTAAATAAAATATCACAAGATACTTCTTTATCACCCTTTTTTAATATAACTTTTTCACCATCAAAACCTACAATCACTATACTCACCTACTATCATTATTCTATTAATTAAGTTTATCATTCCAATAAAAAAAAGTCAATTAATTTGACTTTATTTATGATGTGTTTCATCTCTTCCTTGAGAAGGCATTGAAGCCTCATAATACTCTTTATATTGAGTCACATAAGAATACTTAGAATCATCATAGAAGCGAACGTTTTTATTTAAAGTTATTCTCTCCTCATTAGTTAATGTTTCCAAAGTAGCAGTCTCATGTATAACCCCTGCTTTTTTTAGATCATTAAAACATCTTTCTTCAGGAGATAATAAAGCATTATATCTAAGACCAGATTTAATTTGTTCAATTTCTTCTCTAGCAGGTCCCTTATCCAAGTCTTCAAAATTCCAATTCTTTCGATGTTTTTCTCTATAAACATTTAAAGCTTCTGCCTCTAACGCTTCATCAGCAGCAATCATAAGACCAATAAGTCTTTGTGAAGCTTTATCTTCTTCATCTCTCATTTCTTGTTCAACCATTTTATCAGCAAGACGACTTTTAGCTTCCTCTTTAGCCTTTGAAACATCTATATTAACATTATTACTAGCAACCTCTTCAAGTTCTCTAATTCTATCTTCTATAGCAGCTATCTCAGCAATATCACCATGTTGTAGATTTAGTTCCGCTAACTTAAAATATAAATTAGATAACTCCATCTCAGTATTATTTACTTTATCTTCTTTTTCTTGTTTTTTCTTATTCTCCTCAGTTATATTATTAACCACATTACTAATACTATCTAAATCATATTTATTTAAACTTTTACGACAATCCATAGAATCTTTTATTCTTTTATCAACTAATGATGATACATAATCAATGACATCTCTATATTCTGATTTATCTCCATCATATGACTTAAGCAAATTACGACATGTAGAAATCATAGATTTTTGTTTTTCAAGCATAACTATTTTTTTAGACAACTCAATTATATTATCTTTATTTTTAGAAACATATTTATATGTTGGACTGTTTGTCTTACCAGAAGATAAAATAGTATTAACTTGTTCAATCAAAGGAATATCTTCCTTGTATTGAGCTTCATCACCATTAAATAAACTAATATTCTTTTCAGACTCTTTTAATTCAATTAACCTATTTATAGCTTCTTCCATAGAAACATTTGTAATCCAATCATCATTATCATTATGAACTTCAACCCTTACATTAGGATTAATATTTTTAATTGAAGAAACTATTAATTTCTTATTGTTCTTTATATTAGAAAACTGTCTTTTATTTGCTTCTTTTAAAGAATTATTAACTAATTTTTGTAATTCCTTTTGTTCTTTTGCTTCTAAATATGGCATCATATCAATTATAGCTTTAATACAAGTATCATTCATTGAAATAGATCTAGTATTTTGAATACTCCAAACATACTTTTTAGCTTTATTTATACTACTAATATCTTTTTCATATTTATTAATATCCATTTGTATTTTAGATTTACCAAACAATCCAGAAGAGGACTTTTTTTCATTTTTACTCTTATCAAGAAAATGCTGTTTAGTCTCTATTAACTTATCTAATCCCAAAGAAATTGCCTTACTATAAAATTTTACTAACTCTTCATTACTATAATTCATAATACCACTCCTATTATAATAATATCACAATAGAATAACCATTTCTAATTAACATAAAAAAAACATAAGATGTTTTACAATTATAGACAACTTATGCGTTATATATTTTAATAAGTACTTTTGAATCACTAGATATATTCTTATTATCAAGTAGCTTTATATAAAACAAATGATCATCCATCTTTTTACTTCTAAAACTATCTTCAATAACATTTCCCTTACTTAAAAGATCCTCTAAATTATTATTCTTAGTTACTTGAAGCGATAAATTACTTTCATTAACTACCTCAATACGATAACTAATATCATTAGAAATTACTTTATCATCTTTATAATTACATAATCTTAAAATATACCCGTCTTTATCATTCAAAGCATTCCCATCAATATAAAATTCATAATTAAAATCTTCACTTACGATAGGAATTAGCATATCTCCTTTAATTTGTTTATTTTTACTATTTTTAAGTAAAAATACTCTCCAACCTAAAAATATTACCAAACATAAAAGTAAACAAAATATTATAAGTAAATAATTAGTTTTTATATAATCTAAAATATCTATTTTTTTCTTCTTTTTCTTTGCTTTTTTCTTCATTAATATACCTCATTAGAATAATTGTTTAATACATCAACACACTTTTTATTAGTAACCTTTTCTACACTAATCATATTATTTTTACCATTAATATAATCATATATCTCTTTATCCCTAAAACCTATATTATCGCAATCAATGCGACTTGCACCACAATAAACTTTTCCAATATTTGCCCATATAATAGCAGATAAACACATAGGACAAGGTTCACAACTAGAATAAATTGTACACCCACTTAAATCATGAGTACCAAGCTTCAAACAAGCTTCCCGTATTGCGACAACCTCAGCATGATTAGTAGGATCATGAGTTTCTAAAACTCTATTATGACCACAACTAATAACCTTTCCTGAGCTATCACATATAACGGCTCCAAAAGGTCCACCAGAATTAGCTTCTACACCCCTCTTTGCTTCTTCACAAGCCATATCCAAATAATAATCTATCATGAATTAACCTCCATCTTATCAACTACATAATTATAAATATTATTATATTTATTTTTCAAATCTTCTGATAAAGTACTATATAAAACAGATGTAGAAAGATCTTCATTAGTCTTATCACAATCTAAAATCTTAGATTCAATATCAATATTTCCAGATAATATACTAACATTATCACTAACATTCTTAATACCAATAGTAATTTTATTAGTATTATCTTTAATACTAGATTCAAAATGGTATTCTAAAGATTTATTATCACTATCCATATCAAACAATAAACTCAAATTATCATTATCCTTTTCAAGTTTAAACTCTCCTATTTCATTATTACTATTATCAAATAAATCTATCTTATAATTATCACTTTCAAATTTACATACTCCTCTATACTTCAACTGATCAGTATTATAAAAATAAATATTATTACTTTCAACATCATAAATATAACTCTTCTTTTCATTACCATTCAAATATTCAAGTTCATACTTCAATGGACGAGACATCATCTTAGATAAATAAATATTAAAAATATAATTCTCATTATTATTTAAAAATTTATAACTATCTTTTATTTTATATTTAGAAAAATTACTAAAAGTATTACTAAGAATCTTATTACTAACATCATCATTTTTTAATCCATCAATAATATTACTAAATAATTTATGTAAATATAAATCATCAATCTTAATAGATAATTTTCGCGTATTTACATTCTTATCATTAATTTTAGTATCAACATAGTAAGTATCAAATCCATATTTAATTATATTACTCTTAAATAAATCTAAAACTTTCTTATATAAATAACTAACATTATCATTCAATGATTTATTATTAGTATAATTTTCAAAATAATTAGAACTACCCATATTAACAAATTGATTAGAATAATCACTAAATAAAACATAACCAGTTGAATTATCAATTAAATACTTATAATTCATAAAACTAGCAGTATCATTATATTTTAAAGTATTAAATAAAAACTTATTATTAGTAGTATCATGTTTTAATATAATATTTGTCTTATATAAATTTAAATTATTAATATAATTATATTTTTTTAAATATTCTAAATCATATACCCCTTTATTCTTATATTCTTCACTAATTAAATTATTAGTTATTAAAGAATTAATCATAAAATCATTTTTTTCTAAATAACCATTAAAATGATCCATAAAATTTAAAACATTATTACTAGTCTTATCAATAATACTGTTATATATATTTTGTGGTTTAGTTTTATTGTTTAAAAATAATCCAACACTAAAAAAGACAATTGAAATAGTAATTAGGATAACAAAAACTATAATGCTTTTTTTCTTCATACAACCCACATCCTATTAAAATAATTATATCAAAACTACTATATAAGTCAATAAAATAAAAGATAGTCAAAGACTATCTTGCTTTTGTAATTAAAGAAATCTTATAAGGAAAATTCTTAGCAGATACCTCTTGTGTTGAAGGGTTATAATAAACAGTTATTTTTAAAGGTATTTCTTCTCCAGGCTTTAATACTTTCCCTTTAACATCAGTAACCTTAATAGTAACAGGAGAAATAAAACGATTAAAATAATCCATTGAATAGTCCGGACTTTCAACTAATTTTACGATCTCACAATCAACATTACCATCATTTTTAATTACAGCATTATAAACTATTTCATCATGAGTGTAATTAACTCCATAATTAAAGCTTACCTCAGTCTTATCTTCACTAATACTATAATTATGTACCGGATCAATTGAAGAACCTTTAACAGCAGATGCTAGTGAAACATCAGAAAAAACAACTCTATGAACAATCTTTTTATTAGATAATTCCCCTACTTTTAAAGAAACTAAAATAAAGCCTATTGCCAAAACAATAATTGTACAAATATAAATAATATTTAATTTACTTTTATTCATATAATCACCACTACTCTAAACTGTACTTAGGTGCTAAAGATATATTTACCTCCATTCCCGGAGTAATAACAGTCCCTGCAGGAACAGATTGAGAAGTAACATAACCAACACCTTCAAAATTAACTTTTAAACCTAGTTTTTGTAAAAGATCACGACATACCTTAGAAGACATTCCATAAACATCAGGAACCACAAAATTACTATCATTACTAATTAAATATACAGTATCATTATTTGTAATAACCTCTCCTGGATTGGGAGATTGCCTAACTATTTTAGAACCATTACCTAAAACGACATATTTAATTCCTAAAGAATCCAAATGTACTTTAACATTATCAACTTTTTTATTACTAAAACTATCCACCTTATAATCAACTATATTTAAAGAATTAGTATTACTATCAGGATTACCATAATATTTAGATATATTTTGAACAATCTCTTTAACCGCATTACTAACTGGTTTTTGACTACCACCACTAGGTCTTTTAACAGATGCATATATTATAACTTGTGGATTACTCTTAGGATAAATACCAGAAAAAGAAGAAATAATATCAGCTTGACCAGATAAATATCCACCACCATTTTCATTAGCTATTTGAGCAGTTCCTGTCTTACCAATTAGCTCTCCACTTTCTATACGATAACCACTACCAGTATTTCCAATACCATTTACGCAATCATCCATAAGTTGTATCATCTTTAAAACAGTTTGTGTAGAAGCAACTCTCTCTATTTCTTCACGAGAATTTTCAAGAACGACTTCACCCGTAGTAGGATTAACAATCTTAGAAACCAAATATGGTTCAAGTATCATTCCATCATTAGTAAGTGGTGTTAATGCTTTAACGTTTTGAATTGGTGTTGTAGTTATACCTTGACCAAAACCAGCATTATAAATTTCAGTTTCATATTTAAAATCTAAATGCCCTTTAGACTCATTAGGTAACTCAATTCCAGTACGTCTACCAAAACCATATGTTTTAAAACATTGACGTAACATACTACTAGACATATAACGGTTAATCATATTAATAACCCCAACGTTACTACTCATTGCATAACCCTTATCAAAAGTTATGTATCCCCAACCATTTCTATTCCAGTCACCAATTTCTGTACCATCACTAGTCACAAAAACACCTGATTTATATGTTTCTCCACCATTATAAACACCATTTTCTAACGCACACATATAAGTAAAAGTTTTCATTGTACTTCCTGGTTCATATGGACTAGATACAAATAAATCCAAATAATTAGATATGTTTCTCAAATTAGGATCAAATGAAGGTGAAGAAGATGTTCCAAGAACAGCACCAGTTTTCGCATCTAATAAAGTAATAGTAAACCAATCCCAATCATAACTCTTATCTTGATTATTTATAGCCTGCTCAATAAAAAACTGAATACTAGAATCTATTGTTAAATAAACATCTTTTCCTTGAACAGCATCAACAGTAACTACCGGAGTATTCGCAATTTTATAACCCTTTAAATCCTTTTGATAAGAAACAGAACCATTTTCACCTTTAAGTATTTCATTATATTGTTTTTCAATTCCCATTTCACCCTTCATAGTATCATCAGAATCACTAGTAGGTTTAGTATAACCAATTGTATAAGAAGCAAAATTTCCCTTTGGATAATACCTTCTATAACTTTCAATAAAATCAAGTCCCGGAAGATTTAAATCTTCAATTTGCTTTTTTACTAGTTCATTTAAATTTTTACCATTAGTTCCAAATTCTGTTTGATAAACCCCTTCTTTAGAAAGAAAAGACAAAACCTCATCCTTTTCCATACCTAAAATAGGAGCCAACTTCAAAGCAGTATCCTCTTTATCTACAACATGTTGTGGCTTCTTAGGATTAGTAGTTCTTTTAGGATCCAAATAAGCAATCAACTTATAAGAAGAAACATTTTGAGCTAAAACATCTCCATTACTAGAATAAATGTTTCCCCTTAAAGCAGTAATTACATCAGTTCTAGTTGTCCTTTTACTCGCAAGTGTCGCAAGATCAATACCATCTATTTTCTTAGATAATCCTAGTTGAATAACTCTCCCTATCATTATGCAAAATAAAAGAAGAGAACCAAGTATAACTAGTCTCGAATATCTAATGTTATTTTTTCTCTTCTTTTTCTTCATATGTTTATCACACCTTAATTAGTTATCTTCACTTACAGATTTTATATTATTATTATTATAACTCAATCCTTGTTCTTCTGCAACTTGTTGTATCTTAGTAAGTGAAGCCAATTCATCAATTGTCATTGCTAAAGACTCATTTGTCTTTTTTTGTTCATCAATTTCTTTTTTTTGCTTTTCTACTTCGAAATTAACTTTTGCTAATGTCGCTTTTGAAAAAACTATAGACACTGGTGAAACAACTAATAAAAATACAGCCAAAGTATATAGTAATTTTTCAAATTTCGATATCTTAACTCTCTTTTTTACTTTTTTCACCAAAATCATCTCCTATTTTATTCTTTCAATTACTCTTAGTTTTGAACTTCTAGCACGAGGATTATTATTAATTTCTTCCTCACTAGGAGTAATTGCTTTATTCTCTACCAAACGAAAGTCTGGTAAGTAACTAGATGGAATGTTAGGCATACCCTTTACTTTAGGATCTACTTCACACATTTTTTTAAAATAATTCTTTACAATCTTATCTTCTAAAGAATGAAAGGTAATAACTGCACATCTTCCCCCAACATTTAATAAATCTAATGCCTGAGATAAAGCTGGTTCAATTACATCTAGTTCATGATTTACTTCGATTCTTATAGCTTGAAATATTTGCCTTGCTGGATGTTTATCCAAACGAAACTTAATTGGTACTGCACTCTTGATAATATCTACAAGTTCTAAAGTTGTTTCTATTGGTTTATTTTTGCGGTACTCAACAATCTTTTTCGCGATTATTTTTGCAAACTTATCTTCGCCATACTTTTTAAATATTAAAGCAAGTTCATCCCTAGAATAATCATTCACAACTTCATAAGCAGATAACTTAGCCTCTTTATCCATTCTCATATCTAGTCTAGCATCATTATGATAAGAAAAACCTCGATCAGCGTCATCTAATTGTGGTGATGAAACACCTAAATCAAATAAAACCGCATCCACTTTTTCTACTCCAAGTTTTTCTAATTCGTCTTTCATTTTTACAAAATTACTCTTGATGATAGTGAAGTTAGTACCGATATTTTTTAATCTATCGGTACTATGCCGAATTGCTTCACTATCTTGGTCAAAGGCGAATAAATACCCCTTATTTATTCTCATCAAGATGTTACTACTATGTCCACCATAGCCTAGAGTTGCGTCAACTACAATACTATCTTCTTTTAAATTTAGGGAGGAAATAGATTCTGTCAACAACACGCTTATATGCTTTTCATTCATCATAAGTTCACACTCTCATTAAATAAATTTTCAGCTATGTCTGACATATTGTCCTTAGTAGAATTAAAGAAATTATCCCAAGATTCTTTTGCCCATATTTCTAATCTATCACCTGTACCAATAATTACACAATCTTTCGTAAGATTAGCATAAGAAATAAGTGGACTAGAAATATTAACACGACCTTGTTTATCTAATTCTACATCTGTAGCGCCTGATAAAAAGAAGCGATTAAAAACACGTGCATCCCTCTTAGTAAAAGGTAGCGAATTAAGTTTATTAGTAATATTCATCCAATCATCGTATGAGTAGACAAAAAGACAATTATCAATTCCCCTAGTAATTATAAATTGATTACCAAGCTTTTCACGAAACTTAGAAGGAATTATAATACGACCCTTATCGTCAATAGTATGATGAAATTCTCCTATAAACATATTCATCCCCCACTTTTCACCACTTTCAACCACTACTTACTATAATAATACAAAATCATAAAAAAAAAGTAAATATCAAAACTTGATATTTACCAACATTTACATCTTTTTTACAATCTAAATTAAACTCTTTCTAGTAAAAGTTTCCACATCTTTATCAATATATAAGTCAATAACACCTTTATTTACTATTTTAATAAATCCAAGTCCACTAATAACTAAATCATTTTCATATTTTAAATCATAAGTAATTTTATTCTTATCTTTTAATTCTTCATTATGAAATAAATTTAATAATCTCTTCACCTTTAAATCATTAGATATAAACAATGTAAAACTATTCTTTTCCCCTTCAACATAATCTATTCTAAGTATTCCTTCTATTATTAAAGATTGATTCTTTCTAAGTTGATAAGTACGTGGTTTAATCTCTACTTTTGGAGATATTTTTTTAACTAACTTATCATCCACATGATTTAAAATAGATCCATTATCTACAAGTCCTGGAGTATCAATTAAAGTAAGATAATCATCAATATCAATACTAATAGTATTTAAAGTAGTTGAAGGAAGAGGACTCATTGTAAGTTCTCTTGTACTTTCAGAATAATTATGAATCATTTTATTAATTAAACTACTCTTCCCAGCATTTGTATGTCCAACAACATAAACATTACGACTTGTTTGATGATATTTAATTTTCTTTAATAAATAATCCATATTATAATTCTTAGCTGCTGAAACAACAATCACTTCTTCAAAATGAATATTTTCTCCTTCTAAATAATTAATAATTTTATCTTCTTTAACAGATTTAGGAAGTACATCAAACTTATTAAGAACTAATATCATCTTATTAGGTATCAAAGAACGTATTTCATCTAAATTCTTTTCTAAATTTAATAAATCAGTAACATATAATACTAAATCTTTAGTTTCACTAACACCTCTTAGTATTTCTAAATATTCTTCATTAGATTTAGCTACCATTTGATATTCACCATAATTTCTCATTCTAAAACATCTTTGACAAATATCATTATCTAAACTAGTAGTATATCCTTCTTGTAAGACATTTTGATCTTGTAATACAATACCACAACCTAAACATCTTTTTTGATTATCCATAATAACTACCTCTCTCAAATATATTCTTCTTTTTATATCTTTTTAAAATAAAATTCTCAATAACTCTATTTAAACTAGTTATTTTCAAATCTTTTACTCCAAGTGGATCAACCAATACTGTATATATACCATATCTTTTACCAGTAAATATATCAGTAACAATCTGATCTCCTATTATACACATTTCTTTTTTATTAAGATTATATTTCTTTCTAATTTTATAAACTCCTTTAATAGAAGGTTTAAAACTCCAAGAAACACCATCTATCTCTAATTCATCTAAATATGGTTTTAATCTACCAGTTGTATTATTAGAACATATTTCTACAATAAAATCTTTCTTCAACTTTTTAATAAGTTTAACAGCTTCATCCGGACAATTCTTATTAGATACTAATCCTAAAGTATTATCCAAATCAAAAATAAGGCACTTAATACCAATCTTTTTTAATTTCTTATAATCTATTTCAAATATATTCTTTTTATAACAATCCGGTTTAAAATAACTCATAAAACCACTCCTATAATATTATATAGTATTTTCAATTATTTGTCTAATCATACAAAAAAGACACATATCAAATGTGTCTATAACAAATCACTATTATCCAATTCTAAAAGCCGGTGAGACGCCATCAGCATAATAAGCACTGGCGCTATCCCACCAGCCATAGCTGTTCACATCGTTAAAATTGCCCGTACTAATAGTATAAGAACTAGCCGAGCGCAGCCACCAATAAGAGTTTGTACCATTTAGTTGTTTAATTGCTCCTGAGTAACTTGATGTTGTGACATTTAAACCTGCGTAATAATCTAATTGTCTTGTATTATTATAGGCTGTATCATAACAGTCTATTCCACCACTTGTATTTCCATCTACATCTTCCCATACTTCATGTGTTGATAGTAAATATAGTTTATCAGTTGATGTGAAGTTTGTCTCTCCAGAAGTATCTCCATGTCCGGATACTACTATTGTATCTATTATTCCATTTTTTAATTCTGTTGGTAGGGCATTATAAATATCAGTATTTACATATGTTCTCATTTCACTTGCTGGCCAACTTCCTACATTTGTACTTGTAGAATTCATATTATGAGTTGTGATTATATCGGCGAATTCTAAGACAAAACCACAAGCAGTTTGACTAAATCCTGTTGTAGAACACTCTGTTGGTGTTGATTTATTAGCTATTCTTAATGTATGAGTTCCAAGTGTTCCCATATCTACTGTCTTAGTATCTCCGACATTATAAACACTAGTATTTCCTGTTTTTACTGCGTTAACTATTGTATTCCATGAATCTGTTTCAAATGATTCCGGATGATCTGGCTTAACGGCATTATCATCTGCTTGAACATAAGTTACTGAAAATGATAAATTTAGTGTTTGTTCTGTACTTGGTAAATCTGTTGCACTTATATCTTTTTTATAGCCTACTCTTACTTTGTAGGTTTCAGTCTTTCCTGCTTCTAATAGATGATTATTTTGAATAGCTATTCCATCAGAATAAGAAACACTATATTCTAAGTAATTTGGAAGTGTTGTGATTTCTGTTCCATTTAGTTTATTTGATATTGTTGATATCATTCCATCTATTGTTCCATCATTAACTGCATCAACTGTAAATTCAAAATAATCTCCTGGTAAATTCAAAGTTACACTATAAGATACTGTAGTTTTAGCAGTATCTATTACTGGAGTAGATGCCGTAACACTGCCAGACTTTACTTGAACATTATCAAAATAAATATCCCATTTATTATCTTTTACTACTGTTGTTCCTACTATGTTTAAATTAGTAGTTAGGAGGGCATAACCTAATGAAAGCGTTAATAAAATAACGAATAAAACAGCATATAGGTATCTTTGTCTCATGATATACCACCTCTATTATAAGTATACTAATTGAGTGTTTTTTTGTCAATAAAAAAGCATAACAATGTTATGCTTTAATTATTATTTTAGAAAGTCATCTATAGTCATTAATCTATCATCTATTTCTTGTAGTGATATTTTATCTTTTTTAGTCTCTTTCTTTTCTTCTTGTATTTCATTATTATTATCAATTAATGATTCTTGTTCTTTCTTTATAGTTCTTAATTCTGATACTACAAAGGCATCTGTTAATTGATGTTTTATTATTTGACTTCCTGTAGAATAACGATCTGTTATAGGTAGTTCAGTATTCTTTATAATTTTAATATCACCATTTTTTAGACCAAGTTGATTTCTAGAATCTGTTATAAAGGTATTTAAAATGATATATGGATTTGATTTTACTTCACGAATTATTTGAATTCCTCTTCTAGTACGTGTTGACAATTCAAATTCTTGTAATCTTACTCTTTTTCCTGTACCTTTAGTAGTTATTACAGAAATAAATTCATGTTCATTATATGAGAAGTTATTACTACTTACTAGATAATCATCTTTTAATTTCATGGCTTTTACTCCACTAGCTTTTACTCCAACAAGAGGTATTTCTTCTGTTTTAAAAGATAATCCATAACCAGTATTGGTTGTTAGGAAGATAGTGTCATAATTTTCTTCTATAGCACTTATTACTAAATCATTATCTTTTAGTTTCATACAACTAGTGGCTTTATTATATCTTTGTAGTTTAAATTCTTTTAATTTAGAACGTTTAATCATACCATTTTTAGTAATAATTATTATATTTTTATCACTCTTAAAGTCATATGCTGGTATTGCAGAGACAACTGATTCTTCAGCAGGTAGTTCAATTACATTACTTACATGTTTTGGCATATCTTTCCATTTCAAATCAGGAATTATATGAACTGGTATATGTAGGTAATTACCACCTGATGTAAATACTAATAATGTATCTATAGTATTCATTTCATATAAACCAATAATATAGTCATTTTCTTTTAAAGTAATATCTTCTTTATTAGTAGATGTATAACTTCTAAATGATGTTCTTTTTATATAGCCATCTTTAGTAATTGCGACTACTACATCTTCTTTTGGAATCATTTCTGTTTCATCTATTTTAATTTCAGTTATTTCATCTTTAATATCAGTTAATCTTGGTGTTACATATTCTTTTTTAATATTTTGTAATTCTTTTTTCATTACATGTTTTAGAGCAGCTTCATTGTTAAGAATTTGTTCCCAAATAGAAATTTTCTTTTCTAAATCTTTTAATTCTTCTTCTAAGGCAACTACATCAGTATTAGTTAATCTATATAGTTGTAATGTTACTATTGCTTCTGCTTGTGCTTCTGAAAAAGCAAATTCTTTTACTAAGTTATCTTTTGCATCTGGCTTATTTTTACTGGCTCTTATTACTCTGATAACTTCATCTAAGATAGAAATACATTTAATTAGTCCTTCTACTATATGAAATCTTGCTTTTGCATGAGCTAAATCAAAGGCCGTTCTTCTTTTTACGACTTCTTTTTGATGATTTATAAAAGCATCTAGAGCTTCTCTTAATCCTAAAAGTTTAGGTCTTCTATTAACTATTGATACGACATTAAAATTGTAACTAATTTGCATGTCAGTATTTTTTAATAAATAATTGATAATTAGTTCAGTATTAGCATTTTTCTTTAATTCAATTACGATACGTACATCGGCAGCTGATTCATCTCTTACTTCAACAATACCTTCTACTTTTTTATCAATTCTTATATCATCTATCTTTTTTACCATTTGTGATTTATTAACTTCAAATGGTATTTCGGAAATAACAATTTGTGGAGTTCCTTTTTCTTTTTCTATTGTATATCTACTTTTAATTATTATTCTTCCACGTCCAGTTTCATAGGCATCTTTTATTCCAGATATTCCTTCAACGATTCCTCCTGTTGGAAAGTCAGGTCCTTTAACATATTTCATAAGTGTATCTAGAGAACAATTTGGATTATCGATTCTATGAATTGTTGCATCGATAACTTCACCTAAGTTATGAGGTGGAATATTTGTTGCATATCCAGCAGAGATACCTTGGGCTCCATAGACAAGTAATGCCGGAAATCTGGCAGGTAATACAGTTGGTTCTATTGTTGTATCATCAAAGTTTGGTGCAAATTCAACTGTGTCTTTTTCGATATCTCTTAGCATTTCATTAGCTATTTTGGAAAGACGGGCTTCTGTATAACGATAAGCTGCTGGACTATCACCATCGATTGATCCATTATTACCATGCATATCAATATAAGGAAGTCTAGTTTTCCAAGGTTGAGACATTCTTACAATGGCATCATATATTGATGTATCACCATGTGGATGGTAATTACCAATTACATCTCCTACTGTTTTGGCACTTTTTCGATATCCTCTATCATATGTATTTTTTTCTTTATGCATTGAGTATAGAATTCTTCTTTGAACTGGTTTTAATCCATCTCTTGCATCTGGAATTGCACGATCTTGGATGATGTATTTTGAATAACTTCCAAATCTTTCACCCATGATATCTTCCAAAGTATAGTCAAATATCTTCTCAATTATTTCTTGTGTTTCAGTTTTCTTTTTTGCCACGATATCACTACTTTCTATTTATAATTATCTATCATTTTATTATTACTGTTTATAACTGTTTTTCCCAGTTTTTCTTCTAAATCTTTTTTGGTGTTTTTAGCAATTCCTCCACCAACTTCTGATATTAGTTTATTTTGTTCTAAACCTATTGGATGATGAGTATTTGTTAATTCCCTGGTTGCCACTTCACCAATATTAGTAAGAAGTATTTCTAAATCAGACATATTGTCTCTTAGACTTTCTTTTCTAATATTTTTATATTCTTTATATTCTTTAGCAGTCATTCCAGACCAAGTCTTATATATTTCATTAGTTAATATTGCATATTCACTGCTATCACTTATACCATGACTCTTCCATGTTTGTGTGAGCTTTTTTCTATTTATAATTGCATCTATTCTTTCTTTTATCCATTCTAGTGAATAGCCTTTATTTAGATAAAAATCTATCATCTTATCAATTCCCAATGATGGATCAAACACTTCATCTACTCTTTCTTTGCCAAGATTAGCAAGCCATATTTTAAATGGCTCAGCTTTTTTTGATGGTATTGATTCTATCAACCTAAATATTCCATCTGTATTCAAAGTATCTTGCAGATAATATTTTCCATCAGATGATTTCATTTTTAGTTGGTTACAAATTGTAACCAACTGGCTTCCTTCTTTTGATAATCTGCTTTTTAATACTTTCCAGTAGTTTCTAGATTTTTGATAGTTGGTTCCAGTTAACACTTCTATAACATCAACTACGCTTATCCAATAATCTTCTTTATTTGAATCCCAAAGACAGCGAATTTCGTGTCCTTCAAAAAGATTAGAAATTAGTTCTATTTTATTATTCATTGACATTTCCCCCTATATATAGTTAATCTCTAATTTGAAATTATCATACATATATTCGAATGTCAAGAGGCTTATTGGCTTATTACATAGTCATCTTCTAGGGAGAATTCAACATTTTCTTCTATCCATTCTTTACGTGGTGGAACATCATCTCCCATTAGAATAGATACACGTTTTTCGGCTAATTGAGCATCTTCTATATTTACTCTTATTAGTGTTCTACTACCTGGTTTCATAGTTGTTTCACATAATTGATCGGCGTTCATTTCACCAAGTCCTTTGTATCTTTGAATATCACACTTTTTTCCACGTGATTTTTCTTTCATTTCTTCTACGGTGTAGGCATATTCTACTGTTTTACCACTTTGTATTTTAAATAATGGTGGTAGAGCTACAAAAAGACGTCCATCTTCTATCAATGGCTTCATATAACGATAAAAGAATGTTAATAATAGACACTGTATATGTCCTCCATCTTCATCAGCATCGGACATTATTATTACTTTATTATATTCACAGTCTTTTATATCAAAGTTAGATCCATAGCCTGCACCTATTGTATATATCATTGTATTAATTTCTTCATTTTTTAATATGTCATCTTCTTTTGTCTTTTCGGTATTTAATACTTTACCACGGAGTGGAAGAATGGCTTGATAACGTCTATCTCTTCCTTGTTTTGCAGAACCACCTGCAGAATCTCCCTCGACTAAGAATAATTCATTTTTTGTTTTATCTTTACTTTGAGCGGGAGCAAGTTTTCCAGACAATGATCTTTCTTTATTATTTTTCTTTGTTCCTTTTCTGGCCTCTTCTCTGGCTTTTCTTGCTGCTTCACGAGCTATTTTACTTTTTAAACTTTTATTTATAATCTCAGTTGCAATAGCTTTATTTTCTTCTAAGTATACTCTTAATTGTTCTGTAACAATTTGTTCTACAGCATTTTTAGCTGCAGGAGTACCTAATTTACCTTTAGTCTGTCCTTCAAATTGAAGAATTCCTTCTGGTATTTTTAAACTTATTACAGCAGTTAGTCCTTCACGAACATCACTACCTTCAAAAGCTTTATCTTTTTCTTTTACAAAGCCATTACTTTTAGCATAATCATTAAATACTCTTGTTAGAGCTGTTTTAAAACCAACTTCGTGTGATCCACCATCTATAGTTTTTACATTATTAACAAATGATACTATGTTCTCATTATAAGTATCTGTATATTGCATTGATATTTCAACATCTATTTTATCTTTTGTTCCTTGAAAAGATAATACTTTATGAAGAGTGTTTTTACCTTTATTTAATTCTTCTACGAATTCTTCAATTCCTCTATCATAATGATATTTAATATCTCTTTCATCTTCTTCATCTACTACTTCAATAGTAATACCTTTTAGTAAGAATGCAGACTCTTGCATTCTTTCACATACTGTAGTGTATGAAAAATTAGTATTTGTAAATATTTCATCATCTGGCATAAAACGAACTGTTGTCCCTGTTTTATTTGTAGTACCTATCTTTTTTAAAGGCACTTTTACATGCCCACCGTTTTCAAATCTTATGAATGATTCTTCTTTGTCTCTTTTGATTGTTACTTCCATCCATTTAGATAGTGCATTAACAACACTTGAACCAACTCCATGTAGACCACCTGATACTTTATAACCATCACTTTCAAATTTACCACCAGCATGCAAAACTGTATATATAACTTCTGGAGTACTTTTTCCCGACTCATGCATTCCTGTCGGTACACCACGACCATGATCTTCTACACTTACTGATTTATCTTTATGAAGTGTTATTTTAATATAATCACCATATCCATTTATAGCCTCATCAACAGAGTTATCTACTATCTCCCAAATTAAATGATGAAGCCCTCTTCTATCTGTTGAACCGATATACATACCAGGACGTTTTCTTACTGCTTCTAAACCTTCTAGAATCTTAATTGATGAAGCATCATATTTTGCCATAAAATTATCACTCCTAATATTTTCTCTATTACATTATAACGAAAAATGTCTTTTTTTTCAACGATTCTTTACTTGATTTGACATAAGTATTATTTTGATTTTACTTTTTGATATACCTTTTTATGAATATTTTCTATAGAATCCATTTCATCATTTTTACTACAGTTAACCATATCCCAATTAAGATATTCTGCTACAAACATAGCGTTATCATATACTTTTTTCATAAAAGTTAAATCTCTTTCATGAATATCATTTATTATTCCTTCATTTGTTTTTCTCTTATTTCTTAATTTAGTTACAACATCAAATGGTGCATATAAAAATATTACTTGATCTGGTTCTTTTATTTCTAACTTTTTATATTCAAAATCACATACATAATCTATAAACTTTTTTCTTTCTTCTATATCTTCTATTAAACTTGATTGATATATGATACTTGATGTTGTATATCTATCTAATAAAATAGTATTATTATTTTCATATTTTTCTTTTAAATCTTTTTTCCAAGTAATAGCTCTATCTAAGGCATAAAGACTATTTATAAAGTATGGCGATAATTCTTTTGGAGAACCATATTCTCCATTTAAGTATTTTTCTACCGGTACTCCTTGGTATGTATTATAACTTGGGAAATGATGGGATATTACATTGTGATTTTCTTCAATTAGTTTATTTTTTAATAAATTAAACTGCGTAGTTTTACCTATACCATCACAAGCCCCTTCCATTACTATTAGTTTTTTTATATTCATATCGATACCTCCTATTCGATTATAACAAAAAAAGCTAAGTATTTCTACTTAACTATATTATTGTATTTTTCTTATATATTTAGATTATCCTTCTCTTTTTATTTCGTCTCTATATTTATTAATATTCTCTGTTTTTACTAGGTAACAAATCATTTGAAAACAGTAATCATAATATTTTTTTAATTTATAATTAGATAAATCTTGATATTTTTTATCTATTTCTTTTGATATACCCATTTTTGTTACTATTAGTTTTATAGTATTATATATTTGATTATTTAGAGTCTTATATTTATCTATGTTATCTTCTAAATAATTATATATTTTATTTAGAATTAATCTTTTCATTTTTATACTATTATTATTTATGTTTTTATATGAATATAATAATTCTAATATATCATTTGGTAATAATAACTCGATATCTTCATAATTAATATCTTTTTCTAAAATAATAATTCTATCTTCTAATCGATAAGCTTGATAACCTAGTTCATCTAATATTATAGGAATATTATGATTAATTATACTTTTACCTTTAATAGATATTTTTGTTTTATCTTGATAATACTTAATATTATCTATTATTAGTTGCATATTTAATATAAATTCTAATAAATTTAGAAATGAATCTTTATTTACTTTTTTATTTTTTAAATTAATTCCTATACTATCTAAGTATTCAAAACAATCAAGATATGTTTTTCGATATTTCCAATTATGAAATATGTGATTATTTATATAATCAAAATAAGTATAATCTTTTTTATCAAATGTAATACATTTACTATTTAGTATTTTAATCATCTTTAAATACTCTTTTTTATAGTTAGTATTATTATCTAAATTAAATATTGGTATTCGCATAATAATCACCTATATTTAGGTTATTATTAAATAGTATAAAAGTCAATCGAACACGTATTATTTTGTGAATGATTTTGATTTTAAATAAAGATTTTTACTTCTTGATTGTCGTAAATCTTTTGTATATTGTCTTAAGAAATATAATTTATCTAAATTATTATCAAATATTAAATCTACAAGTTCTAAGGCACCATCTATATCCATGATGTTATAATCATAAATATTAGACATTATTTCACTATTGATTAACATTCTTTTTCTAATGGTATCTTCATCATAATTATTATTTGTTGCATATTTTGCTAGTTTAGTTATAAAGTTTATGTTGTTTTGCCAAATAATTGGATTAAGAGTTCCATTAGGTGAACGAAATTCTACTGTATTTTTAGGTGCATTTAGTTTTTCTTTTTCAAATACTGTATTATTAATATTTAAAGATTTAAAGCGATCTCTTTTTAATTGGTATATTATTCCATCTATTTGTTCTTGGGTTAAATTACTTGATTCAAAAGCTGGAGTAAAGTATATTTCTTGAGCAATTGGTTCAGCATACTGATTTATCTTTTGACGACAATTAATATATTCACCATTACCAAATCTAAATATTACATTTTCATAAGCAGAAAATATTTTTAATAATTTTATTACATTTTCTTTTTTATATTTTAAAACTCTATTATCTACATGAACATGAGCTCCTGAATGAATAGATGCTACTCCATTATTAGATGCTAGTGTACACATATCTTTTAATTGTATCCAAGTATTTTGATTATCTGTTAATATTGGAGATGTTATTTCTAAACCAAAATAAAGGGATTTATCTGGTTTAACATACCATCCACTATCAGCATAATTTAATACCATTCTTTCTAATACTTCGCTTTTATTCGCAAATTCAAATTCTATTTCTGTTCCAAAACTAATATTACTATCTAAATTTAGAGTATCACGATACTCAAGTTTATACTTTTGTAAAAGATTAAAAAGTTCATTTAAATCTTCTTCTTTCATTTTAGATAGTTTATTATTATCATCTTTATTGATGAAAGAAAATAATTTGTTCATAGGAATTCCCCCTATTATTCTTTTTTTTATTTTGTAAATACTTTTGCTTTTTTTAAAGCACTATTATAACTTTTATCTATTTCAAAAGATTTAAGATATTGTCTTAAAAAATATACTTTATCTTTATTATTATTAAATAATAAATCAGCTAATTCTAAAGCTTGTTCTAGATAAATTGTTTCATACTTTGTATAATTTACTTTATTTTTATTATTTTTTTCTTCTCTTTTTAATACAGTGTCATAATCAAAGGCATTATCATTACAATATAATAAAAATTTTGTAAAGAAATTTATATTATTCTGCCAGATAATAGGATTTAAGGTACCATTCGGGCATCTTATTTCTATTGTATTATTTTTATAGAATTCATTATATCTATCTAGATAAATATTTTCAAAATTAATTGCTTGGTTTCTATCATGTTTTAATATTCTAAGTGTATTTGTTACATCATAACCACATTTTTTTAAAATATCATATTCTTTTTCAAGTTGTTCTTTGACAGCAGGTGCAAATCTTTGTTGTGACATTCTACTGTTTATATATTCCCCATTACTAAATCGAAAGATTATATTCTCATATACTGACCATAGTTTTAATAAATTCAACCACTTATTAGTATCATCTTCCATTATTTGAGCACCTACATGAATATGTCCAGCTGTATTAGAAGATATCTCTGATATTGTTTTTAAATATTTACATATTTTAGATATTTCTTTCCAAGTCTTTTTTTCATCTATTAGTATTGGAGATACTACTTCAATACCTTTTCTTAAAGATAAATCATTTGTAACTTTCCATTCTTCATCTGGAAGATTATCATATATTTCTTGAGATTTACTATCTTTTAGATTCTCTACTTCTATTTCTATTCCAAATGTTACATCTTTAGGAATATTAGTATCTTTTCTTAATTTTAGTTTATACTCGTCTAGTAATACTAATAATATTTGTAAATCTTCTCCACTAAGATCTTTTAATAAATCATTATCATATGGATAAATAAAATTAAAAATAGTATTCTTTTTTTCCATAATTACTTCCTCTTAAGACAATAATAATTATCTTTTTTTAATTCTAACTCTAATTCTTTGTCTAGTTGATATATTTCGGGAAATCTTTTTAAATCCTTTTCTACTTCTTCTTCGAAATTAAAATTAGAACTTTTTCTATATAAATAAGCTGTTATTTCAGTAAGTGGAAACATTACAAGAAATGAATTAAATGCTTTATTTGGATTTTCTTCGACGTTTTTAATTAATTCTACGCCACTTTCGCTTATTTTTATTGCGTTATAGTCTTTTATTAAAACATAAGATGCTATTGATGTTGTAGTTGCAAGTACATATGGAAGTGTAAATCTAAGTACAGTTGTGGTAAGTTTTAATTTTCTTAATACATTATTTTTTTTGTTTATTAAATTAGTATTTTTAGTTTGAAATTCTAGTTTTTGAATTTCTTTTTCAAAACCATCCATCATTTCTTTTTGTTTTTTTAATTGTTCTTCATTCAATTTGATATCTTTATTCATATTAACCCCTCTAAAAACGTAGTATATTATACCATATTTTCTTAAAACAGTCAAAAAGCAGGTGTATTACCTGCTTATTTTTTTACTTTAACTTTTTCTAATTCTTCTTGTTTAGCACTTAGTTCTTTATGTAATTTATTATTATATATTTTTGGATATTTTTTATTAACTTTATTAATATATTCTTTTAAATCAGTATTTAATTCAGAATGATAACCTAGTGCGGATAACTCAGCGATAAATACTAATACTAAAAATTCTATTGTTTTATATATGTTATCTTTAGAATTTTGTTTAGCATAGATATATTCCTTATTCTTTTCATATATTTTTAAGACAACTGTTGTTTCTTGTCCTTTTTCTTCTTCTGTAATATCCTTTTTCGTTTCGACTATTTCTTCAGTAGGCTTTTTATATTTATCTTCGATAACTTGAGGTAATTCTTTAATATCTTGTATTAGTTCATAGATTGTTTTATCTTCTAATTCAAAATTTTTTATTGTTCTATAAAATGATCCATCTTCTTGTTCTAACCATTTTGAAGTTATAGATATTATTTTTTTATTATATAAATTTCTTTCTTGAATATATTGTTCTTGATATGATAGTTCTTCATTAGAATTAATCTCAGTAATAGTTTCTTTATATCTTTTTTCATTAGTTCTTATAAAGGGAATATCATCTAGTAATACTTTTGATATTCCTAATGGTACTGCTATTGCTATAACAAAAGGTGCATTAGTAAGCAGCCTTTTACCATTTATTTTTAAGTTTCTTATAGAAGAATTTTTTATATTAGTAATTCTTTCTTTATTAACCTCTTTTTTTATTTCTTTTATCTCTTTTTGTAAATCTTCGCTCATCAACTAAACCTCCCATTTTAATATATCGTTGTTTTAATAATATTTATTTATTTATTTCTATTTTTATATAAATCTATTCTTTTTAAAATTCTTTCTTTGCCAAGAATTTTCATAATACTAAATAAGTCTGGTGATTTTAATCTTCCAGTTATCATTACTCTTATTGCTTCACAAATATCTCCTACATGTCCTTTATATTCTTCTGGTGCTTTCTTATAATCTTTTGGAGATGCAGCATAACCATTTTTACTTGCGAATTCTCTTACTGTATTAAACCATGTTTCATTATCTGTATCTAATTTTAAATAATTATTTATATAATCTAATACTAAATCTAGGTCATATTCTTTATCTGATTCATTTTTAGAATAGTTTTCTTTTTCAAATAATGAATCTATTGCATATGAGAATTCTTCTTTTACATCACTATACATTGCGATATCTTTTCTTGGACGAGGTCCTTCTTTTTCGATATCTAAGAATCTAATCATATCTTCTTTATTTGCTAGTAGAAGTTCTGCATATTCTTTATCATGTTTTAAGGCCCAAGCAAGTGTTTCTTCATATACTTCTTCTCCACTTTTGCGCGAAAAATAAGTTTTACAAATATTGGTCAATTTATCATTATCGAAGCTTGATCCTCCAACTGCATGTTTTGAAAAATCAAAGGTAAATTCAGATATTTCCTTTTCACTATTTTGTAAGTACCATTCTTCAAAATTAGAATTTGTTATCGTTGCTAGATAAAGATGTAGAGCATCAAATGGAATTCCTTTTTCTTCATAGTAAATTGCTCCTGCCCATGGATCTTTTCTTTTACTTAATTTTCTAATTGCTCCTGTTTCTTGATCTTTAATTGTAATTGGAGCAATATGTGCATATTCTGGCCGTTTAAATCCTAATATTTTAAATAATTGTACATGTTTTGGGATAGAAGATACCCACTCATCTCCTCTAATAACATGTGTTGTATGCATTAAATGATCATCTATTGCATGTGCAAAGTGATATGTTGGAACTCCATCTTTTTTTAGCAAAACGAAATCTTCGTCATTTTCTGGAAATTTTATTTTTCCTTTGATTAGATCTGTAAATTCTACTGTTTTATTTGGATCTCCATCACTTCTTAGTCTAACAACATATTCTTCTCCATGTTCTATTTTCTCTTTAATTTCTTCCAAACTTAAATCTCTATCAGCTGCATAAATTCCATATACGCCTGTTCTTACTTTATTAATTTCTTGTTCTTCACGAATTGCTGCCAATTCTTCTTCTGTCATAAAGCATGGATATGCATATCCTTGAATTACTAAATCTTTTACATATGTTTGATAGATATCCACTCTTTCACTCTGTTTATAAGGACCGTATTCTCCTCCAAATGTATATCCTTCATTTGGAGTAATATTAAACCCTTTTAAGACAGATACGATATTATCCACTCCACCTTCTACTTCCCTTTTCGAGTCCGTATCTTCTACACGTAAAAAGAAAATACCATTACTTTGTCTTGCATAAATCATATCACAAAAAGCAGAATATAAATTTCCTAAATGGACACTTCCTGTTGGACTAGGACCATATCTTGTAACCATAGCTCCATTCTCTAGATTTCGTTCAGGATACTTCTTTTCATAATATTCTCTATCATGCTCTATAT
>JAFVEF010000031.1 GCA_017478105.1 Bacilli bacterium | reverse complement strand
GCAATAGATGACTATATTAATTATTATAATTATGATAGAATTAAAGTAAAATTAAAAGGACTGTCTCCTGTAAATTACAGGTTACAATCCTCTAATTAGAAACTATTTATAAACTGTCCAACTTTTGGGGTTCAGTTCAAATGTTATATCTTTTTTATTCTTCAACTTGGAAGTCAACCAGTTCATTATTTTCTTTTACAAGTTTTGTAACTGTTTCTTCTGCTTTTTTCAGTTTTTCATCACATGTTTTGGCTAACTTCATTGCTTTATTAAATTCTTCAATTGCGTCATCTAATGGTACTTCACCAGTTTCTAGTTTTTTAACTATTGTTTCTAATTCTACTAAGTTTTCTTCAAAACTTTTTTCTTTCTTTTCTTTCATATTTCCTCCTTAAATTACTTCTGTTTTAATACTACCATCTTCAAAATCTATTGTTAGGTTATCACCTTTTTTTACTTGTTTTTTTGATTTTATTACTTTATTATCTTTTTTAGTTATAGTATAACCTCTTTTTAAAGTTAATAAAGGTGATAATGTTTCTAATTTAGATAATAGGTTCATATAAGTATTTTTCTTTTTATCTATTAATTGAGATGGATTTTTTAATATATATGAATTTGTTAATTCTATTAGTTTTTTATCATTATTGTTTATTATTATATTTATTGAGTGTTTTAATCTTTCAATAATACTATCAAATATAAGTTCTTTTGTTTGATAGATAGTTATTGGATTTTTTAATATATTTCTGTTTGTTAAATCATTTAATCTATTTCGGTAATTTTTAATTTCATTTGTTAAGGTATTATTTAATCTGATATTTATTTGATTTAAATAGTTTATAACATCATTTAGTTGAGGTACTGCCATTTCAGCGGCACCAGTTGGGGTTGGAGCTCTTAGATCGGCAACGAAATCAGATATTGTAAAATCAATTTCATGCCCTACTGCACTTATAATTGGTGTTTTACATTCAAAGATTGCTCGGGCAACTATTTCTTCATTAAAAGCCCAAAGATCTTCAATTGATCCCCCTCCTCTTCCAACAATAATTGTATCTAAGTTATATGAGTCGGCTTTTTTTAGTTGTTTTACTATATCATCTTTTGCGAGTTCACCTTGAACTAGTGATGGAAATAGATATATTTCTGTTAGAGGCCATCTTCTTTTTATTGTTGATATGATATCTTTTATAGCAGCTCCAGTTGGAGCAGTTACTACCCCTATTCTTTCTGGTATTTTGGGAATCTTCTTTTTATATATTTCTTTAAATAAACCTTCTTCTTCTAGTTTCTTTTTTAATTGTTCATAGGCTATATATAAATTACCTACCCCATCTTCTAACATTTCATCAACATATATTTGATAAGCACCTGTTGTTTCAAAAACACTAATTTTTCCTCTTACTAATACTTTCATTCCATCTTCTGGCATAAACTTAATGTTTCGTGCTTGAAACTGAAACATAATGGCATTAATTCTTGTATTTTCATCTTTAATAGTAAAATAGAAATGTCCACGACTATGAGCTTTAAAGTTTGATATTTCACCTTTTAAATATACTTCTTGAAGATTTATATCATTATCTATTTTATATTTTATATATTTTGTTAGTTGTGTTACAGTAATATATTTATCTTGCATAATCCACCTCTTTAAAAATAGAGAAATAAATATTATTTCTCTTTTTCATGATATATCTTATCAAGTACTCCATTTATCATTTTAGTTACTTTTTCTTCACTATATTTTTTAGATAGTTCAATTGCTTCATTAATTGCGACTATAGATGGAGTTTCTGTATATAATAATTCATATATTCCTAGCTTTAGTATAGCTTGATCTACTTTACTTAATCTATCTATTGTCCAATCTTTTAAATATTCATTGGCGATTGATTCTATTTTTTTATTATTTTTTATTATTCCAGATACTGTTTCATTTACAAAACTATTTTCTACTTCTAATAGTTCTTTTATTATATCTTCTTTATTATAATCAATTTTTGCTTCTTCATAGATATTTATTTGATATAAGACTTTTATTATTATATCTCTTAGTTCACTTCTATTTTTCATAGTATCACCTTCTTAATTTTATCATAGTTATTATCTTATTACAATTATTCTTCTTTTTTGTTTTCTTTTATTTCTTTTTTTAATTCATATAGTAAATTTAATGCTTCCATTGGAGTCATTTCTAATGGATTAATATTTTTTATTGTTTTTTCTATTATATTTTCTTTTGGTTTTTCTTCTAAATCACTTATTTCGAAAAGAGATGTTTGAGTATAAGTTTTCTTTTCTTTACTTTTATGTTCATAAACATTTAAGATATCGTTTGCTCTATTAATTAAACTTTTTGGTAGTTTTGCGAGACTTGCGACATGAATTCCATAACTTTTATCTACAGCACCTGGTTTTACTTTATGAAGGAATGTTACTTTGTTGTTTTCTTCTATTGCGGATACATGAACGTTTTTTAATTGTTTTAGACTTTTTTCTAGCGTAGTTAGTTCATGATAATGTGTTGAAAACATAGTTTTAGCTTTAATATTATTATGAATATATTCTAGTATTGCTTGAGCAAGACTCATTCCATCATATGTTGCGGTACCTCTTCCTAATTCATCAAATAGTATTAAACTGTTTTCTGTTGCTTCTTCAATGGCAGTGTTTGCTTCTTTCATTTCAACCATAAATGTAGATTCACCACTTACTAAATCATCACTAGCACCAATTCTTGTGAATATTTTATCAAATATTGGTAGCGTTGCTTTTTTACAAGGCACAAAACAGCCCATTTGAGCCATTATTACAGTTATGGCACATTGACGCATATAGGTTGATTTTCCTGCCATATTTGGTCCTGTAATTAAGAGAATAGAAGTTGTTTTATCCATAATAATATCATTTGGAATATATCTATCTTTCATTACTTGTTCTACTACAGGATGTCTGCATTCAATTAATTTTAGATTTTTCTCTTCTACTATTTCTGGTCTTGTGAATTTATATAAATCACTTACTATTGAAAAAGATTGTAACATATCAATTTCACTAATTATTTTAGCTGATTGTTGTAGTCTTTCACTATATCTTTTTACAACTTCTCTAATATCCATAAATAGTTTATATTCTAATGAAATAATTTTTTCTTCTGCACCTAATATTATATTTTCTTTTTCTTTTAATAATGGTGTTATAAATCTTTCACAGTTTGTTAATGTTTGTTTTCTTTCATATCCAAATTCTTCTACTACTTTAGATGCTTGTCCTTTAGATATTTCAATATAGTAACCAAATACTTTATTGAAACCTACTTTTAAATTTTTTATACCAGTTCTTTCTTTTTCTTCTTTTTCTAAATTAAGAATAAAATCTTTAGAACCACTACTTATTTTTTTTAATTCATCTAATTCTTTATTATATCCTTCTTTAATTAGATGTCCTTCATGTAAAGTGAATGGAGCATCTTCTTCTATTGTTCTTTCAAGCAAGTTTTCTAATTCTTCAAATGTTTCTATTTGTTTTTCATAATTTAATTTATTTAATATTTCTTTTATTTTAGGGAATTCTTTTAAGGAATTTTTTAATTGAAGCATGTCTTTAGCATTTAAATTTCCATAAGTTATTCTTCCTACTAATCTTTCTAAGTCGTAAACATTATCTAATGATTTTATTAAATCATCTCTTAAAATAAATTCTGTGCTTAAAGTAGATAATAAGTCATATCTTCTTTCAATTTTTTCTTTATCTGTTAAGGGATTTAATATGGTATTTTTTAAATAACGACTTCCCATTGCGGTTTTACATTTATCTAGTAACCACAATAGACTATATTGTCTTTCTCTATTTCTTATCGTTTCTACTAACTCTAGATTTTTTTCAGTATTATTATCAAATTCTAAATACATTGATTGTTTTATTATTTGACATTGTTGGAGATGATGTAGGTCTCCTTTTTTGGCTTCTATTATATAATTTATTAAGTGTTTAAGTGTTTTTACTAATCTTATATCTTCAATATTTTTATAAATATATTCATATTCATTTTCTTTGTCTGTATCTTTTTCTATACTTACTAATATTTCATATTGACTTCTTAATATGTCTACTATTTCTCTATCTATTGTTTCATTTACTATTACTTCTCTAAAGCCTCTTTTAACTACTTCTTTTATTACTTTGTCATTTTCACCTTCTAGTAATGTTGCGTACACTTCTCCTGTTGATATATCAGCAAAACTAATACCATAACAGTAATTAAAATCATAAATATTTGCGATATAATTATTACTTTTTGAATCGATATTGGAATCTATTCTTGTACCTTTTGTTACTACTTGAACAACGTCTCGTTTTACCATTCCTTTTGTTTCTTTCGGATCTTCTAATTGTTCACAGATAGCAACTTTATATCCTTTATCAATTAGTTCATTTACATATTGACTATAAGCATGATGGGGAATTCCACACATTGGAACACGCTCATCTAGTCCTGCTTGTTTCCCTGTTAAGGTTAATTCTAGTACACGTGATGTTAGAATAGCATCTTCAAAAAACATTTCATAAAAATCACCAAGTCTAAAAAACAATATGCAGTCTTCATATTGATCTTTTATATCCATATATTGTTGCATCATGGGACTTAATTTTGTTTTATCTACTTCGTTTCTTTTCATGAATATCACCAATTTATATTATAGCAAAAAATAAAAAGGAAACACAATTAATTTTAACCTATTAAAGCGTTTCCTTTGTACTTATAATATATCATAAATATTTGTTTTTTTCAATAATATTTATTTTTAAGATATTATCTATTTCTATTTGTGTTTTGGCAATATAGATATATTTTTTAGTAATTTTTCTAATTTGACCTATTGTCTTTAGATAATTTACTTGATTAAGATGAATTATTTCAACATAGTCGGTTATATTTAATTCTTTTATGGTATTCATTACATTATCTTCTATTTCTTTTTTGGTTAAAGTATGATTTATCGTTTTTATACCGGTTTTAGCAATATTCTCGTAATAACCACTTAAGGCATTAAAGGGGGCAAATTGACAAGCTCTATTATTCTGCATTGTGTCCTCCTATTAGTTTATTTCGTTCAATAGTAGTCGCACCATCTTTTAGAGAAATTGCTCGTAAAATTGAATTTTTACCAAACTTATTTTTAATATCATTCATAATAGTTTGAATTTTGTAGTCATTACTTTCTTTTTTTTCACTAAATAAATTAATTTGTTCATACTTTTTTTCTTCTAGTTTATTAAAAGATATTCCTATTCTTCTAATAGGTGTTTTTTCATTTATTAGACTATTATATTTTTCTAAGATACTTCGTAATATTTTAGTATAACTATCTGTTCCCTCTTTTAGATTAACAGAGAACTTTAGGGCTGGTATAACGTCTTTTGAATAGCCTATGTAGACACTAATATTTGTTGTTATTTTATTTGTGATTACAAGTCTTCCTAATAGAGTATCAATCATCTCTGTTAGAACAATTTTAGCTTTTTTATAATCATAGTCTTGATATAGTATTTGGCTATTTGAAAGAGATGTTTGTTTTGGCTTATATTCTTTAATATCTTTAATTGTACATGGTTCTATTCCATAGGCATGATCAATTAGGTATCTAGCATTTATTCCAAATTCTTTGAATAATATATTTTCATTCGTTTTAGTAATATCATACATAGTATGAATATTATATTTTTTTAGTCTCCTTTCGATACCAGTTCCTATCTGCCAGAAGTCAGTTAATGGTGTATGATACCATAATTTTTCTTTGTACAAATCCTCATTTAAATAACCAATGTTTGTTTTTGCATGTTTTGAAATAATATCTAGAGCAATTTTGGCAAGATATAAATTGGTTCCTATCCCAGCTGTTGCGGTAATACCAGTATTTTTATAAATATCTTCCATTATTGTCTTTGCTAATTCTTCGGGCGTTTTTTTATAAACTTTTAAATAGTCAGTGATATCTAGAAATGCTTCATCAATTGAATAGACATGGATATCTTCACTACTAATATATTTTAGGTATATTGAGTAAATATTTAAGGAATATTCAATATATTTTTTCATGCGGGGTTTTGCGACTATTGGTTTTATATTTTTAGGAATTTCATAGACACGGCAACGATTTTTTATTCCTCGTTGTTTCATCTTTGGTGAAATTGCTAGACATATTGCTCCGGTACATCTTGATGGGTCAGCTACAATTAGATCTGTTTTAAAAGGGTCAAGGCCCCTTTCTACACATTCCACTGAGGCATAAAAAGTTTTTAAATCGATACATAAATATACTTTGTTCATTTTTACCACCAAGATAATTATAATACGAACGTATGTTCTTTTCAAGAGAAAATTCGAATAAATTTTCGATAAAAAAATAAATTGTAAAATACAATTTATTTTTGAAATTGTGAGTTATAAAGATTAGCATAAAATCCCTTTTTCTTTAGTAATTCTTCGTGTTTTCCTTGTTCAACAATATTACCTTCATCCATTACTAGAATTAGATCAGCATTCTTTATAGTCGATAATCTATGAGCAATTATAAAGGATGTTTTTCCTTCTGTTAATTTATCCATAGCTTTTTGAACTAATTCTTCAGTTCTTGTATCAACGTTTGAAGTTGCTTCATCTAAAATTAAGAATGGTGCATCTTCAATCATACCTCGAGCTATTGTGATAAGCTGTTTTTGTCCCGAAGATATTGCTTCATTATCACCTACGTTTGAATCTAAGCCACCTGGTAATGTTTTAATAAAGTGATCAATTCCAACTGTTTTGCAGGCTTCCCATACTTGATCTTTAGAAATGTTTTTCTTGTTGTATTTAATATTATCATAGATTGTACCATCAAATAACCATGTATCTTGTAGAACCATTACAAATAATTCATGAATATTACTACGTTTTAACTCTTTTATTGATTTTCCATCAATAATAATATCTCCAGAATTTATATCATAAAACTTCATAAGTAGATTAACCATTGTTGTTTTACCAGCACCAGTTGGCCCTACTATGGCGATCTTTTGACCAGATTTTATTTTAGCACTGAAGTCTTTAATAATTGTTCTATTTTCATCATAACCAAATTTTACATTTTTAAATTCAATGTTTCCTTTAGCATCTTTTACTGCTAATTTTTCTTTTAGGTTACTTTCATCAGCTAATTCTTTTTCATCCATAAATTCAAATACTCTTTCTCCAGCAGCTGCAATTGATTGCATTGTAGTCATTCCTTGAGCAATTCTTGATAATGGATTTGTAAATAAGCGAATATAAATCATGAAAGCTACGATTGTTCCAAATGTTGTTTGATCATTCATAACTAGAAGGGCTCCAACAACGCATACGGCAACATAACCAAAGTTTCCTATAAAATGCATTATTGGTTGCATAATACCTGATAAAAATTGACTTTTTCTATTACAGTTATATAGTTTATCATTTATTCTATCAAATTCTTCTAAGGCTTCTTTTTCACCATTATAAGCCTTTACTATATTGTGTCCTGAATAAATCTCTTCAATATGACTGTTAATATCTCCCAACACTTTTTGACGTTCTACGAAGTATTTTTGACTTCTTTTTAATAGTAAGAATGATAAAAAGAATCCTAATACACTTGATAATATAGCTGTTAAGGCCATTATCCAATTAGTTACAAACATCATTATAATTGATCCTAAAAATAAGGTTATGTTTGATACTAATGAAGTAATGTTATCACTCATATTGATTCCAATAGTATCTACATCATTAGTTATTCTTGATAAAACATCTCCAGTTTCATGAGTATCAAAGTATTTTAATGGTAGTCGATTAATTTTAACGCTTATGTCTTTTCTTAATCTTTTAGAATAACCATTAGCAACATAGGCCATTATTATTCCCTGACAATAACCAAATATTGAACTTAATAAGTAGATAATTGCGAGTATCATTGCTCTTTTTTCTAACTCTTTAGTATCTAATTTTGGCTCTATTATTTTCTTAATAGATTCTGGTAAGGAATTTAATTTATTAAGTGATGTTTCACTATTAAGTGTTTCTATCGTTTGCATAAATGATATTTGATCTAAAGTAGATACTTTAATCTTATTAATTTCTATTTCAGGAAGTATTAACATTTTTTTATCAATATCTAAATTATTAATACTTTCAATTATATTATTTGGATTTGATAAAACTATTTCATTTTTAATACTATTTGTCATAGCATTTTTTATTATATTTTCAGATACTTCTTTGAACTTTTCTGTATCGGGTTTTATTCCATCTTGAATTACATTAGTAACATCTGATAATTTATTTGGGGCTATAGTTGATAAGGCTGCTCCAAATAAGGCTAATAGAATAGATACTATTAAAAGATATTTCCAGTTATTTAGACTTTTAAATAATCTTATTGTCGTTTTTTTGAAATCTTTTGATTTTTCTGTATTATGTCTAGGCATTTTCTAATTCCTCCTCACTTAATTGTGATAAGGCTATTTCTTTATATATATCACATTTTTTTAATAGTTCTTTATGAGTACCAATTCCAACGCATTCACCTTTATCTAATACAACAATTGTGTCTGCATTCATAATAGTTCCTATTCTTTGAGCAACTATCATGCTGGTAGCGTTTTTGGTATATTTTTTTAATTCAGTACGTAGTTTTAGATCAGTTTGATAATCTAGGGCACTAAAAGAGTCATCAAAAATATATATTTCTGGGTCTCTTGCTATGGCTCTGGCAATTGATAATCTTTGTTTTTGACCACCACTGATGTTTGTACCGCCACGGGCAATCATAGTATCATATTTATCGGGCATTTTTTCAACAAAATCTTTTCCTTGAGCAACTTTAATAGCTTCTTTTACTTTTTCGATATTTGGTTTTTCTCTACCATTATTTCCATATGCTACATTATCTTTTACACTTGCGGTAAACATAAAGGCTTTTTGAGGTATATAACCTATTTTATTATTTAATGTACTAAGTTTATATTCTTTTACATTAACTCCATCGACTAATACTTCTCCTTCAGTTGCATCATATAATCTTGGTACTAAATTAATAAGTGTACTTTTACCACTTCCAGTAGAACCAATAAAGGCTATTGTTTCGCCTTGATTTACTTTAAATGAGATATTTTTTAAAATATATTCATCAGCATCAGGGTATTTGAAACTAACATTTTTAAATTCAACTATACCTTTTTTATCAGTTAATCCTTTATAGTATCCATCTTTTATAGATAAGTCTTCTTCTAAAATCTCATTTATTCTATAGGCAGATACTTGTGCTCTTGGTAATATCATAAAAATCATTGTAAGCATTAAGAATGAGAAAATTACTTGCATTCCATAACTTGAAAATACTACCATGTTACTAAATATAGTAATTTTATCCATCATTCCTGCTTTTACAATTAACATTGCTCCTACAACATAGATTCCTAGGTGTTGGAAATGCATAACGAAATTCATAATAGGATCCATTAGAGCAAATGTTTTTTGAATAGTTAAATGTGTTTTTGTTATATCATTATTTACATCTTCAAATCTTCCTTCTTGGAATTTTTCGGCATTAAAAGCATGTACTACTCTGATACCTGTTAAGTTTTCTCTTGTTACTCCATTTAATTGATCAGTATATTTTTGTATTTTAGAGAAACGTGGAGTTACCATTTTAATTATAAATAAATTTGTAATAACAATTATTACTACTCCAGTTCCGGTTACTAAACTTAACTCAGTACTCTTTCCTAGTATTTTAACAAGTGCCCAAATGGCCATTACTGGAGACTTTATCATCATTTGTAATCCCATACTTAGTAGCATTTCAATTTGAGTTACGTCATTTGTGGTTCTTGTGATAAGACTACTAGTTTGAAATTTTTTAATCTCTGCTATACCAAAACTTTCTACTTTAGTAAATATTTTTCTTCTAATATTCTTAGAAAAGTCAGCAGATAAAAATGATGAAAAATATCCTACTGTAATAGTACAAACTAGACTTAATATGGCACATAATAACATGTGTCCTCCAGCATTTAATATTTCTTTCATTGTACTATCTTTAGTTTGAACTAATTTAGTTATTTCACTCATATATTCAGGCATTCTTAAATCTAAAAAGACGGAAAATACAACTAATGTTGCGACTATTAGTATTACTTTTTTATCTTTATTTGTTAGATTTTTAAATAACTTAAACATATACGCACCCTCTTTCTTATTAACTGTATTAATATAAACAATATTAAAAAAATAGTCAAGTATTTAACTATTTTTATAAAAATTACATGTTGTTTCATGATCATTTATAACACCAATTGCTTGGAGGTATGAATAGATAATCGTTGATCCTACAAATTTCATACCTCTCTTTTTTAAATCTTTAGATATTTTATCAGATAAGTCTGAAGTTGGTGTAAATATATCATTCTTATTTTTTATAATTTTATTATTTGTAAAACTCCAAATATAATTGGAAAATGATTTATATTCTTTTTGAATTTCTATAAACACTTTAGCATTATTTATTGAAGCTCTTATTTTTAGCTTATTTCTTATAATATCTTTGTTATTAAGTAATTCATTAACCTTTTTTTCATCATAATTGGCTACTTTACTTATATTAAAATTATCATAGGCTTTTTTGAATGCATTTCTTTTATTTAATATACATTCCCAAGAAAGCCCTGCTTGAAATGATTCTAGTATTAGCATTTCAAATAGATAATTATCTTCATATGATGGTTTAGCCCATTCTTCATCATGATATTTTATATAGGCTGGATTATTTAAGTTTACCCATTTACATCTATTCACTTCTTAAGGCCTCTACTGGATCTTTTTTACTAGCAATTTTAGCAGGTATTAGTCCGGCAAATACTGTTAAAAGGACACTTATAATAATAAGTATAATAGCACCTTTTATTGGAAGAACTGATATATTTTTAATATCAACCATATGCTTTATTATTATATTTATTGGTATATTTAGAAGTATAGTAATTATGATTCCTAATACTCCTGCTGCTAAGCCTTCAATTAGCGTTTCAGCATTAAATACACGAGAGATATCTTTTTTACTTGCTCCTATAGCACGTAAAATACCAATTTCTTTTGTTCTTTCTATTACAGAGATATAAGTAATTATTGCTATCATTATAGATGAAACAATTAAACTAATTGCAACAAAGGCAATTAATACACTACTAATAACATTTACTATTGTTGTTACTGAACTCATCATAATACCTACTATATCAGTATATTCAATCTTATCAGCATCTTTTTTATTTTTATTATAATTATCAATAATTTTAGTTATTTCTTCTTTAGAATCAAAATCTTTTGGATAAATAGAAATTGTATCTGGATTTTCTTTATCAGCAATTCCTAGTTTTATTAGATTTTCTTCATAAGAAGATGTCATATTCTCAGAATAACTTTTCATAAATGTTTGTAGTTCTTCTTGAGACATTCTTTGCAATGCAAGTAATTGTTCTTCAGTTAAACTATCTTGACTAAATGTTGAATTAGTTGAAAACTCACTACCTGTAAAGACATTAATATTTGGATTATTCTTTTGTTCTTTAGCTATTTCTTTTTCATTTATTTCATCAATTAAATGTTTCATTAAATCTTGTCTATAGCCAATTAAACCGTAGTCTCTATCGTTAGAAATTGATCCTTCTTTTGGTCTAATTATTCCTACTATTTTTATTTCTTCGGAATTATTAATTATTTCTTTCATGTAGTTTTGATCATCTTTTTTATTTACCCAAATACCATTTTCTTTTTTATAATAATCAGTATTTAAAACTAGTTTGAATGATAAGTTTAGAAAATCGTCTGTTTTATATTTATGTTTTTCAAAGGTAACTTCTTTTCCACTAGTCATTTTGTTAAATTGTTCTTTTAATTCATCTTGACTAAGTATACCTAAACTATATAGTGTATAGTCGGATATTTGATTTTTTTCTCCTACATTTAATACTAATTCATTATAGTTTTGTGGCCATGTACCACCTATTAGTTCATATTGTTGATCATATAATTTTTCATTATCTAACATTTCATAAAATACGTCATAGTTAGATAACATGTTACTATATAGACTTGATACACCACTTGTTGACATTCCGATAGTATCTAAAACTGTTGTTGGGTTAACTCTTTCTATTTTATCTGTATTATTTTTATATAGATTTAGAGTTACATTGTATCCATATTCTACATCTGATGTATATTTTTCGATATCTTTATTATTGTCTAAATACTCTTTAAAATTCTTCATATCGTTATGTTTTACTTTTTTAGACATTGTTTCAAACATATCACCCATAATGTTAATTGATTGGATTGTTGTGTCTTCTTTTGGCTTTTTAAGTTCTTCATCTCCAGATAATGTTTGTAACATTGAAGACATATCTACTGATTCTTTTCTAATTTGTAGTGGATATGAACTTAGAGTTTCTTCTTCTGTTTTATCTATAAATAAGTTTATACCATTTGACAAGGATAAAATTAAAGCAATTCCTATTATTCCGATTGATCCTGCGAATGCTGTTAAGAAGGTTCTTCCTTTTTTAGTCATTAGATTATTTAATGATAACGAAAGAGCTGTCTTATAATTCATTTGAGTTTTATTTTTCTTTTTCTTTTCATCTTGCTCTGATAGTGATGTGTTTTCTTTGCCATCGTAAGGATTTGTATCATCAATTACTTTTCCATCTTGTAATCTTACTATTCTTGTTGAATATTCTTCTGCTAATTCTTGGTTATGAGTAACCATTATTACTAATTTATCTTTAGCAATTTCTTTTAAAAGATCCATTACTTGTTTAGATGTTTGTGTATCAAGGGCTCCAGTTGGTTCATCAGCAAGAAGAATTTCTGGATCATTAACTAAGGCACGCGCAATTGCGACTCTTTGCATTTGTCCACCTGATAATTGAGATGGTTTTTTATTGATATGATCTTTTAATCCAACTTTAGTTAGGGCTTCTTTTGCTAGTTTTAATCTTTGTTTTTTATTAACTCCTGATAATGTTAAGGCAAGTTCAACGTTAGCGAGTATTGTTTGGTGAGGAATTAAATTATAATTTTGAAAGACAAATCCAACACGATGATTTCTGTAAGTATCCCAGGCTCTATCATTATATTTTTTTGTAGATGTTTCGTTTATTATTAAATCACCTGAATCATAGTGATCAAGACCTCCTATGATGTTTAATAGAGTAGTTTTACCAGAACCACTAGGACCTAATATTGATGTAAATTCATTTTTTCTAAAGCTTATACTTACTTTATCTAAGGCTTTTTGACTAAATCCTTCAGTTTTATAAGTTTTAGTTATTTTATTTAATTCTAACATAAAGTCTCCTTTCTATTTTTTATTCTTATTAAATTTTAATCCCTTTTCTTCTAAGTCTTTTATTGTGACTAGATTGGTTTCTAGAGCTGTTTTTACATTTATTTTTTTACTTGGAATTGTATCTTTTTCTTCTGTTACTAAAAAGACGTAGTTACTTTTTATCTCATCAAATTCATATGTATATTCTTCATCTTCATAGAATACTTCTTTTTCTTTTACTATTTCTACATTCTCTGTTTCTTCTATTATTTCAAATAAGAATATAAAGTCATCGTCTTTTACTGTACAAAAATCTTCTTGGAAGTCATTATTAGGTGTTGTTATATAATAGTTATTATTTTGACATTTAAATACTTTTAAATCATTATTACGATATATTTCTGTTTTATTATCGTTATATAATCCTGTAAAAGGAATAATGTTAATTAACTTATTTAGGTACTTGTTATTATCTTTTATTTTTGTATCAAAGTCAATTGTTTCCTTTGGAGTAATTAATTTTAAATTATTTATACAATAATAATATATTTTATTAGTTTTATCTGCATATATTAGTTTTGATTCAGTACAGGAATCTTCCTGTATATATTTTATTTCATTTTTAAGTAAATTTTTCTTTTTTGGTTTTATTTTTTCGTTAAATAAGAGTGTATTGTAAGTAATATTTTTTGAATCTTCTATTGGCTCTTCTGGTAGAGAATATATTTTTCTACTTATACTATATAATAATCCTTTATATGTTTGAACTCTAGTTTGTTTGTTGTAGGAGCTTGTTGTAAAAATAGGTTTTTGACTTTCTTTTATTCTTAAATAATCTATTGTTGCAGATATAAATGCATATAAAAATATGATTATTATTACTTTTATTATTGTTTTTAATATTCTTTTCATAACATCCCTCTTTATTATATTATTATAGCAAATTATTATTACTAATTAAAGATTTTATTTTACTATTTTTCTTAACTTTTTTTAATAATTAGATTATAATTTATATGGAGGTAAGATATGATTTTTTTTAAAATTGATTGTCAAAATACTACTATTCTTCCTTTTCTTAGTATAGTAAAGAATATTATGTTATTAATTCAAATTATTGTTCCAATTATTCTTATCATTTCAGGAATTATATCTTTTACTAATATGTTGATGAATCCAGATGAGAAAAAAGAATTAAAGAAAATATTTAATAAATTTTTAGCAGCTGCAATAGTATTTATTATTCCTTTAGTAGTAAATCTTGTGATTGGTTTGTTTGGAGATATTAGTTCTTTTTCTTCATGTTGGGAAAATGCTGATTCTTTTTCTTTTGGAAGTGGTTCTTACCAACAAACTGAAGAAGATAAAAAAGAAAAGAGTAAGCCTATAAACAGTAATACCAGTAATTATGAGCCAAGCACAGGGAATGTTGAAGGAGCTTGTCTTAGAACTGATAAAACTACTAAAGTATTATTTGTTGGAGATAGTAAAACTAATACTAATGGAATTCCGAGTAAATTTGCGGGAATAAGTAAAGCGAATGGTTATAATGTAGATGTTACTAAAGCAACTAAAGGTGCTAAAACTTTGGAATGGTTAGGAAACAATTATAGATCTATAATTACTAATGGTTCTTATGATTGTGTTGTTTTACAAGAGCAAATCGATGTTTATAGTGATGATTATTATACTTATTTAAGAGGAGTTCGTAAGATTGTTTCTATGGTTAGGGGTCAGAATTCTAATGTTAAAGTATATATTAGAGCTTTGTGGGTTCTAAGAGATTCAGATTCTAAAACAAAAAGGAAGGCCTATGAACAAACTGAGCTCGTTGCTAATAAAACTTCATGTGATGTTATCTATGACGGAAAGGCTTTTGATATATTTGGAGAAACATATCCAAGTAGTCCTTTATTTAAAGATATAGTTCATCAAAATCCTACAGGGGCTTATTTATCGGCAGCAACTATTTTTAAATCTTTAGCAGGTAAAACACCAACTTCAACTTCTTATACTGGGGGTATTAGTAAAAACGATGCTAAAAAGGTGTTTAATATTGTGGCACATAATTAAAACATCCTAACGGATGTTTTTATATTTGTTTTTCATATAACATTTACCACACATGGGACGATATTCAACGCTCGATACTGAGCCATCTATTAGTATTGATGAACCATCTTCTTGAAATTCATTATTAACATATCTTGCGTTAAATTTGGCTCTTTTACCGCAACTACAAATTGTGACTAATTCTTCTAATTCATCAGCTAATTCTAATAATCTTTTACTTCCTTCAAAAAGGTTACTTTTGAAGTCAGTTTTTAGACCATAACATATAACTGGTATTTCTAACATTTTACTCGCAATCCATAATTCTTCAACTTGTTTTGTAGTTAAAAACTGGGCTTCATCTACTAAGATACATGATATATGATCATTCCAATAATCATAATATTTTTCAAAAGATTCTTCTGGTTTTATTAATATATCAACTTTTCTTTTTAAACCTACTCTTGATTCTAAATAATCATCAGCTTTTGTATCAATACTTGATTTAATTACTACTACCTCTTTATTATTCTCATTATAATTATGAGCAACTTGCATTAAATTAGAACTTTTACCACAGTTCATTGCTCCATATCTAAAATATAATTTTGACATAAAATAGCCTCCATTTTTAGGTTATCAAAAATGGAGGCTTTTGTCTATAAATATTTATCTATAAAGTTATAAGTTCATAATTTGTTGTTCCAAGACCAATACTTTCTGCATATTCTGTAATATGTCTTCCTTCTTGTCTTTCTACTCTTTTAATCATTTCTTCTTTACCTGGATCATTTGAGTTCCAAATTGCATCTAAAAAAGCTTGGTCATTTGCGACTGGATCTGTTGATGCGAATATACCAATATCTTTCATTACTGGATCTTTTTGGTTAGCATCGCAATCACAATCTACTGATAATGCATTAGCAACAGTAATATAAACTATTTTTTTATGATTTTCAGCTAAGTAATCACTTACTGCTTTAGCAGCTTCAGCCATTGACTCAATGAAATCTTTTTGTTCATATTTGCATGACCAACATTTATTTGGATCTTCTGTTTGACCACAACTATGGATATATGCTTTTCCATTTCGAGAAGCAATTCCGATTGATTGATTCTTTAAGTTTGCACCAAATCCACCCATGGCATGACCTTTTCCATGAGCTAGGTTTAATATTGAATCATAGTTTTTAAAATTTTCTCCAATAATATCATATTCTAAGTGTTTTCCATTATGTACTGGTATTTTAAATTCTCCATCACCATCCATAATGTCAACATAGGCATATGATGTAAAACCATGTTCTTCTGCAACTTTTAAGTGATCTTCTTTGGTATTTCTTTCTCCATTGTATGCTGTATTACATTCAATAATAGTTCCATTTAATTTCTTTACAAGAGGTCCTATTAAATCACTTTTTAGATATCCCTTTGATCCTTTTTCTCCAGTTGATACTTTAACTCCAATATTTCCATCAAGTGTTACTCCTAGTGCATCATAAATTTTAATTAGACTCTCTGGTGTTATTTCTTTTGTAAAAAATACTTTTGCTTTTTCCATATTTTCTCCTTTCATTATTCCACAAATACTCTTTTTACTCTATCAGAGATACTTGTTAGTACTTCATAATTAATAGTATTGCATAAATTTGCGATTTCTTCAACTGTTATAATTTCGTTATCAAATAATATTACAGTATCATTTTCTTCTACATTTAATCCTGTTACATCAACCATTAAACTATCCATACATATTGAACCAATTATAGGACACTTTTTACCATTAATAATTACACTACCTCTATTAGATAGTAGTCTATTTATTCCATCGGCATAACCTATTGGTATGGTTGCAACTTTAGTATTATTCTTAGTTATATAAGTTCCTCCGTAACTAATCATTTCACCAGGAGGTAATTCTTTTATAAATATAATTTTACTTTTTAATTTAGTTATTGGGTGTAGTTTTATTATGTTTTTTGCTTCTTCATTTGGATAATAACCATATAATATTAATCCTGGTCTTATTAAATTAGATATCTCATCATTATAGAAAAGAATTCCAGATGAAGCACTTGAATGTATGTATTTTAAATTAAATTTATCTTTTAATAAATTATAAGCTTTTTTAAAATTATTTATCTGATATTCTGTATATTCTTTATCAGAATCTGCTTTAGAAAAATGAGTATACATTCCTTCTACGATAATATTTTTATTATTTTCAACAATACTTATTATATCATTTAGATCATTTAGATTTATACCTGTTCTATTCATTCCAGTTTCAATTTCTAAGTGTATTCGAATTTTTTTATTTATTTTATTTAAGAAATCTTTTGATGATACTCCTACTATAAAATTATATTTGTTAATTAGTTCTATTTCATCTATTGATGGTTGATTTAAGATAAAAATTTCTTTTTGATATCCAATTTTTCTAATATTAATTGCTTCTGTTGTTCTGGCAACAGCAATTATATTAAACATATTTAATATATCTAGTCTTGAATCTAAATATGTAGAATAAGCATGTGCTTTTATTACAGGCATTATTTCTTTTGATGTTAATTTTTTAATAGCACTAATATTCTCTTTAAACTTGTTTAAATTTACTTCAAGTATATTGTTATACATAAAACCATCCTTATTTTTTTAATACTAATACTCCATGTCTATTTAAATTATATTTATTGGAGTTATTTAGACTATATATTTGTCTAGAATCATTATATTCATCAGGTATATAGAAGTTTGTATTATAATCAGTTCTATTTACTGTTATTAAGGCTTTTTCAGCATTATTAGTTCTTTCAAATTGAAAATAATTATTATTTATATCATATATTTTTAAATCTGCTGTTTCTAAAAAGCTTTCTTTTTTTCTAATTTTTCCTATAGTTCTAAAGAATTCTAATAATTCTGTATCTTTTTTTGTCCATGGGAAAGGTTTTCTATTCGATAAATTTCCCATTCCCTCTACTCCTACTTCATCACCATAAAAGATTGATAAGATGCCTGGTAGGAATGCAAGCGTTGCGATATAAGATTTATATACTTCTTTAGAATAATTATATTGATCATTATTTAGTTTATAATTGTTTTGCCAATTTCTATCATCATTTTGTAAGTTCCAAGCCCATTCTCCAGAGTATTGAAATTCATTGGTTCCAAAGATATTAATTGCCCTTGTAATATCGTGAGTTGAGGTAAAGTTCATAAGGGTATCTATTGTTTCTTTGGGATATTCTCTTTCTATTTGACTTATTATTTCTCTTAGTTTATAAGTATCACTGTATTTAAAATATCTAATTAAGGCATCTATTAGTAGATAATTCATTACTGAATCCATTCCTTTACCTGATTCAATATATGATCTATTCATGCGCATTGGATTTTTCCATACTTCTCCTAGTATGAATCCGTCTTCTTTATTTCTTTTTACAGCTTTTCTTACTCCCTCAATAAATTCATCAGTTAATTCATCGGCAACGTCTAATCTTAATCCATCAATACCAAGTTGAAACCAAAGATCTATTACTCCACCTTCACCATATATATAATCTTGCCAAATTTTAGAATTTCCATCACATACCGGAAGATTTGTCATACCCCACCAATAATCGAATTGAGGTTTGTTATTATAAATATATTTTCTATAAAAATCATAGTATTTTGAATTTTCACTTTGATAGGCTCCAACTGTTTCGAAATTATTATATTGATTAAAGTATTTACTATCATTTCCTGTGTGATTAAATACTGCATCTAATACTATTTTTATTCCTTTTTTATGGGCTTTATCACATAATTCTTTTAAATCTTTATTAGTTCCTGCATATGGGTCCACTTTTTTATAATCAGCTGAATCATATCTATGATTTGATTGAGACCATACTATGGGACTTAAATAGATAATACTGACGCCGAGAGATTCAATATAATCTAATTTTTCTGTTATTCCTTTAATATCTCCACCGTAGAAATCAGCATTCCATATTCCATTTTCATCCGGTCCAATTTTTACTTCATCATCCCAGGAGTTATAAATACTGCGATTTTTCATTTTTTCTGGTTGATTAGGATTTCCTCTATTAAATCTATCTACAAAAACATGATACATTATTTTACCTTTTGCCCAGTCTGGTGTTTTAAAATTAACACTTAATTTCCACATTTCATCTTGATTTATATGATTTATATCTTGTTTATTTTCTTTTTTATAGTAAATAAAGCGATGATTTGCTTCAAAGGAAAAATAATAATGATATAAAGCTTTAGTTGGAAGAGATAGTTCTGTTTCAAAGTAAACATAGTTATCATCATTTTTTATGTGTTTTAATTGATAAGCTCTTCTTCCATCATTTGCTTCTGTTATAAATTTCATTCTTTCAATCCAACCTATTGTTATGGGGACTTGGATTTTTATTTTATATTTACAATCATTTTCTGTTTTTTCTATTTCTTCAATATTATATTTTATATCATCTAATTCTTTCATATTATTCAACCATCCTCTATCTTTATTAATTATAGCAAAAAAAAAGAAAAAGTTATACTTTTCTTTTATTTTTTTCTTCTAGACTATATAGACATAAATTTAAGATTGACACTAGAAAGGCTGAAATAATAATTCCCCCTACTATATCAGTAAACCAATGAACTCCTGATAATAATCTACCAATTACTAGAGCAATCATTAGTATTGTTGTGGCGTTATTACAAATGGTTCTTGTTTTTTTGTTTTTGATGTAATATTTACTTAATAGTAGTGATGAGAAACATACAGTGATGGCTAACATAGTGTGTGATGATGGGTATGATGCTTCTAATTCTCCTTTAAGTAACACTGGTCGATAGTTGATTATTATTTTTTCAAATAAAACATATGTAACACCTACTAATACATAATATATTCCTAGTATTATTAATCTTTTATCTACTTTCTTTAGACTTTTTCCATTAATTAGTTGTTTTAATCCGATACAACCATAAAATAATATTATTAAAAAAGGTAGTACTTCTAGGTACTTAGTTAATTTATACCAAAACATATTTAAACCAATCTTATTATGTATATAACCATTAATTCCTGCCAAACCAACTTTAGTACCATTTGGTCCGATTGCTTGTACTCCAACGTTTTTGACAATAATAGTATAGATAATACTTACAAATAATAATGATATTGTTGTATATAGTAATATTTTTTTCTTTTTCATAAATACTCTCCTATATTTTTATATTAACACACTATTTTTTTTATTACAATTGTTAGTTTAGCATTTTTAGTATATAATATAGATTACTTTGGAGGTGTCTATGATTAATATTGATAATGATGAGATTAAACAACTAGAATTATTAGGCTTCGGAAGTTTTGGAAGGGTCTATAAAAAAGATGATGATACTGTTTATAAAATATATAATGATTTAGTTAGAGAAGATTTTTCTAAATATTCTCCTAATCCATGTCTTAAGCATAATAAAACAAAATATATGATTTTGGACTCTTTAAAAGATAAACTTGAATATACGGATCTTTATAAAGATTTTATTTATATGAATGATAAATTTGCAGGAATAGCATTAAAATATTATGATGGTAAAACTTTAAATGATTTACTTGATGAACCATTTGAATTAAAAATGGATATTTCAAGACAGTTAGTTAGAAATAGTGAAGAGTTGAGTTTTTATAATATTTATCCGTTGGATTGTAAATTAAATAATGTTATGTATTGTAATGGTGAAGTTAAAATAATTGATTTAGATGATACTCTAACAAAAGTAAGTGTACTACCTAATTATTTTTATAGAATGATTGCGATTTATTCAATCATTGAAACTTTAAAAATATTTTTTAGAGAATATAGATATTCTAATTTAGATATTCATTTTAGTAAGTATTTAAAAAAAGATTCTTCTAAAATAAGTCCAAAATATGAATCAATAAATAACTATTTAGACAATAAAGAAATTAAAAGAGACTATTTAATTGTAGATAATGAAAGTGATTTAAGTCAACTTAAAGTGTTTCTTGAATGTAATAAAACTGATTTACTTTATAGTTATCATTATCCTCAAGAGAATAAGGAGATGCTTGTTGAGACTGCTAAAAAATATTATGATGAAAAGATTCCTATATATGAATTTGTTGATAATGCTTCACTTAATAATTATTTTAATGATCACGGGACAAATGATGTATATGAAGTAAAAAACAAAGTATTTATAAAAAAATAACTCAGATTATATATCTGGGTTATTTTAATGATGATGTTCATGATCATGGTGTTCTAGTTTAATATCACAAAAATTATCATTACATTTTTTATCTTCTATTTCAATTGTTGTATGTACTATTTCATAATCTAATAGTTTTTTTCTTACTTTATCTTTTATCTTTTTAGTGTCTTTTTCTTGTGTTACTACGTGAAGTGTTGAATAGTTATTATATCCATCTATACTCCATATGTGAATGTGATGAACATTATCAATTCCATCAATATTTATTAGTTCTTTTTCAATTTTTTCTATATCTATATTATTTGGCGTTTTTTCTAAAAATAAATCTAATATTCGTTTTAAATTTTTAATTGAATTTATTAGTATAAATAATGCTACCGCAATACTCATTAAAGGATCTATTAAACTAATATCAGTATAGTTCATTATAATTGCGCCTATTAGAACAATACACCAACCAAGAGTATCTTCTAACATATGTAGATTAACTGATTGTTGGTTTAGAGAAGACCCTTCTTTCGTTTTATATGCTGCGATAAAATTAATAATTACACCAAAAACTGATAAAACAATCATTCCTTTATAATTTATTTCTTCTGGAGTGATTATTCTACCTATTGATTTTATTATAACTAATAATGAGCCTGCAAATAATATTGATGTTGTTATTACACTACCTAAAACTGAATATCTAATATAACCAAATGTATGTTTCTTATCAGCTTTTTTCTTACTTTTCTTTTCTAAAAAGAAAGATACTCCTATAGATAATGCATCTCCTAAATCATGTATGGAGTCAGATATAATTGCGACAGAATTTGTTATCATTCCACCAATTAGTTCAATTAATGAGAAAAGTAAGTTTAGAGTAAAAGCTGTTAATATGTTTTTTTCTGTTTTTTTCATGTTTCACCTTCTTTATCTATTTTAAAAAATATTATCTACTGCTTTTCTTAGCTCGTAGTTTAAATCTTCTGGTATGTTTATTATTTTACTCATTTTTTCATATAGTCTGTTTGTAATATTTTGTTGATCTTGTGGTGATATGTTTTCTATATCTACTGTTTCTTTAGAGTTATTTAATTCACTAACTTTTTTATTTTTTGTTATTGTATTACTATTATTTAAAGTAATTGAATTGGTTTGTCCATTTTGAATTGTTTTATATTCAAAATTTACCTTGGTATTTTGTGATTTGTTAGTTGTTTGTGTTTCTATTGTTAGTTGCATATTGCTTTTACTATTCTCAATTATTTTATCATTGAAATCATAATCAAGTTTTATTATTTTATTGTTTATTGTAAGAGTTATTTTTGTGCTTCCATATTCATTATTTATATTATAATTTATTGTTTTTGAAAGCTTATTATATTCTCCATGTCCTAATTCTTTATTATTTTCAATTATTTTATAATTATAAATATTATTTTTTGGTTCAATTGAAATTGTTCTAGTATTATTTTTTTCAGTAAAATAATCTAGTGTTATAAATGATATATCAATTTTTTTCAATGATAGCCCTGCTTTATATACTGATATTTCAATAGAATCTGTATTTTCTTCTTCATTTAATTCTTGAATTATATTATTTATATTTTCTTTAATATCAGATATTGAAGTCTCAGTAATATTATTTATTTTTTTCAATATTTCTTCGTCTTCTAGATATTTTTTTAATAAATATTTTTTAAATTCATTTTCTTTAATTTGATATGATGTTTTTGTTTGATTTGAAACATTACTCTTAGTTTCTTTTAAAGATGTGATATATTCTTGAGTGTATTTGTTTGTTTTATCAATTATTACGATATAATTATTTAAGTCAACTCTGTTATCTAGGTCTAATTCTTTTATTTCAGTTGGGATTGTGGTTTGTATTATTTTGTCATATAAATCTTCTAAATCCATTTTGAAGTTTTTTCCTTCAATATAGCTGTTAACACCAACTAATTTTTGAGTAGAATCATTTATTGATAGATTGATGTTTGCTTTATTATTTTTTTGGTCTAGAACCCCACTATAAGATAATGATGTGTTATTTAATTTAGAATAATCGTAATTATTTTCTGCAGTATTTATATTTAACTTTATATTTCCTTCTATACCTACGGAATCGTTTTTTAAATCATATTGAAATGTACTATTATTTTGATCTTTAATTATTCTTTTTAAAGCATTAAAAGTTTTATTTATTTCATTATTAATAATTTTTTTGGGAGGAGAAAACAATATATCAGTTATAGACATAATTATTCCTATAAATATTAAGATAGTCCCTAATATAGATATTGTTTTTATTACCTTATTATTTTTATTATTCACATTTACACCCTCTTATTATAAATAATTTTATCATAAAAACTTTAATATGTTTATTATATTTTATTTATTTACATCTTTATTTTACTATATAATAATAGCCTTTAGTAATTGTTTCCTCTCATTGTAGCAAAAGAATATAGTTTTATACCTTCACCACTATTGGGATGTACTCCATCTAATATATAATCATCTTCATTATTATACTGTATTACTCTCTTTATATATGGGTTTGGATCAATATAATATGCATTCTCTATTTTTTTTAATTCATTATTATATATACTGTACAATTGTCTTTTTTCTGTATCATTATTCGCAATATTATAATCTCGTTCTGTTGTTTGCCAAGGTGCTAATATAATATCTTCTCCTTCGGTTAATTCAATAATTTTTTTGATATTATTAATATAGTTTTTTACATTCTCTTTATTGTATCTAATATCATTTGTACCTATATTGATTATACTCAAATTACATTTTGATTCTGTGATCTTTTGGGCAAAGTTTTCTAATATATCATATGATGTATAGCTTTCTTTTGAAATATTTATTATGTTTTTATTAAAACTGTTCATTAATGGTAAATACCATGGTTTATAACCATTTTTATATCCATTTGTTATACTATCACCAATAAAACATATATTATTATTTTCGGCTATTTTTCTATATATCAATGATTTTTTATCTTTGTTAGTCAGTTCTATTTTATATTTATTATCATACTTATATTTTTTATTAGGATAATAATAGTACGAATCTTTTATTATATTTATCTTGTTTTTAAATATTACATTACTTATTTTTTCCAAGACTCTTTTTTTATTATTACTAGTAGTATTTTTTAATAATTCAGGATAATATTTCCCCTCTTTATCTTTTGTGGCAATTATTGGTGTAATTTCTGTAGTAATTATTTTTTTACTTTTTTTATCAACATATAATTTAATATACATAGAAATATCACTATCATGTCCAATATATGAATTAATATAGTTACCTGGAGAATTTATTATTATAGAATTATTTTTATATTGTATTGGTTCAATAACATGTGAATGATCACCTAGTATAATGTTTGCCCCCTCTTTTATAAAAAAGTCATTCCATATTTTTTGATAAATATCAATTCTATAATTGAATTCTGTTCCATAATGAGGCATAACGATAATCATATCGACGTTACTTTTTTTTAATTTAACAAAATCTTCATGAATTTGTTTTTTATATTTATTAAATTCTTTACTGTATGGATTTACTAAATAGTTTGTATATTCTTTATAATTGTTTATATCTAAATAATTTAAGCCATATGTGTATGCTAGTACTCCTATTTTTATTCCTTTAATATTTATAGTTTTATAATTATTTTTAGTACCAGTATAATCTAAATTACTATTATTAAGATTAGTGATTGTGTTTTTATATGCATCTATGCCTCTATCTAATATATGATTATTTGCTATTGTTACAAAATCTATGCCTGAATTTTCTATACTATTTAGAAATGAAGAAGGATAATTTAGTCTTAGTTTTTTATTGTCAGAATAATTTCCATATGAATATTTGCTATTATCATCTACAGGGCCTTCTAATACTCCAAATACATAATCTGTATTATTAAATTTTTCTTGCATATTATTAAACATATAATCAAAATTATTATTGGATAATTCTAATTGATCTTCAAGTAATAGTAAATCGCCAACATAGCCTATAGTTATTGAATTATCCAGTTTCTTATATTCTTTTATATTTAATTCGTGATTTTCAAACAATGATATAAATGGAATTATAATAAATATAATTGATAGTGTAATTAAACTTTTATTATTAAAAACTAAGTATAAATATTTTGAAATAGAGGCGATGAAAAGACATATGATTATACTTATTATAATGGATATTATTAAATAATATTTGTATGGATATAAGAAATATGAAAGTAATAATGTTGGTATTCGATGTAGTGCATAAATATATAGAGAGGTTTTACCTATATGTGAAATGATTTTTATTTCTTTGCTTGGAATTAAATTAATAATAGATATAAATAATAAAGGATTTATTACTAAAGTGATTCCTCGTAAAAATACCTCAAAAATATTATTATAACTACATAACATATAAAAGTCATATGGAGCATTGATTAGTATTAATACAAAATACAACTCGATAGAAATTAATAGTAAGTATTTACAATATTTTTTATTTATCTTAAGATCATATTTATATCCAATGGCAAAATAATAAAAAAGTGTAAAAAATCTAATTATTTCGATATTTTTAAATATAAATCCACTACATAGAGATATAAAAAAGATAAAAAAAATACTATATTTTTTATTTATTAAATCTTTAATGTATTTATTATTAATGATTATTCTATATAGAAATAATGAAAATATAAACCAGCTGGAGTATAAAAAACTGAAAATATTTGTTTTTCTATAGAATATGTAGTCAAATAACGAAAAAGAAGTATTCATAAATAAAAATATTAGTAAATACTTTAATAAATTATGGTTACTTGACTTTTTTGAAAAATAACCAGAGATAATAAAAAACATTGGCATATGAATTATGTATATACCTGATATAATTGGGTTATAATTGGCTTTTGGTAAATAATCATATGTCATTAACATATGACCTAAAACTACTAGAAATATTAGTATCCCTTTTAATGTGTCATAATTATGTTTTCTCATTTTACATTACCCCTTGTTACTAGATTTTTTTGTTTGATTAAATGGATGTGTCTATTTTTTACTATTAGCATCTTTACTACTTGAAAATAAAAGTCCTATGCATAGCCCAACACTTAGTCCAATAGGTAACCATAAACCCATGTTATTTGTAGTTGCCCCTATTGTTGTTCCTATGCTTATTCCTAAACACATACCTATTGGTAACCAATAACTTGTATTATCTTCTTTTTGCTTATTATCTTTCTTTACTCTTATTTGTTTTTCTTTTTTCATAAATTTCCTTTACTTCCTTTCTAAAACTGTAATGGTCTCGCAATGACCTGTCCTAGGGTGAAGAACATATCGTTTAGGCCTGTACTAGGTCAACAGAACATATTCTTAAACTCCTAGAACTAGGTATGTTCTAGGGCGAAGATAATGTCATGTTTGTTGATATAAATAAATATTTGTTACTAATATGTTTTACATATAAATTTTATCATAAATATTATTGATTATCTATACTGCAATTAGCAACAACATCATTTATTAATTTTTCTCTTTCTATTTTATTTTCTATTTCATTTATCACAAAACACTTCTTACCTAGATCTTTAAATGATGCCCCACAGTGAAATACTCTTTTTCTATCTATAATTATAAATCTATCGTGATATGATTCGTTATTTATAAATATAATATTATTATATTGTTTTAAATATTTTTTCTTTAAAGTATCATTTATATTCGATGAGATTATTATTATTTTTCTATTAATATTTCTTAATTCATCTAATAATGTCTTTCCCATATAGTTATCTATAACTATTACTTCTTCTCTTGATAGATTTAATATTTCTAATACTACTGAATATGAATCATATATATCATTCTGAAAAAATATAGAATTTTTAGTTATTACTTTTGGATTGAACTTATCAAATAATTCATCTATTCTTTTGGTGTTTTCATCTACTTTATCTTCTAATAATAAAAATCTTCGTGGAAGTACATTCTTATTATAATTAATATAATGTCTCATTTTAACAAAAGTATCCATTATCTTAATACTTACTTCAGTAGCTGTTTTTGATTTAAGTATTGTCGCAAGCATATAAACTCCTTGTTCTGTAAATATTCTAGGATTGTTTCTGGATTTTGAACTAATATTTGCGGTCGCATTTTGCGACCACAAAATTTCAACTTCTTTATCATTTGTTATCCACGATATTCTATTAGGGAACTTTGCTTTATTTCTAGTAACTGCTTCATTTACTCTTTTAGTTTCTACATTATACAGTTTAGCTAAATCTGTATCTAACATTACCTCCTTTCCATCAATTTCATAAATCATGTTTTCGATGTTTATAACATCTTTCTCTGCTATTTCATTCATAATTGAACCTCCTTCTTTAGAATAAAAAAAGGATATCCCCTTTATCCTATTAAAAGGGATATCCCGCAGCATGCAATAATTCTTCCTTGCCTTAAAGAATTAGAACCTTAGCGTCCAAATTGTCATATTAACTCATGGCAAGATAATTAATACATTTTCAACTTATCACATTTATTATAACAAATCAATCGAACAT
>JAFVEF010000030.1 GCA_017478105.1 Bacilli bacterium | reverse complement strand
TTATGTATAGTATTGGTTCTTTATTGTATGCAATTGGAAGAAAAAGAAAATATATGCATAGTGTATTTCATGTGTTTTGCCTATTAGGCACATTATTTCACTTTTTATGTGTTTATTTATTTTTATTATAATGTCATATGATTTATAAAAGGAGGACAATATGGAAATTATCGACAAAATTAAAAGGCTTAAGAAGCCTAATGCTCCTTGGAAAAAATATTATCCAGGTGGAAAAGACAGCATTAAAATTCCAGAAGAATCACTTTATGATTACTTTGAGAAAAAAGCAAATGAGAATTTAGACGCTCCAGCATATGAGTATTATGGAACAACTAGAACTTATAGAGAATTTTTAAAAGAAATTGATAGAGTAGCTAAAGCATATAAAGCAGCAGGAATTAGAAGAGGAGATGTAGTTACTATTCTAATGCCTAATACACCAGAATCTATCGCTTCATTTTTTGCTTTAAATAAAATTGGAGCAATCTCTAATATGGTTCATCCATTATCAGGTGAGCAAGAAATAAAATACTATATCAATTCAACAAATAGTGTTGTTCTATTATCAATTGATATGTGTTATGACAAAATTAAAAATATTTTAGGTGATACAGATATTTATAAAGTAATATTAGTATCAGTTAAAGAATCAATGCCTTTCTATCTAAGATGGGGTTATCAATTAACTAAAGGTAGAAAAATTAATAAACCAAAAAATAATATCGAATATGTTTACTGGGAAGACTTTGTTAAAAATAGTAACAACTACAGTGGAAAATATGCAGTACATACAAAAGCAGAAGATATCGCAGTAATTCTACATAGTGGTGGAACTACTGGTAAACCAAAAGGAATTGCTATTAAAAATCAAAGCTTTACTTGTGTAATTGAACAAGCAAGAATTGTTATGCCAGATATTGGAGTAGGAGATGCAACTCTTTCTATTCTTCCAATATTCCATGGATTCGGATTACAAATTTGTATATATAAACCATTATGCTTTGGTGAAAAAGCAATTATTAGACCAACATTTGATGCTAAAACATTTGATAAATTATTAAAACAAACTAAACCAACAACTATTCTTGGTGTACCAACATTATTTGAAGCATTAACTAATTCTAAAGATAAGAAATTAGATTTATCTTATCTAAAATGGTTAATAGTAGGTGGAGATAGTTTAAAACCAGTTCTTGAAGAAAAAATAAATAAATTTTTAAAAGATCATGGAGCAAAAATAGTTGTAACTGAAGGATATGGTATGAGTGAATGCTTAGGACCATGTATGTTTAGTTATGGAGATAATAATAAACAAGGTTGTATGGGGATTCCACTTTCTGGAAACTATGTTAAAATTGTAACTCCTGGAACACATGATGAAGTACCAGCTGGAGAAGATGGAGAAGTATGTATAACAGGACCTACAGTAATGGCAGGTTATATCGATAACGATGAAGATAACAATACAATACTTCAAAAACATCCTGATGGATACATATGGCTTCATAGTGGAGACATCGGATATATGGATAAAGATGGAGTATTCTTCTATCGTCAAAGATTAAAAAGAATGATTATCTCAAGTGGATATAATGTTTATCCATCACAAATAGAGGAAGTAATTGAAACACATCCAGCAGTTTTAAACTGTAGTGTTATAGGTATACCACATCCATACAAAATGCAAGTTGCTAAAGCATTTATTGTTCTCAAAGAAGGTTATAGTGCTTCACCAATGTTAAAGAATGAAATTAAAGAATTATGTAAGAAAAACTTAGCAGTATATTCTGTTCCAAAAGAATTTGAATTTAGAAAAAGTTTACCAAAAACTCTTTTAGGAAAAATCGATGTTAATAAACTAAATGATGGTGAAGAAGAAGAGTAATATGGGATTTTAAAGTTTCGAAAAATAGTTTAAAATCAGTTCAAACATTACAGCTTTATATGTATTATTTGATGGGATGTAGGTCAATCCAATTAAATGCAGAATATGGCTTTAAGAATAAGATTAAGAAAATAGGTTTCTTTAATCCTAGATTATCTAAAGTTTATATTATGCCTGTATCATCAATTGATGATGCAACAAAACTTGAAGTAGAAAAAGATGTTATTGGATATAATGAAAATGAAATAGATCCTCATTTAATAAGGTTATTGGATAAAATAAAAGATAAAAAGTAAATGTTATGGTATTGCAAAAATAACATTAATAATCTATAATGAAATCACAAGAAGAACTTTGGGTCGTAAGCTGTTTATAACACGCTCCATTAAGTAATTTGGTTACGGTACCTTGTACCGTAACTTTTTTATTTTACCACGTAGTTACGCTTTAAAATATATATTGATTTTATATAAAAATAAAACTATATATAAGTATTTCTTTTTTACCTTAAAACTAGAATAATTATATAACAGTATTAAAATAAGTATTTATTTAATAAAATTGTTATTTTTACAAAAATGTGATAACCTATAAATAAAAGATAGTAAGACATTGGCATGGAATTGTATATAGAGTTCAGACTTCTACCCAAGATAATATTTGTGCTAATGCATCAAATTCTACTAAAATTGACAAAAAGTTTAGTAATAACGTGAACAAAGAAGTATTAAAAAGACGTAATGGAATTCTATATGTAAATTTCAATGATGGAGAAGATGAACAATTATTAGATATGACCTCTTTAAAAACACCATTTGATTCACCTATAACATTTGGTTGTAGTTTAAATGGTTCTGGAAATCCACAAAGATATTTCAAAGGTACATTAAAAAATATGAGTGTAAAAATATATGAATAAAAGGAATAAGATAAGGTCTTATTCCTTTTTTTAATATAAACATATTAGAAAAGAAAAAAAAGATAACTTTTAAGTTTAGTTATCATTGTTATTTTCCACATATTACTCCCAAAGTTATAATTGCGTTAGTGTTCTTTAATCCAAGTATATTTTTAATATCATCATCAAACAAACCACCTAATTCAACAGCCTTTAATTTTTCATAGGTAATTCTTAATAATAAATTTTGAATATAATGTCCTGATTCAATAAGTAAAAATCTTCCACCACGTTCTCCATATTTTGAAACGACCCTATCAGGGAATCCAACAAAAACAAACATAATTGAAGGTCTTCCAGTAATTGCATCACCAACACCTGTAATAGATTTCAAACTATCCCAATCTTGGCAATTACCAATTATTGATAAAGAATTATCTGAATAATTATAATAAACTATTTTATTATTAAAGTTTTTAACATTAAAACACAAGGCATATACTTCGATAGGATATTTTCCTCCTGCTGAAGATAATAATCTATGATTATCAACTTGGGTAAAACAAGAAAATAAGGATGATAACTGTTTCACATTTAATTGATAATCATTGTATAGTCTAGAACTTTGTCTCTTTTTCATTAGTTTATATAAATTATCTTTAGGATAAACTAGTTTTAAATCATTTGTAGGATATTCTATTTTTCTAATATCATTTTCTTCATAACTAAAATCATTAATATATTTAATTATATTTTTCTCATTTAATTTTGAATTATCCCAATATACATAAAATAGGGGAGATGTATTTCGATTTTTACTCATGATCAAACTCCTTTTCCCATGGTAAATCTATTTTAGGATTATCTTGAGAACTATTACAATGTGGGCACCATGGTAATTTATAGATTTTATTATGATCAGAAATATAAGTATTAGTATTAAAATTCCATACACAATTTATTAAATCAGGACAATTTCCATATATAATAAATTGTTCTATTCTTTCTAAAACTAGTGACGCTATTAATTCGTATTTTTTGGTAACCGCAGGTTCATCTGGCGGTAATAAATCACCCCAATTTCTTGCAACTCTTCCTATGTAACAACTCAAGCATGCTGTTTCCTCATAAACAATTGGACCAATAGATATATTATTGGCATATCCTAAATCAATCAAAATATGTGGAACTTTAATATTCGAATAATCTTCAAGGATAGTTCTTAAGGGAACATTTATTCTTATTAATAAAGCTAAATCACTATTATCAATTTTATCTACCAATCTTATATTATTTCTTTTAGTCATAACACTTATAATCTCATTTTTTAGTTTATCATTTGGTTTTCCATAATACTTAATATATAACTTTATTTTATTATTACTAACAGTAAATTTCTTTTTATAAATAATTCCAGCTTTTTCCATTTTATTGATTATTTCGTAATAATCAGGATCATTTACTAAATAATTTATATTATCATTACAATAAGCATCATAAATAGTTTTAGCCTGTTCATCATTTGCTTCATCAAAATAATATATTTCATCCGCACCTCTTGATACAAACAATTTATTATTTTCTATAAAAAGATTCCAATCTTTACTTTTTTCATATTTCATACATCTATCACCTCTTATCCCAATGGATGTGGATATCGATTTGGAAATTCTAAAGATTTTAAATCTTTATATCTCCATTTTATATCTTTCGTTTTCCCACCTAGAAACATTTCGTTTTCATCACCATGTAAAAGTGCCAAATCAGGTGATAAAACTCTAATTACAGTAACTCCAACCTCTCTTACGTCACTTGTCGTAATATCTTTATAAAATAATCTAATATTTTCTTTTCTTAACTTTTTTAATAAGAATTTAAGTCTGTACTCAATACTTTTATCTCTTAAATTATTATTTCGTTCAATATACTTATATGAACTTCGATATTTAATAAGTGGAACATTTTCCCATTGTTCAGGATGTTTTGTATAATACACCGCATGTAAATCAAAACTATTTACATTTTTAGAATTATCTAACTTGATGTCAGCATGAAATTCATCATAATAACCTGCAAATACACACCCCTGTATCCACTCTAAATATGCCTTTTCTATAGCTTTTTCGTAGTTTTCTCTACAGGCAACACCCATTGAAATTCGTTTTTTGTTATTAACTAGTAGATATCCACAAACTATTACAACCGGGTATGGATTCCAATCTTGTGTTATATCAAAGCAAAATATTTGTCCTTTTTTATCTTTTACTTCTTTTGTATATTTATCGTCTAATGATATTTCTCTTCCACCAATAGAGTGTAACCAATAGGTTGTTAAGGCATCTCGTTCTAAAACTTCTAATAGAGCAGAGCTAATAGCCTCCAGCTTATTTGTGTGAGCTGCAATTCCAGTTGAAGTAGAAGGAATACTAGCATTTTGCTTTTTAGATCCTAAACCAATTAATTCTTGTGGGACATACCATTCTTTATTATCATATAATGAGTAAACTTTGCCATAAAATTGTTGTTCTGGATTAGGCTTTTTCCATGAAAAACTTTGATCATTATATTGTTCCTCAGCAAATAAAGAAAAATCTTTATAATAAAGAATTCTTTTTTTATTATTTAATTCAGCATACGACTTCATATCAAAATTACAAATTGCCCCTGAATATCTTTCCAATGATTCACCGATAGCACCCATAATTGCCTTGTTCTCATCAAAATTAAGTGAGCCACTAGCAGTTTTCCAAGGCTCAATTGAGTCCTCAGGTACTGAATAATTATATACATTAGATATATCACAAAAATTATTTGGTATTCTCTGAAAAGGAAGAGCAATACCACACCTAAAATTACAGCATTGCTCCATCAACAATTGATTTATAGTTTTCATTTATCATCCTCTTCTTCAAATATATTTGAGCAATAAAAACATCTCTTATTATCTATTGAATTATCAGTACCACACTTAGGACATTTCTTTTTTTCTTTTACCACATTTAAATTTAAATCTTTATTTTCTAAATCAGTAGTAAAATCGTTAGTATTATCATGTTTTACATCATTCACATTTTCAATTGCTTGATTATCAGTTAATTTATCCTCAAAATTACTATCAGTTATATTTTCAGTTGGTTGAATACTATCATTAGTATTGGAATCATTATTATCTAAATCATTATAATCTTTTTGAAATGTCCAAAGTATCAAAATAATAGCAATAGTTCCAGCAATTACAAAATACCATTCTCTCAAATTTATAATGGCAATAATACCAACATATAATCCGATAGCTTCAAAAACAACCATTAATGCTGTAAAAAGTATTATCCTAGAAATCATTCCTGGTAGCTTTATTGTTTTTTTAATTATATAAGTAACAATAAGCAAGTATATAATACCCATTATAATTGGTAAAGCAAATTCATCTGAATAACCATAAAAATTATGACGAAATCCAATAAGTACGCTTACAAGCAAACCTAATGGGAACAAAAATCCAAATCTACGAGCTGCCATTATTTTTTTTGGCTCATTAGGCAATTCTTTTTCAACATAATTTGCAAAATTCCTGGCACTAATACTTGCAGTTGCAATTGTTGAAACTATGCAACAGCAACAACAGCAACAACAACATCCACATGTTGGGGTTGCCAAAGACAATTTTGTTTTTTCATTATCAAACTGAGTTACTAATTTTATCATAATACTAATACTCCTTTATAATTAAAATTATAGCATAGTTTATTATAATTATTTAATTTTTTTAGAATTTGAAAAATATACTTACCTACATTATAATATAAATAATGTAGGATGTGATTTAATGAAAAAAAGAATAATACTAATAATTATATTATTATTTCCAATATACATTGAAGCACTTGAGTATCCATCTATTAATTCTAAAGTAGTAGAAATATATGATATGACTGATAATAAAGTTATATATGAAGTTGATTCAAATAAAGCATCATCAATTGCTTCATTAACTAAGATAGCAACAACAATAACCGCGATAGAAGAAATAGATAACTTAGATGAAAAAGTAACAATCACAAATGAAATCTTAAAAACAGTAAGATGGGATGCATCTAAAGCGGGATTAAAAGCCGGAGATGTTTTAACTTATAGAGATCTATTATATGCATCAATCTTACCTAGTGGAGCAGATGCTACTAATTCAGTTGCCATACTTAGTAGTGGAAGTATAGAAAACTTTGTTAAAAAAATGAATGAATTAATAAAAAAGATAGGATTAACTAATACTAATTTCGTAAATGTAACGGGACTAGACGAAAATAATCACTATTCAACAGCTAGTGATATTAGAAAATTACTTGCATACTCATTAAAAAATCCTACTTTTAAAGAAATATACACAGCAAAAGATTATACACTATCAAATGGATTAAAAGTAGAATCAACAATAAAAAGATACAGTAATAGTAATTTAAATACCAATAACATACTAGGCAGTAAAACAGGTTATACTGGAGAGGCAGGTTATTGTTTTTCTTCATTAAGCAATATTAACTCCCATGAATTCATCATAGTAGTATTAAATGCCGATAAAATAAATAATAACTATTATAATGTAATTGATACAGTTAATTTAATTGCTTTTTTAAATAATAATTTTAAAGAAGAATTACTAGTAAAGAAAAAAACTCTTATAAAAGAGTTACCTGTTGAATTATCTAATATAGATAAATATCAAATAAAAGCAACTAAAGATATCAAAAAATATCTACCAAGTGATTATAATATAAATAATTTAAATATAGAATATAAAGGATTAGAAAAACTAAATTATAAGAATAAAATAAATGAAGAAATAGGGGTAATTAATTATTATTATGATAATGAATTATTTGATACAGAAAAAGTAATAATAAATAAAGTAATAAAAATAGATTATATAAAAGTACTAAAAAAATATTATTATGTAATTATTATTTTATTATTTATCCCAATAATTATATTATTGACAAAGAAAAGAAAAAGATTAAAAAGTAAAAAATAATGATATAATAAAGAAAATGGAGGTAACTTATGCTAAAAGATAATAAAGTATTAGTTGGTAAAAGTAATAAAAAGGAATTAGGAATCTTACTTGATAAAGCAAATCGCCATGGACTAATAACAGGAGCAAGTGGTAGTGGAAAGACAATTACTTTAAAAGTAATGGCCGAAAGTTTTTCTGATGCTGGTGTTCCAGTATTATTAGCCGATGTAAAAGGAGATCTTGCAGGAACTGCTCTTCCTGGAGAAGATAGTGAAAGTCTACAAGAAAGATTAAAAAAACTAGATATTAAAGATTTTGAATACAAAAATTTTCCAGTAAGATTTTGGGATATTTTTGGAGAATATGGACATCCAATTAGAACTACACTAGATTCAATTGGACCAGATATATTATCAATGATGTTAGGTCTTTCTGAAACCCAAGAAGGAGTTTTAGAAATAATTTTTAAAATTGCTCAAGAAAACAATTGGAAACTAGATGATGTAAAAGATTTGAGATTATTACTACAATATGTTGGTGATAATAAAAATGATTTCACAACTAAATATGGTAATATCGCAACACAAAGTGTAGGTGTTATTCAAAGATGCTTATTAACCTTAGAAAACCAAGGAGCCGATAAATTCTTTGGCCAACCAGAATTAGACATAAAAGATTTCTTTACTACAGATGAAAACGGTAAAGGATATATAAATATACTACACGCAGTAGAATTATTTCAATCACCTGATTTATATGCTTCATTTTTACTATGGCTATTAACAGTATTATTTACTAAAATGCCAGAAGTAGGAGATTTAGATAAACCAAAAATGGTATTCTTCTTTGATGAAGCCCATTTACTATTTAATGGAATGCCAAATTATCGTCTAAAACAAATTGTCCAAGTAGTAAAATTAATAAGATCAAGAGGAATTGGAATTTACTTTATTTCTCAAGCACCAACTGATATTCCAAATGATGTCATTGCGCAACTTGGAAATCGTGTTCAACACACACTTCGTGCTTATACTCCTAGTGAACAAAAAACAGTAAAAGCTGCTGCAGATGCTTTTAGAACAAATCCTGCTTTTGACACAATGGATGCCATTTTAGCTCTAGGAACAGGTGAAGCCTTAGTATCTTTCCAAAATGAAAAAGGTGAACCAGAAATAGTAGAAAAAGCTATCATTTTACCACCACAAAGTAAAATGGGAGTATTAGATGATATTACAAGAAATAAAGTAATAAATAATTCTAGTCTAGTTGGAAAATACGAAGAAGCCCAAGAAAGAGATTCTGCTTATGAAGAATTAGATAGAATGATAAAAGAAAAAATAGAGTTAGAAGAAGCTCAAAGAAAAGAAATAGAAGAGGCTAAAGAAAAAGAAAGACTTGCCAAGATTGAAGAAAAAGAAAAGAAAGAAAAAGAACGTCAAGAAGAAAAGAAAAAACGTGAAGAAGAAAAAGCTAAAAGAAATGATCCAGTAGAAAAACTAAAGAAAAAAGCTACTAACAAAGTAGTAAACAAAGTATTAGATAAAGCAATAAATAAAGGATTAAGTTCTATCTTTAAAAATATCTTTAAATAAAATAATAATGATATTTATATCATTATTGGCAATATTAGACATTAAAAAGACGAAAGTCTTTTTTTTTATTATTTTTTTAGTGTATAATTAAAATAGGTGGTACTATGAAAATATTAGCAAGTGATTTTGATAATACAATCTACTTAGAAGATGACAAAGAAAAGACATTAAAAAATGTAGAAGCAATAAAAGAATTTGTAAGAAAAGGAAATATTTTCTGTGTAATAACAGGTAGAAATTATACTGATTTAAAAATATTTTTAAATGAATTAAAAATTCCATATACATATTTAATATGTGAAGATGGAGCTAAAATATTTAATTATACAGATTATTGTTTAGATACAACGTATTTAGATAAAGAAACAATAGAAAAAGTACTACCTATTATAGAAAAATATACAAAAGACTATTACTTAGATGACGGTTATAATAAAACAACTAATTTAAATGATTGTGTAAAAATAGTAGTTAATTGTATAGATGAAGTAGAAAAAGAACAAATAGTAAAAGTTATTAAAGAAAAAAATTTATGTCACATATATGCTAGTAGAGTTCATATAAACATTATAGAAAAAACAGTAAATAAAGAAAATGCTTTAAAAAAACTAATTAATTTAGAAGACTTAGATTATGATAAAGTACATGTAATAGGTGATAATGATAATGATTATGAAATGTTAAAACATTTTAATGGGGGAGTAATGAAAAAACATCATGAAATATTAGATGAATTAAATAAGAAAGAATATAATTACTTATATGAATATATTGAAGAATTAATGAAATATTAATTCTTTTTTTCATATACTTAACTAGGTGATTAGATGACTGACTTTGTAATAAAACTAATTAGTAATTATGGCTATTTTGGAATGTTTTTAGGAATGGTTTTAGAAGCTGTAATAATTGCTATCCCCAGTGAATTAATACTCGCAACAGGTGGAATACTTGCTAGTAAAAAAATATTTACTTTTACAGGAGCCTTTTTAACAGGACTACTTGGAAGTGTATTTTGCGCAATAGTAATATATTTTATGGGCTATTTTGGAGGAAATGCTTTTGTAAAAAAATATGGGAAATATTTTTTTATGAAAGAAGATGAACTAGAAAAAAGTGATTCCTGGTTCAATAAATATGGTATGTTATCAGCGCTTATTGGTCGAAACTTTCCAATAGTAAGAACTCTAATATCTCTACCTATAGGAATAACAAGACAGTCATTTTGGAAGTTTTTAATATACACAACAATTGGTTCAATTCCATGGACCCTAGCTTTTGTCTATGTTGGCTATCAATTAGGTGAAAACTGGATAATTCTAAAAACATATGTTAATTATTTAAAAACACCCATAAGAATAATTCTATTATTTCTAATAATTAAATATCTTTATAAACTATTTAATAAGAATAAATAATAAAGTTAATATATTCAAAAATATAAGTAATGATTTACTTCTTTTTTATTTTATGTTATAATGGTGAGCGTGTATAAAGAGGTGGAGTTTATGGAAAAAAGAAATGTCGCAATAATAGCACACGTTGACCATGGAAAGACTACATTAGTAGATGGTATATTAAAACACTCTGGAATGTTTAGAGATAATGAAGATTTAAGTAATGTTTCAATGGATTCAAATTCCCTTGAAAAAGAAAGAGGAATTACTATTCTTGCTAAAACTACAGCTATGGATTATAAAGGTGTAAGAATAAATATTTTAGATACACCTGGTCATGCTGATTTTGGTGGAGAAGTTGAACGTATTATGAACATGGTTGATGGTGTACTTTTAGTAGTAGATGCTTATGAAGGTGCAATGCCTCAGACTAGATTCGTATTAAAAAAAGCTTTTGAAGCAGGAGTTAAACCAATTGTAGTTATTAATAAGGTAGATAAACCTAGTGCTAGATGTAGTCAAGTATTAGATGAAGTATTAGATTTATTTATTGAATTAGGTGCAGATGATGATCAACTAGACTTTAAAGTTATATATGCATCAGCAGTAAATAACACTTGTTCTTTTAGTGATGATTTATCTACACAAACAGAAGGTTTTACTGAAATATTAGATACTATTTTAGAAGAAATTCCTGCACCTGCAGGAGATAATAATGCTCCACTTCAATTTCAACCAGCTTTATTAGACTATAATGAATTCGTTGGAAGAATTGGAATAGGTAGAGTACATAACGGAAAAATAAAAACAGGAGAAGTAGTAACTTGTTGTCGTCTAGATGGTTCTACAAAACAATTCAGAATTCAAAAACTATTTGGATATTTAGGATATAATCGAATAGAAATTGAAGAAGCAGAGGCTGGAGATATAATCGCAGTTGCTGGACTTTCTGATATTTCTGTAGGAGAAACAATCTGTAATAATGACAATATTTTACCATTACCAGGTTTACATATTGATGAACCAACTCTTCAAATGACATTTGGAACTAACTCATCTCCAATGGTTGGAAGAGATGGAAAAATAGTTACAGCTAGAAAAATAGAAGAAAGATTAAATCGTGAAACCCAAAGAGATGTATCTTTAAGAGTTGAACCAGCAACTAACGAATCATTCCTAGTAAGTGGTCGTGGAGAATTACATTTAGGTATTTTAATAGAAAACATGCGTCGTGAAGGCTTTGAATTAGAAGTTTCAAAACCAACCGTTATTATTAAAGAAAAAGATGGAGTTAAATATGAACCATATGAAGAATTACAAATAGAAGTACCTGAAGAATCAGTAGGTAGTGTAATTGAACAATTAGGTATACGTGGTGGAAAAATGGAATCAATGTCAAACTTTGAAAATCAAGTAAGACTTATATATACAATCCCATCTCGTGGTTTAATTGGTTTCTCAACTGATTTTATGACCCTAACAAAAGGTTATGGTATTATGAATCATTCTTTCAAAGAATTCTTACCATATGAAAATGTTGTAATTGGTGAAAGAAAATTAGGTGTATTAGTTTCTATGGAAAATGGAAATGCTACTGCTTATTCAATAGGTAATTTAGAGGATCGTGGTGTAATGTTTATTGCTCCAGGTGAAGAAGTATATGAAGGTATGGTAGTAGGTGAGTGTAACCGTGATAATGATTTAGCAGTTAATGTTGTAAAAGGAAAACAATTAACTAATACTCGTGCTGCAGGATCAGATCATACAGTAGTTTTAAAAAGACCAAGACCAATATCTTTAGAATATGCTCTTGATTATATTAACTCAGATGAACTTGTCGAAGTAACTCCAAACAACATTAGAATAAGAAAAAAGATTCTAAATACTGAAGAGAGAAAGAAATTTGATGCTAGAGTAAAACAAAACAATGCTTAAAACGCATTGTTTTTTAATTTTTTTTAAAAATATATTTCCAAAATAAATTGTTTTTGCTATAATGATTTTATGATAGAGGTGGGTAAGAGATGAATCAGAATATGCCTAGACAGATTACTCAAGAAGAAATAGATAAACAACTTTCCAAAGAAGAAGTTCAAAAAACGCAAGTTTTAAACTTACAAGAAGTACAAAAAGTAGTTCGCTATGAAAAAATTGCTAGTAAAAAGCCAGCTATAATTGTGGCTATATTAGGTGTAATTTCTATTTTTTTTGGAACAACCCTAAGTGTTATACAATTTTTACAACAAGAAGAACCTGTTCCCCAAATAGAAACTAGAAAAAATGAAAATAAAGTTATTAATCCAGTAACTAATAATTCAAAATTATATTGTTATCACAATACTTCAGCTAATCCTGATGGAACAGATAGTGAATTTAGTATAGATTTAACTTTTACAAATAATGTTTTAACAAATTTTGAAAAGAGATTTTATGTAAAACAAACTCCTGGTAATACTCAAGGTTTAACTACAATAGATAATTATATAAAAGCTTATAATAGTTTTATGAATCAAACAGATGGCTATAATATTCAAGTAACATCTAATCCAACTGAATTAACAGTATTAGTAAATGTAGATTACACTCACTTAGATTTAAATCTATTAAATCCAATTCAAGCTACACACTTTTCAACAAGTGTTGAATTTCAACCAAATACTACAAAAGAAGAAGTATTAAATACATATACTAGTTCTGGTTATATATGTCAATAAAAAAAACTGCTTAAGCAGTTTTTTCATTTTTTCTTAAAGTTTTAATTTCTTTAGTAGAAAGTCTAACTTTAGTACCGTCTTCAAGTCTATATACTTGTAAATTTAAATTTTGTCTTTTTTTAGTAGCATTTAAAGCATGAGATCTTTTATTCTTAACATTACCAACTCTAGTAGTTATATTCATTGCCATATTATCCCTCCTCCAACATAAATCACTTGCTTAATAACTTTATCACAAAACCTTTATAAAGTCAAACAAAACTAATATTTAATAATAATAAATTGTATGATAAAATAAATTTAAGGAGGTATTATTATGTATATTCCATTATTTAATCAAACAAATTATACATTACTATCAAGTTTAATAAAAATAGAAGATTTAATAGATTATTCTAAAAATAATAATATCTCAATGATATCTATTTGTGATAAAAACATGTTTAAAACAATGGATTTCTATAAATTATGTAAAGCTAATAATATTAAACCAATAATAGGACTAAACATCATATTAGAAGATTACGAAGTAGTTCTTTTTGCCAAAGATTATATTGGCTATAAAAACTTAATCAAATTATCTACTATTCAAAGTGAAAGAAAAGTTACATCAGATGATTTAAATAAATATAATCATAATTTATATTGTATACTTCCTTTTAATAGTAAAAATCTATTTGATGAATTAAGAAATATATATTTAGATTTATATTTAGGATATACAAATAAAGATGAAGAAAAAGAGGCAAGAATTATAACTAATAATATAGTTTTTTTTAGAAAAAATTTATATGTAAAAAAAGAAGATGAAAAATTACTAAAATATCTATTACTAATAAGAGATGGAAAAACTATAAATGATAAAGAAAACTATGACATACTAGATCATGAATTACAAATAAATGATATAAATAATTTATCAAGTGAAGAAGGAATTGAAAACACAAGTATTATTGCGAATAATTGTAATGTTATATTTCCAGAAAGTGAAAATTTACTTCCTATCTATGATATTTCTAATCCTGAAAAATACTTACTTGAGTTATGTAAAAAAGGATTAAATAAAAGACTAAATAATAATATACCATTAAATTATAAAGAAAGATTGTTATATGAATATGATGTAATTACAAAAATGGGCTTTGCTAATTACTTTTTAGTAGTCTATGATTTTATAAAATATGCTAAAAAGAATAAAATACTAGTCGGTCCTGGAAGAGGAAGTGCTGCTGGAAGCTTAGTAGCATACTCTCTAGGAATAACAGATATTGACCCATTAAAATATGATTTATTATTTGAAAGATTTTTAAATCCTGATCGTAAGACCATGCCAGATATTGATACCGATTTTCCAGATAATAAAAGAGACTTAGTAATTGAATATGTCAAAGAAAAATATGGAGAAAAAAGAGTAAGTGGAATTATTACTTTTGGAACTCTTCAAGCAAAACAAGTGTTACGTGATGTCTCTCGTGTTTTAAATATTCCAATCTATAAAGTAGATTCTCTATGTAAATTTATCCCCAGTATGTCCAAAGAAAAATTAAAAGATATTTATAAAAATAATGAATCATTTAGAATAAGAATAGATAGCGATAATATTCTAAAAGATATGTTTAATATTGCGACCAAATTAGAAGGATTTCCAAGACATACTTCATCACATGCAGCAGGTATTGTCATGAGTAGAGTAGATTTAGATGAAGTTATTCCTTTAGTTAAAACAGATAGTCTATATTTAACTGGATATTCTATGGAACATCTTGAAGAATTAGGATTATTAAAAATGGATTTTTTAGCGTTAAAAAATCTAACCCTAATAGATAATATATTAAATGATATAAAAGAGATTGAAAACAAAGAAATTGATTTTAATAAAATACCATTAGATGATGAAAAAACTTTAAAAATTTTTGAAACAGCCAATACTTGTGGAATATTCCAATTTGAATCAAGTGGAATGAGAAATTTTTTAAAAAGATTAAAACCAAATTCTTTTGAAGATATAGTAGCTGCAATCGCCTTATATAGACCAGGTGCTGCTACTAATATCGATTCCTATATAAAAAGAAAACATCATGAAGAAAAAATTACTTATCTAGACCCTTCATTAGAACAAATAACCAAAAACACTTATGGCTTTTTAATATATCAAGAACAAATAATGCAAGTCGCAAATATCTATGCCAATTATTCATTAAAAGAAGCAGATATTTTAAGAAGAGCAATGAGTAAGAAAAAAATAAATCTTTTAAAAAGTGAAGAAGAAAAATTCATTAGAAAGAGTAAAGAGAATCATCATAGTGAAGAAGATGCTAAAAAAATATTTAATTTAATTTTAAATTTTGCTGGTTATGGATTCAATAAATCACACTCTGTAGTATATTCAGTAATTGCTTATAAAATGGCATATTTAAAGTGTTATTATAAAACTATTTTCTTTTCTAATTTACTAACAAACGTAATTGGAAGTGAATCAAAAACAAATGAATATATTTTAGAAGCAAAAGCCAATAATATAATAATAGAAAAACCAACTATTACAGATAGTAAAAGTAGATACACTATAAAAAATAATAGTATTATCTATCCCATTTCTAACATAAAAGGAATAGGAGCCGTAGTATCAAATCAAATTGATAATGCTAAAAAAGATGGAGATTTTATTGATATATTTGATTGCTTTAGTAGATTATATATTGCTGGAATAGGTAAAAAGACATTTGAATTATTAATAAAAGCTGATACTTTCAGAGAGTTTAATTATAATAGAAATACACTAATAACTAACTTAGATAGTTTATTTAATTATGCTGAACTAACTAAAGATATAGATCCTTCATTAGTCATGAAACCAGTTATAGAAAAACAAAAAGAATATGATCAATTAACTCTTTTAAATCAAGAAAAAGAAGTATTTGGTTTTTATCTTTCAACACACCCAACAACAATGTATAAAAAAGATAATCCATATTGTATTCAATTAATTGATATTGATAAATATTTCAATAAAAAAGTAGATGTTTTAATTCTAGTAGACAAAATAAAAGTAATTAATACTAAAAAAGGAGATAAAATGGCTTTTATTACTGGTAGTGATGAAACAACATCTAAAGAATTTACTGTTTTTCCTAAAGTATTTAATCAATTTCCCAATATTGAAAAAAATGATTTATTAAAAGTAAGGGGAAATGTTGAAAGAAGACTTGATGAAATACAAATAATAGTAGAAAGAATAAAATATTTAAAAGGAGACGAAAATGAATAATAAAAAGATAGTCTATCCAACCGCAAGTATTATTATCATATTAGATCAAATAATAAAATTATTAGTAATTCATTTTTTAAAGATACAAGAAGAAATAATTGTTATACCAAACTTCTTCTCATTATATTACACAAAAAATACAGGAGCCGCTTTTTCTATCTTACAAGATCAAACCTTATTCCTTATAATTATTAGTGTTATATTCATCTTATTTATTCATAATTATATTAAAAAAGAAGAAATAACTGATACTTATATGCAATTTTTATTAGGTCTTGTTATAGGGGGAATATTTGGTAATTTAATTGATAGAATTATTCATAGATCTGTTATTGATTACTTATTATTTCATATAAATGAACATTATTTTCCAGTATTTAATTTAGCAGATTCTGCAATATGTATAGGAGTCTTATTTATTATAATCATTATGATAAAAGAAAGTAGGATAAAAAAAGATGAAAGAAATATTTTATGAACTAATAAAAGAATCATGTGAAGGAGTCGTCATAATTGATAATGATTTATGGCCTATAGTATTTAATACAATCATTGAAGATGAAGAAAAATTTATTGATTATACAAATGCTCCAACTCTAGAAATTAAAAATAAAGATAGATTCTTTAAACTATTAGAAGAATATATAGATAAAGAATTAAAAGCCAATAGAAAAACAATTAAGTTTTATGATGATATTGATAAAAATCATAAGAAATGGTTAATGGCTTTCTTATTTGCCAATGCTTCTCTAGAAGACTTTAAAAACCCTGAACAATTATTAACTAAAAGAATAGCTTTTCTAGAAGATAAAACATTTGATTATTTAAATAATAAAGTTGAAATACCACTAGATAAAAACTTTTTAAATAGCTATCTAATAATAGAAAAAGAAGAAGCTCATACTAGTATGGAAACACCATATAAGATTAATATTTCCCTTCAGGATAAAGAAAAAACTAGTATTTACCATTTACCTTCAATATACTATGGAATAATGGATAATACTTGCTATATATATAGTGTCCAAAACCCTAAAAATGAAAACAATCAAGAAGATTCATATTCCAAAAAAATAAACAGATTATTATATAAACTTAATAAAGGAATACAAGAATACGAATCAAAAGAATATAAAGATTATAAAGAAAATAAAAGTGATTATTATCCAGAATATAACATTAGTGATGTAACCCCATCATTTGTATTATCGTTAAGTATCTTCATTGATTTATTAGAAAAAGAAAATATAAATACAATTAAATATGTTACTTATCTACCATTAAGATATTTAAGTAGAGATATTGCTAGTGACTTATCTAAGAAAAAAGAGCAAAAAGAAGAAAAAGCCAAAAGAAATGACTATATTCAAAGTAATATTACTAATAAAATGATTAGAACATTTAATAGATTATCTTTTCATAATCCTAGTATAAAAATAGAAACTCTACCATTTGAAGTAGATGAGTTTTTAACAATAAGTATTGGAAAAGAAAAAACAGATTATAATAATGATCTATTAGAAGAAGCAAAAGAATCAATTGCTGGAAGGAAATGATAATATGAATTCATTATTCTTAGAATTTTATAACAAAGAAAAGAAAAAATTAGAAGAGAAAATAAAAGAATTTAATAATAATTTAAAAGAAGACAATCAAATTATAAATAATAATTTAGATAGTTTTAAAAAATTAAATTCAAATGGAAAACTAATTAGAGGGATACTTATAGAACTTGGTTATTATTTATTATCTAATGACACAAAGTATGCGATGGATTTAGCTCTTGCTTATGAGGTTTTCCAAACATCAATTCTAGTTCATGATGATATTATTGACCAAGATGATATAAGAAGGGATGTAAAGACTATTCATTCAGTAAATAAAGATAATTATAAGATTATAAATGATAAAAATATCATAAACCATCTTTCTAATTCAATAGCTCTATGTATGGGAGATTATGGTTTATTTACAGCAAATAAGATTATAACTGAATCCTATATAAATGATGACAACTTAGGGAAAATTTTAACTTGTTATAATGATATAGTATTAAAAACTATTAAAGGAGAAATACTTGATGTAGTACTTCCATACGATAGTAAATATAAAGGTATTGAAATAGATACATTAAAAGATAGTATAATGAATATTTATAAATTAAAAACAGCCTATTACACAATAATTGGCCCATTAATATTAGGATTAACTTTAAAAGGAGCGACTACTAAACAAAAAGAAGATATAGAATTATTTGGAGAAAAAGTAGGAATAGCTTTTCAAATACAAGATGATATCCTAGGTATTTTTAATGATAATATTGGTAAAATAACTGGTTCAGATATAAAAGAATATAAACAAACATTAATGTATTATTATATTCAAACAACAAAATATAAAGATGAATTTAATAAAATATATGGAACAGATGATTTATCAGATGAAAATATTACTAGAATTAAAGAATTACTAATAAAAAGTAAGTCATATGAATACGCCCATAATACAATGAATAATTTATATGATGAAAGCCTAGATTTATTAAATAATATTTCTTGGATAGATACTAATAAAAAAGAATTATTAAGAGGATTTGTTGAATTTTTACGAAATAGAAATAAGTAATAATAAAAAAGTATGATATAATAAGTTAGATTAGGAAGTGATATAATGGATTTAAATGAAGCTTTTGATAAAAAAGTAGAAGAAAATTTTAATATTAAATCAAAAAGAATGAGCATGCTTAAAAACTATGGAGAAAACTTTCAAAACAATAATTATATAACAAACCCAGCAATTGGAAGAGATAGACAAATAAAAGAACTAATTCTTATTCTTTTGACTCCAGATAAATCAGCCGTTTTAGTAGGAAAACCTGGTGTTGGTAAAACTGCAACTGTTGAAGGTTTAGCATATAGAATACAAAAAGGATTAGTCCCAGATATTTTAAAAGATTATCAAGTAATTAAACTAAATACTGCAGCATTATTAGGAACAGATCCAATTACTGGAGAATCAAAAGTTCAAGTACTAATTGATGAGTTAAAAAGTGAATCAAAACTAATCTTATTTATAGATGAAATTCATACGCTAATGGGTACAAAAGGAGAAGCAATGGATTTTGCAAATATGTTTAAACCAGCCCTAGATAGAGGAGACATAAAAGTAATCGGAGCAACTACTACTGAAGAATATGAACGATATATTTTACGCGATAAAGCCTTTGTAAGACGTTTCCAAAAAGTAGAAATATTTGAACCTACTAGAGAAGAAAATATTGAAATTTTAGTTGGAACATTACCAAAAATTGAAAAAAGGACTGGTGCCAAAATGATGTATAGTCCTTATATTCAAAAAAAGATGATGGAGTTTATCACTGATATTACTAGTGAATATAAAAGAATATATGAAATTGGCTCAAGATACCCAGACGTTTCACTAACTATTGTTCAACAAGCATTTTCGAATGCATTATTTGATAATAGATATGAAGTAAATGTTTTAGATTTTAAAAAAGCAATTACTGAATCTAAGAATATTTACCCAGATGTTATTAAAAAATCAATGCCAGAATTTGATAAAATATTTGCTGATCAAATAAAAGAATTAGATAATAATTTAGGTGATTATGAAAAATTACCGGAAGAATAGAAAAGGGTGATACTATGAATTGCCAGAATTGCGGAAAAAAATTAAAACCAAATGAAAAGTTTTGTACTGTCTGCGGTTATTACAATTCAAAAGAAGAAACTGATAATAAAATTGAAGAAGAAATAGAGTATAACGATATAGAACTTGATGACGAAGATGATGATTTAGATAGTTTTGACTTTGATCTTGAAAATGATGAAGTTGATATATCGGAAAATGATAATTCGAATGACATCGAAGAAGAAAAAGAAGAAAAAAAAGAAGAAGAATTTGAAGAGTTTAATATAGATGATATTCCAACTAATAATAAAAAAGAAAAGAAAGAAAAAACAAAATATTATGAATATGAATACTTGTTAGATAGTTTTATTGGTGAAGACGCTAATATAATAAAAGAAAAGACTTTCAACATATATGCATTTATATTTAATTGGTTATATTTTATTTATAGAAAAATGTATATAACAGGAATACTAGGTTTATTAGTTTCATTACTTATATTCATTTATATAAGAATACTATACTTACCATTTATTATATTAAGTATGATAATTATAGGATTTACTTTTAATAAGATTTACGTATCATATGCCAAAAGAATGATATCAAAAATAGTTTTAAAAGATGACGATTTACTAGAAAAAGAAACTTGTGAAAAAAAAGGAAGAGTAAACTTCATAATCCCATTAATAATATATACAATATATTTAGTAATAATTGTTGTTGTCTATTTAGGAATAAGAATTAATCCAGACTATAATCAGAAGTTTTTTAAAGAAAACTCAAATAATGATGCTAGTTGTATTTCCATGATAAAAAAAGCATACAATTATTCAAAAAGCACTCTAAATGTAACTGATATTAATAGTGCTGTGTGTAGAAAAAATAACAAAGACTATACTATTTATCTTAAATACACTGATATCATTCAATATTATAATCTTAAAGAAGGAATACTATATTATCAAACTGATACAACAGAGATTAAAACACTTGAAGAAAAAAGCATTAACAACACAATTACTAATGGAGAACAAGAACTATTAAATTTAAAAAAGAAAATAGAAATGGAATATGAAGAAATATATAAGAGTTCCAAGAATGAACAAAAACTAATAAAAGAAAAAAAGAACAAAACAGAAAGATTAGATTATGATTATACAAAAGAAGAAATTACAAGATAATTTGCTAATTTCTTTTTTTTAGTATAAAATTATTTTAAAGATGATGATAGAAAGGTTGTAACATCATTTTAGCGCCTGGACGAAATAGTTGACGAGGTTAGTAGTTATCGAAAGATTCGGCGGATACTACTACGGATGGTGGTTCGTAAGATATATGAAAAAAAGTAAAATCAAAATTATAACAAAACATATATCAACACAGTAAAATCAGGAGGATTAAATATATGTGTGGAATTATTGGATATATAGGAAAAGAAAATCCAAAAGAATTCCTTATTGAAGGATTAAAAAAATTAGAATATAGAGGCTATGATTCTGCAGGAATAGCTCTTAAAAATAAAACTGAAACACAGATAATAAAAAGTGTTGGCAAAATATCATCACTAGAAGAAAAAGTAAATAATGAAAAAATAATAGAAGCTAATATTGGTATAGCTCATACAAGATGGGCAACTCATGGAATTCCAAGTGAAGTAAATGCTCATCCTCATAAAGTAGGAAAAATTACTTTAGTTCATAATGGAATAATAGAAAATGCCAAAGAATTAAAAGAAGAATTACAAAAAGAAAATGTTGAATTTAAAACTACAACAGACACCGAAGTAATCGCAGCTTTAATGAATTACTATTATAAAGATGATGTAAAAGCTGCCATAGAAAAAACAATAAAACGACTAAAGGGAAGCTATGCTTTAGCAATTATCTGTGATGATTGTGAAAAGCTATATGCAATCAGATGTGAATCACCTCTAATATTAGGTGTAAAAGAAGATGGATTCTTTGTCACAAGTGATATAGGAGCTATCATAAATCATACAAATAAATATGTTTTACTTGGTGAAAATGAAATAGTTGAAATGGATTATAATAATTATAAAATTACTAAAAATGGTCAAGAAATAAAAAGAGAAATAAATATTAGTGATCTGAAAGATAAAGATAATAATCTTCAAGGATATGAACATTACATGATGAAAGAAATAATGGAAGAACCAGTCCTTGTTGATAATATCATAAGAAAATATAAAGATAATTTAGACTTATTACCTGATCTAAAAAAGTATAAACATATTCACATTGTAGGATGTGGTTCTGCCTATTATGCTGGTATGATAGGTAAATACTTATTCGAAGATGATGGTATAAAAGTAGAAATTGATGTTGCTAGTGAATATCGTTACAGAAATATTATTTATGAAAAAGACACTTTAGTAATATTAATATCTCAATCAGGAGAAACTGCTGATACTATAGCTGCTATGAGAAAAGCAAATAGTAATAACGCTGACACTTTAGCAATCGTCAATGTTGAAACATCAACAATAGCTAGAGAATGTACATATAAAGTTCTAATTGAAGCAGGTAGAGAAGTAGCAGTTGCCACAACAAAAGCTTTTATCTTACAAGTTTTAATAATAAGCTTATTATCTTATAAAATTAAAGAAGATAAAAAATACTTAGAAGATTTAGTAAAAATACCACAACAATTAAAAGTATTATTAGATAAAAGTGGATTCTATAAGAAATTAGCTGATTCAATTTATAAACATGAAGATGTATTCTTTATAGGAAGAAGAATTGATTATGCAATTAGTATGGAAGGGAGTTTAAAACTAAAAGAAGTATCTTATATCCATAGTGATTCTTATCAAGCTGGAGAATTAAAGCATGGAACTATATCATTAATCAATGATGGTACAATAGTTTTTGCTATAGTAACAGATGAAGAAACACATGATAAAACAATTTCTAATTTAGAAGAGGTTATTTCAAGAGGAGCACATCCAATATATGTTGGTACTGAAGAATGCTCTTATGAAAGTAGTATCATTGTACCTAAAGTACACAAGAAACTACAACCACTATTAGTAGTTCCTACACTTCAAATGATTGCATATTATGTAGCATACAAAAGAGGTTGTGACATAGATAAACCTAAGAATTTAGCTAAAAGTGTAACTGTAGAATAGACAAATTAACTGTCAAAAATAAATATTCTTCATAAAATAAAAAAGAAAGGAGAATATTTATGTATTCATATGGATATCCAGTTTACCCAAGTTATCAAAACAATAATGATGGTTTTGGTGGTTGGTGGGCAATTTTAATAATCATTATTATAATCTTCTTCTTATTCTGGGGATTTGGAAACAACAATGGTTGCCAAAATGGAAGATAAAAAAAGAATAGTATTTTAAAGTAGTCAAGTAAAAGTAGACAGTAAAAAAGTAAGAATTAAAAGCCTGATTCGATTTTAAATTGAATTGGGGTTTTATAATTTAATGCATAACTAGGTCTTTCATTATTGTAATAATCAATGTATAATTTAATT
>JAFVEF010000029.1 GCA_017478105.1 Bacilli bacterium | reverse complement strand
TGCTTTTTATAAACTGACTGATAGAGATGAAGATACTTTAACTTTTACTGATAACAAAACTAAGTTATCAGTAAAAGAAAAGTATGATAAAATAAAAACTTCTGAAAGTTTTATAAGACAATACAAAGATAAGAGTGTAGGAGATTTAATTAAAATAGAGGAGTAGTAAGATGGTAAAATTTACAGAAAAAAAAATGGGAAATACATTAAGTGAATCTAAAGAAAATAAAAATATGGAAAAAGATTTTAAAGAATTTCAGGTTGGAGATAAAGTTGAAATATCTTGGATAGATAGCTGTTCATGTAAGATTCAATGGACTTTATCAGAGGATATGAATAAATCAGATATAGAACCTACTATAATATCATCAGTAGGTATTGTGCTATATAATGAGACAGATTATATAACTATTACACAAAATTGGGGATTTAATCCTCCTCAATATAGTGGATTAACAACTATACCAAAAGGCTGTATTAAAGATGTTCTTTTATTAGTACGTAAATTTTAATGAGAAATTAGAAGAATAAAAATGGGAAATATATTAAGTAAATATAATATAGGAAAGGATATAAATAATCCTAAAATAGGAGATAAATTTGTCTTTTTAGACGATGGCAAATGGGGTAATAGTAGGCTTCATATTGCTATTGTAACCAATATCTATGACTTTGATGATACAAAGAATATAAAAGTTAAGATATGGGAAGATAATCATACTCAAACAGAAGTTCCTTTAAGTGAAAGAATAAAAGACAATATAAGTTATGATGATTTATATGTTACAAATCCTCAAAAAGTTTTAGAATGCTCTATACCATCTTATGACGAAAATTTAATCTATTTTATAAATACTAAAGATAGCATGTATAAATGGTTTAGTGTAGATGTTCAATCATGGTGGCAGTCAGGAGGATTATTAACATATGATGATTATAATAAAGAAAGGAGTGAGACTAACTTAACTATACAAGATATTGAAGATAAATTATTAGAAGAATATGAGCAAGTATAGGATTAGTTGTCTTAAAGGAAAGTATAAAACTTACTATACAATAGAAAAATATAATAGTTTAGGCTTTTGGTATAATCCTTATTATCATTTTGAACTAGGTAATATAGGAATATTTGATACATTATTAGAAGCAGAAAGAGAACTAAAGACAATATTAAAATATGAGTAATTTACCATTAGGGGCAGATAATAGCTCTGCCCCATTTAATAGAAAAGAGATAAACATTAATTTAATTTCTTCAAGAACTGAATATAGAGAATATACAATACAAGTATGGGAAGATGAATGGGAAGATATGAGTTATGAAGAAAGGACAAGATATGTAGTTAATGAGCTTAATCATCTAAAAGTAGATGAAAATGAAGTATTAGAAGATTTTTGTGAAGATTATAAAAATTAAATTTATTGAATCAGATAAGTGAATTTGAATATGATTAAGGTTGAAGATATAGATTTAGAAGTTAGAGAGATACTTGATAGGATTGACAAGCTACCAAGTACTCAATTACAACAATTGATTGATTTATATAACATTAGATGTTCTGCAGGTGAAGAAAAAATAAATATAATACATATTCCAGAGCCTACATCTATTTATGATTTTAACAAAATAAAAAATACTATATAATATGAG